>CAZAHL010000033.1:0-34166 GCA_964484845.1 uncultured Chryseolinea sp. | reverse complement strand
AGATTGAGGCTGCCGAAGACTTAAGAGGCTTGCGAGCCGTGGTTGGGCAATTGAATGTGATGAGCGGAAAAGAAAAACAACGTGCTCCAATGCCTTATCGCGAAATTGAATTTAACAACTTTAAAATATGGATCGGCAAAAATGCTCAAAGTAATGATACTCTTACTTTAAAGTATGGCTACAAGGATGACCTTTGGCTTCATGCAAAAGATGTAGCCGGGTCGCATGTGCTTCTTAAATACCAATCGGGTAAAAATTTTCCGAAAGACGTGATCGAACGCGCGGCACAACTGGCAGCGTTCTACTCCAAAAGAAAAAATGAATCCCTCTGTCCCGTTGTTGTAACCCCGCGAAAATTTGTTCGGAAAAGGAAAGGTGATCTTCCGGGCGCCGTTGTGGTTGATAGGGAAGAGGTGATTATGGTAGAGCCTAGGTGTTGAGTAAGAGGTAAAAGGTAAAAGGTAAAAGGGAAGAGGTAAGAGGTAATCAGTGCTACCACCGCTTACTTCTTACCACTTACCACTTACTTCTTACTCCTCACACATCATTTCACAACATTCACCTTTAACGTATTTGTCCTTGCTTTTTCTTTAATCGGCATGCTTGCAAGTACGATGATAATGTCGCCAGACTTCACGTGGCCATCTCGTTTTAATGTAGTTTCTACATCGGCCATGGTCTCATCCGTTGAGTTGGTCTTATCATAATAGTAAGCCTGTGAACCCCATACCAGATTAATTTTATTTAAAAGGGCTGCGTTTGAAGTAAACACAAATACATTGGCATTTGGACGATAGGCTGATGATTGATAGGCGGTGTAGCCCGATTGTGTCATACCTACGATGGCTTTAGCTCCAACATCTTTTGCCAGTTTACACGCGGCTAATACAAAATTATCATGAAGGTAGGTAGGCGAATTGCGATCTACTTCCCGGAAGTGGTAATAAATTTTTGGATTTTTCTCTACCGAAGCCACCGTGCGGACCATGCTGCGGATTACTTCCAGCGGGTACTTACCTGCGGCAGTTTCAGCAGAAAGCATCAGAGCGTCAGCACCATCCATAACGGCATTAGCCACATCGTTCGTTTCGGCACGTGTAGGTCTCGGGTTCTCGATCATACTTTCCATCATCTGCGTGGCTACGATAACAGGCTTTCCCGCTTTATTGCATTTCTCCACCAGCATTTTTTGCACCATCGGAACTTCCTCCATCCAGATTTCAACACCGAGATCACCACGGGCAACCATGACAGCATCCGTCTCTGCGATAATTTCATCTATGTTACTAAGGGCTTCTGGTTTTTCAATTTTGGCAACAATGCGCGCCGCTGATTTATGAGAATCGATAATGGCACGCATGGATTGAATGTCAAAGGCTTTTCGAACAAAGGATAAGGCAATCCAGTCCACGTCATGCAAAATCCCAAACTCAAGGTCTTTTAAATCCTTTTCTGTTAATGAGGGCGCCGAAACTTTGGTAAAGGGAAGGTTAATTCCTTTCCGGGATTTCAACAGACCTCCATAGATTACTTCGGTCAGTACATCATCATCTCTTATTTCCTTTACTTTCAATTCTATTTTCCCATCATCGATCAAAATCATATCTCCCACTTTTACATCCTTTGGTAGCGTTTCGTAGGAAGTGCTAACGATTTTATTATTGCCAATAAGCTCTTTTGTCGTGATAACTAACTCCTGACCGCGCTCTATTGTAATATCCGGTTCCATCTCATTGACACGGATCTTAGGCCCTTGCAAATCCTGAAGCAGGCAAATCTGGGTGCCCATTTCTTTATTTAGCTCGCGTACATAATTGATGACTTTAAGATGATCTTCATGGGTACCATGCGAGAAGTTCAAACGAAATACATCCACACCTTCTTTGATCAAGGCGCGAAGCATTTGTTTGGAATTTGAAGCTGGGCCAACAGTGGCAACAATTTTAGTCTTGTTGAATGATACTTTTTCTAGCATACAGGTTTAAGGTAATTCGTAGTAGGTGAATGTAAAAAGTGACTTCATTTAAAATCAGAAGATAAAATTCGATTTCGATTTAAGTCCTTCTAATGGAATTGAGGCGACCAATTGAATGTCTGCAATCGATCTAATCAAATGAATGATGTTTTGTTGGGGGTATTGCTCTTCCATTGCGGCCAAAATTATAAAATCGTAATGAGGAAATTCAGGTATTAAGAAATACTTTCCGCTTTCTTGTTCAGAAGTTTTGTTTTTAAACAGTTTCAAACGATTTAGCTGCGTTTCATGAGCAAAAAAAGAAAAACTTTTCTCTTCATTATTCTTGAAGCCAACCACCAAATCGGGTTGTTTTATTAATTGGATGCCCAATAAGTGATTAATTTCCCACGCAAGTTTGTACCCCCGAGCTGCGGAAAGAATGCCCAGCAACTCAAAGTCAAAATCATATTCTATAATTAACTTGCTTTTTTTCATAATCTCTCCTGCGATACAACTCTATATCCCCGGTAAGGCCAAGATCAAAAAAGTTTGACAATATTGACGCAAATCTCTTTATTTGCACAGATTTTTAAATAATTAAACTGTAAAAACATGTCTGAAATTGCAACAAAAGTAAAACAGATCATCATCGAGAAACTTGGTGTTGAGGAATCTGAGGTTACTCCCGAAGCGAGCTTCACTAACGATCTTGGTGCTGACTCCCTTGACACTGTAGAGCTTATTATGGAATTCGAAAAGGAATTTAATATCTCTATTCCTGACGATCAGGCTGAAAATATTTCAACAGTAGGCCAGGCAATTTCTTACCTGGAGCAAAATGTGAAGAAATAATTGATTACTGCCTTCTTATTACCACACCCCATTAGACATGATATTAAAGCGAGTAGTCGTTACAGGACTAGGTGCACTCACTCCCATCGGAAATACGCTTCCTGAATTCTGGAATGGACTAAAAGCTGGTAAAAGCGGAGCCGCCCCCATAACACGTTTTAATGCCACCATTTTTAAAACTAAATTCGCCTGCGAGGTAAAGAACTTCGATATAGGCAACTTCATGGATCGTAAGGAAGCGCGCAAAATGGATCCCTTTGCGCAGTTTGCCATGGTGGCGGTCGATGAAGCCATAAAAGATTCAAACCTCCCGTTAGCTGATCTCAATCCCGACCGTGTTGGGGTAATTTGGGGATCAGGTATCGGGGGGTTATTAACTTTTCAAGAAGAAGTTAAGACGTATGCGAAGGGAGATGGTACTCCCAGATTCAATCCTTTCTTTATTCCGAAAATGATCCCTGACCTAAGTGCGGGCCATATTTCCATCAAATATGGCTTTAGAGGTCCAAATTTTGTAACGGTCTCGGCTTGCGCTTCTTCCACCAATGCGATTTATGATGCTTTCACATTCCTTCGGTTAGGGAAAGCCGATATCATTGTTTCAGGAGGTTCTGAAGCAGCGGTGTGCGAAGCGGGGGTAGGTGGTTTTAATGCCATGCGTGCGCTTTCCGAAAGGAATGATTCACCCGAAACCGCTTCACGGCCGTACGACAAAGATCGCGACGGGTTCGTATTGGGAGAGGGTGCTGGCGCATTGATACTCGAAGAATACGAACATGCTAAAAAACGAGGTGCAAAAATTTACGGTGAGATACTGGGCGGCGGTATGACAGCCGATGCGTATCACATTACCGCCCCTCATCCAGAGGGTGCAGGGATTACCAAAGTAATGTATAATGCTCTGGAAGAAGCCGGGGTGAAACCAGAAGAAGTCGACTACATTAATACCCATGGCACCTCAACCCCATTGGGTGACCTGGGGGAAATACGTGCGATTCAAAAAGTATTTGGCGAACACGCTTACAATTTGAATATCAGCTCGACCAAGTCAATGACGGGCCATTTGTTAGGAGCCGCGGGAGCTATTGAAAGCATTGCCTGTTTATTAGCAATTAATGAGTCTATCATTCCTCCAACCATTAATCATTTTTCCCACGATCCAGGTCTGGACCCTAGGTTAAATTTAACTTTCGATAAGGCACAACGCCGGGAAGTGAATGTAGCATTAAGCAATACATTCGGTTTTGGAGGCCATAATTTTTCCATTATTTTCAAAAAGTTTATTCCTTAAACAAGCATCGGCTAACATGTAAAATTTAGATCGATGATAATTGCTACATTAGCATTTGTACTTTCAATGAAATGACGCTTGGTGTGGAAGATTCTTAAACTCCCGAAGGGAAAGTCTAAAACGGATAAAAAGCTGCTGTCAGCTATACATAACATAGCCGGCTTTACGCCCTCAAATCTGGAGCTCTACAAGCTGGCTACGGTACATAGCTCGATCGCCAAAGAAGCGAATGCTTCTGGATTCAAAGAGTCCAACGAACGCCTTGAGTATCTCGGTGATGCAATTTTAGGCGCTGCGGTAGCCGACTACCTTTTCAAAAAATTTCCCTTTAAGCCCGAAGGTTTTCTTACCGAAATTCGCTCCAGAATAGTAAATCGTGAAGCCTTAAATTTGCTCGCGCGCAAAATAGGCATTGCGAATATTGTGCAGTACGACCAGAAGAATGCGCACCTCCAACAAGTGATTCTGGGTAACACGTTAGAAGCGATCGTTGGTGCTGTCTATCTTGATAAGGGATATCTACGAACCAAAAAATTTGTCATCGATAAGCTCATCACTCCCAATTATGATTTGGAAGACCTGGTCAATTCAAATTCTAATTTCAAGAGTAAAATTATTGAGTGGGCACAACGTGAAGGAAAAGAAGTGCGTTTTGAAATACTGAATGTAAAAAAAGGAAAGAATCACAAAGAATTTACGGCGCAAGTCTTGGTTAACAAAGAAGCCAAAGGCACCGGATACGGCAATAGCAAAAAGAAAGCAGAACAAGATGCTGCCTTAAAAACATGTGAGATGCTAGATCTTTTGAATGAAAATTAGAAAAAGCTTACAGCGTACAGCTAACAGTTTACAGCTTAGATTGAGGTGCCGAAAGCTTAGCTGTTTGGCGTAAGCTTAGCTGGCAGTAGCAAGGGCAGAGCAGGATGTCAGCAAGCTTAAAGTTGAGAGCCGAAGTGCCAAAGCTGTAAACTGTACGCTGTCAGCTGTAAGCTTAAATATAGATTGAATGAAGGTTAAAATCGGTGGTGCTACAGTCAATCAGATTCCTTTTGACTGGGCCAACAATTCGCGAAATATTATGGATGCTATCCGGGAGGCAAAATCTCAGGGTATTCGAATATTGTGCTTACCAGAATTGTGTATTACAGGCTATGGCTGTGAAGATTTGTTTCTTAGCGATTGGCTTCCTGAACGTGCGTGGAAAGAACTTCTACATATTCGTGAGTTTTGTGATGACATTACCGTGAGCGTGGGGCTACCTGTTCGTGTGGGCACCATAACGTACAACGGTGCCTGTGTTATCAGCAATAAAAAAATACTGGGCATTACGTTAAAACAATTTCTCGCCAGAGATGGTGTGCATTATGAACCTCGTTGGTTTGATGCATGGATTCCCAATAAAACGTTAGAGATCACTCGCGAAAATGAAAACATTCAAATCGGTGATCTTATCTATGAAGCAGAAGGAGTGAAATTTGGTTTTGAAATTTGCGAGGATGGATGGCGAAAGAACGATCGTCCGGGCTACCGGCTTTTTGAAAGAGGTGTTGATCTTATTCTGAATCCCAGCGCAAGTCATTTTGCTATGGTTAAAAGCCTCCTTCGGGAAAAAGAAGTAGTGTGTGAAGGCTCAAAAAAGTTTAAGTGCGTATATGTATTTGCTAATTTATTAGGCAACGAAGCTGGTAGGATGATTTATGATGGCGACATCATAATTTGTCAGCAAGGTAAAACCATAGCCGTCAACAAAAGATTTTCTTTCAAAGCCTTTAACGTGTTAGGCACTGAAGTTGATTTCGAAAATCCTGTTGACTCAAAAGCTGTTGCCTTAACCGATAATAAAGAAAAGAATGAAGAACTGGCACAAGCAATTTCCCTCGGATTGTTCGATTACCTGCGGAAAAGCAAAGCCAATGGATTTGTGCTTTCATTGAGCGGTGGCGCGGATTCTTCTATGTGCGCCGTGATTGTCACGGAGATGGTTAAAAGAGCTTTGAAGGAGCTTGGAACCTCACAATTCTGCACCCTATTAAATATTCCTGTTACAGATAACTGGCAACGCACTGTCAACTCGTTATTAACGTGTGCTTATCAGGGAACAAAAAATTCTTCTATCGAAACGCTTCGGGCCGCGAAGCAACTAGCAGAATCTATAGGAGCAGAATTTCATCAATGGAGCATCGACGAAGAAGTGACCTCCTACACCACAAAGATTGAAAAGACGATAGGGAGAAAGTTGGAATGGCAAACCGATGATATTACCCTGCAAAATATTCAGGCTCGAACCCGGTCTCCTATTATTTGGATGCTGGCCAATATAAAACGGGCTGTCCTTATCACTACTTCAAATCGAAGTGAAGGGGATGTCGGTTATGCAACCATGGACGGCGATACAAGCGGAAGCTTTGCTCCAATCGCTGGACTTAGCAAGACTTTTATTATTCAATGGCTTAGATGGGCTGAAGAAAAACTAGGGCACACGGGGCTTTTGGCTGTCAATAATCTTCAGCCAACTGCCGAGCTTCGTCCGTTAGAGAATCAACAAACAGACGAATCGGATTTAATGCCTTATACTGTCCTGGTTGAGATAGAAAAACATGCCATCTATTTACGCAAGTCACCCATAGAAGTGTTTGATGCTATGAAACCCAACCATGAATCAAGTCAACTAAAAGTTCACATTGCAAAATTCTTCAGACTATGGGCAGCAAACCAATGGAAACGTGAGCGCCTCGCTCCTTCCCTCCACCTTGACGATTTGAATGTTGACCCGCGGACATGGTGCCGGTTTCCGATACTTTCGTCTGGCTTTGTCGAAGAGTTAGAAGCTCTAAGAACCCTTTAGCAGTAACTGAAATATTAAATAGTGAAAAATCTTCAAAAAAAAGCAAACGTTTAACGGATAACAATTAACGGATTATATTTGCCAACTATGGGTATACTAACCTACATCATTTGGAACGGAAGTCCTGAGATCTTTTCTTATGGAAGCTTTTCTCTGCGCTGGTACGGATTACTTTTCGCTTTAGGCTTTTTGATAAGTCAGCAGTTCATGTACCACTTTTACAAAAATGAAGGAAAGCCGGAAAAAGATGTCGACACCTTAACCATTTATATGGTGATTGCAACGATCATTGGTGCGAGACTAGGTCATGTTATTTTTTATCAACCGGAAATTATTTGGGAAAATCCATTAAGTATTTTTCTACCTTTTGAATTCAATCCATTCCGGTTTACAGGTTTGCAGGGACTTGCCAGCCACGGTGCAACGATCGGAATTCTATTCGCGCTCTGGATCTACAGCCGGAAGAATAAACCCGGTCAAACCTTTTTACAGGTAGTCGATCGTATTGTTATTGTGGTGGCCCTTACCGGCGCGTTGATACGGCTAGGCAATTATTTTAATTCTGAAATTATCGGACTTCCAACGGATAAGCCATGGGGAGTTGTTTTTACCAGTAAATTTACGGACGCGGTTACAAATAAACGTTTTGACCCGGAGGGCATAATTGAATCTGTCGTTATTAAACCTAATGATTCCATTCCACAAGGAGCAAATGGCCGAATACCTCTGAATATTTATCTTTTCTTTAAAGCAGGAACGGACGGGACTGTTGCCAAGAACTTCACTGACTATAATGCTCGCAATCTGTTGAGCAATAATCTAGACGAATATTTTGATGCGTCCGATGATAACACTACAACAAATGGCACGTTGCAGGACGGAAAATTTGCGGCGAGGATCACCACCTTCGGGATTGCACGACATCCTGCACAGTTATATGAATCGATTTCGTGTGTATTCTTGTTCCTGTTTTTATTTTGGATATGGTCCCGATATAAAGAAAAGTTACCGGCGGGCAGACTGTTAGGCATTTTTCTGATCGTGTGTTTCGGCCTGCGGATTCTTTTCGAATTTGTGAAGGAAGTTCAGGAACCATTTGAAAAAGACCTGCCGCTAAATATGGGGCAAATATTAAGTATCCCTCTGGTGATTGCGGGTATCTTAATCCTGGCACTATCATACCGAAAAAAAGCGATTGGAAATTTATAATACAGAAGATTTTTAACGGTTGATACCAGTGGTAGTCTTAGGAAAAAAAGATGCGGGCGTTTATCTTACTTGTTATACTTTGTATAGTAACCTCGGGGCTCCTCCAGGCACAGCCTGGACTATCTCAGTCTGACTCTGTCAAACTGACGCCGATTGTGGTACAACCCGATAGCGTTGGAAGGTTCATCCACATCAACAGGATTTTTATTATCGGAAATCGCATCACCCGCGAACAGATCATTTTACGTGAACTTTCACTTAAAAGTGGAGATATAATTTATAGCCTTGATCTACCGGGCACCCTGGACCTTGATAAGAAGAAACTCATCAACACACGGCTCTTCAACACGGTTGAAATTAGAACGCTTGAACTCCAACCAGACCATGTGGACTTGCTTATTGACTTAAATGAACGATGGTATACATTCCCAGCACCGATCTTTGAACTATCGGACCGGAACTTTAATGAGTGGTGGCAAAATTATGATCACGATTTTAGACGCGTCAACTATGGACTTCGGCTATACCAATTTAATATGCGCGGGCGTAACGAAACTTTTCGCGTTACGGCGCAATTTGGGTTTCAACGCCGATTTGAATTATCCTATCGGTTTCCCTACATCGATCGAAAGCAAAAACATGGACTTGTTTTGGACGCCGATTTTTCCGAAACAAAGAACCTTGCCTTTCGCACTGTAGATCATAAGCTGGAATTTTTAAAAGCTGACGACATCCTTCGTGTAACACGCGGTGGAGGGCTAACATACACCTATCGAAATTCATTTTACGTTTCTCACGCACTGAAATTAGAATATCGAAGCAATAGCATTAACGATACCATACCTTCCCTGAATCCGAACTATCTGGGCAATGAAAAAAATACCCAGCGCTACGGAATCATCACGTACCAATTTACTTCGGATCACCGTGACTATATAGGCTATCCGTTGAGGGGACATTTTTTTATGGTTTTGGCGGCTAAAAGTGGGATCAGTTCAAAGGACGATCTTCAAAAGCTGGAGGCCAGCGTTACGTATGCTAAATTTTTTGATCTAAAAAAGAACTTTTATCTATCTAACAATCTGGTTGGCTACATCAGTACGCCCGATGACCTTCCTTACTCTAACTATGGAGCTATGGGATACAAAAAGCAGTTTGTAAGAGGATATGAAGTTTATCTCATCGAAGGGGTTGCCTACGCGTTGAACAAAACAACTATTAAAAAAAAGATATTTGCCCGTACCTACCAATGGGATATCATGCCTATTCGACAGTTCAAACACATACCACTCTCGATATATTTAAAGATGTACACTGATTTAGGCTATGTTCAGAGTTATCCAAATTATTCTATCAGCAGCCGATTAACCGACAAATTTCTTTCCAGCGCTGGCGGCGGAATTGATATTGTGGCTTCGTACGATACCGTTATACGTTTTGAATATACTTTTAACGGGGAAGGGGAAAATGGTTTTTTTTTCCATGTAAGAAAGGAATTTTAAAAAAGTCTGTTTCAGTTTTTTGATTTTTACAATCAAATTACGTTACTTAAGCATTATTAAATCAACCCGTTGTGTATCATTTTTTATCTCTCGGCATGCTATTGCTATGCCTTTTTCGGACGAATGCCCAAAGTTCATCATCCTTCGTTGGCGCTCGCGCTAATGGTCTCGGCTTTGCATCCTCTTGCCTGGAGGATGAATGGTCAATCTTCAATAATGTTGCGGGAATCGCAAAAGTTGATAGGATGTCAGCCTCTTTTACGTATGATGTCCAACCCTCATTCAGGCCTTTTAACAAAACTGCGGCTGTCTTTGCAATGCCTCTTAAATTCGGAGTAGCCGGAGTAGGAGTGTTTCATTTCGGCGATAATTTGTACAATGAGCAAATCGTTACCGGATGTTTTGGGAATACTTTTGGATTGGCCTCATTAGGTATAAAACTAAACTATGTTCAATACAATGCCGCAGGTTTCGGGCGCAAGGGCGTAGTTAGTATAAGTTTTGGAGGAATTGCACAACTCACTAAAAACATCTTTTTAGGGGCTCACATTGTCAATGTTAATCAGCCAACCATATCCTCATCGGAAAATGAGAAGCTCCCTACCGTTTTAGTGACCGGTATTGGCATAAAGCTTTCATCCAAGGCCTATTTGACAACTGAGATCGAAAAGGATTTAGATTATCCCGCTACCTGGAAAACGGGGTTTGAATACCAGGTCAATAAAAAGTTTGTGGTCAGAACAGGTTTCAACGTTACTCCCATTGCTGGTTTTTTTGGTTTTGGATTTCGAACAAAAAAATTCCAGCTGGATTACGCCTATCAACACCCTTTCGCCTTTACTGCAAGACACCAGGCAACCGTTACATACATTTTCAAAAACACATCAAATGAAAACAGTTCTCGTTAGTTTTCTCGCAATATACTGTAGCCTTTCCGTTGCACAAGACTTTCCTAACAAAGAAATCGATGTAAGTCAAATTGCAGACGAACTTTATGGATTTCAGGACCTTGACCTAAACTATGAAGAGCTATATGAAAACCTCCTTCAGCTAGCAGCAAATCCGATAAACCTAAACATGGCAACCGAGGAGGATTTTCGATTCACGAACATACTAACACAGTCCCAAATCAACAATCTTATCAAATATAAACTTGAACATGAGAATTTTATTTCGGTTTATGAACTTCAGGCTGTACCTGGATTTGATCTGCAAACCATTTACAGACTGGTTCCATTTGTACGTGTAAATAGTCCGACCGGTGCCATTGATGCTTCACTATTGAAAAGGGTGCGCGACGAAAGCGAGAACTATTTTTTATTCCGATACGAGCGCACCCTACAGACGAAAAAAGGATTTGAGTCTGCTACGGAGGAAGCATCAAAATTTTTAGGTTCACCTGACAGACTCTATATGCGCTTTCGTTCCAGCCGGCCTGGAGATTTTAGCGTGGGATTTACTTCGGAAAAAGATGCAGGTGAAAAACTGCACTGGAGCCCATCAACCAGGCAGTATGGACTTGATTACAATTCTTACCATCTTCAACTTCAAAATAAAGGAAGATTAAAGAACCTGATCCTGGGCGATTATCAAATCCAATTTGGGCAAGGTCTCATGTTGGGTGGAATCTTCGGCATGGGCAAGGGAGGGGAAACTATCACTGCGGTTAGACGGAGCAATGTTGGTCTCTTGCCATACACATCGGTTTTTGAAGCTGGTGGTATGCGTGGCTTCGGAGTATCAGTGGAAGCAACCAACCATTTTGCGGTAACCGGATTTTATTCTGTTAACAACAAAGATGCAACGTTGGCGATGGACCAAGATGAAATGTTGATATCTTCATTTCAAACGACCGGACTCCATCGAAATCAAAAAGAATTGGAGACTAGAAAAAAAATACGTGAAAGAAATATCGGAGCTGTAGTCCAATATAAACGTGGCGCGTTGGACGCCGGCATTATGATTCATCATACAGATTTTGAAACGCCCATACGTCGATCACCTTCAGCGTACAATCAGTTTACGTTTGAAGGGGACAAAAATCAAAACATAGGGTTCTTTTTAAATTATGCGTTTCAAAACCTCGCCTTTTTTAGTGAGATGTCGCGCACGCTGAACGGCGGTAATGCAAGTATTGCCGGCATACTTTGTGGATTATCACCCAAGCTTGATTTATCAATCCTGTATCGAAAGTTTGATCGTAATTTTTATGCTTTTTATTCAAGTGGTTTCGCAGAGAGTACCAATACTCAAAACGAAACGGGGCTTTACTGGGGATGGAAATATAATTTTAACAGACGATTCAGTACCGCGGGATATGCTGACTTTTTTGAATTCCCTTGGCTCCGATTTAGAAGCTATTCGCCTTCCACGGGTTATGAGTGGTTACTTCGTTTTAATTATGAACCTTCCAGAAAAGTAAAAATATTTATTCAAGCACGTGAGGAAACAAAAAACCGAAATGTGGAAACATTTCCTATCAATTTATATAAGGTGGCGGAGGGCAAAAAAAATAATTATTGGATAAACATTGATTGTTCTTCTGCAGACAAGTTCCGATTCAAAAGTCGGATACAATTCAGTACGTATAAAATTAACGGAAAACTAAGCCATGGATTTGCGGTCATGCAGGATGTAGTTATCGATGTCGGTAAGATAAAACTTACTGGACGTTATGCGTTATTTGAAACCGAAGACTATGACAACCGTCAATACGGATATGAGAACGATGTTTTTCTTGCCTATTCCTTGCCCGCTTACTTTGGAGCTGGTGTTCGTAAAATGATTATGATACAATATAAATTTAACAAACACATTAGCTTCTGGATACGATACGCTCACACCCGATACAAGAATCAAGAGCTCGTTGGGACCGGTATGGATAGTATTGTTGGCGATAAGAAAAACGATATCAAATTTCAGACATTGATCCGGTTTTAGATATGGTAAAATGTTGAAAATTAATTGTTAAAGGTTGATAATGGAGGCTGGATCGTTGGGAGGTTGAATTTCAATGGGGAAATTTCTAATGTAAATTCCGCCATAATAATAAGAACTTGGCAGATGCTACTATTATTTAAATACTAATGGTATTTTTAGATGCCGCACGATTAACGTTTAACTATTAACGCACAGCTCTCATGCACGCCATCAAACAGATTACTCCAGAAATTCTACTCATGATGTGCATTGGAGGAATTGCCTTTATTCTGATCTTCAAAGCGATCTTCCGAAACAAGAAGTAATATTTACACGCAATACTAAATTTATCCGAGGCACCAAGCCGACTAACCTACTTATTAATCGTCGAGAAGGTTTTAATTATTGTTGAGTGTACTGTTATTTGATCTTCAAATCAATCCATCAATATGAAAAAATATATGTTGCTTGTTCTGGCTTGTGCCTCCATAGTTAGTATGGCTCAGACAACCAAGAAAGTTTTAGAACTGCCAGAATTCAAAAGTATCTATGTAAACTCAAACTATACGGTTTATCTTAAGCAAACGAATAAACAAGAGATTACAGTTGAAGCATTGACTGAAATTTTCGCTGTCACTGATATTAAAGTGGAGAATGGAATTCTCATGGTTAATGTCGATCGAAAACCTGACAATCCTAACAAAAGTCTTTGGGCAAAAATTGACGATATAAAAGTTAATCCTACCATGAAATTATACGTGAGCGTTAAAAACATCAACGACTTGCAAGTCAACGGAGCGGGTAGAATTATCTCAGAAAATTCAATCGCGACTGATTATGTCACCCTCGGCGTTTCCGGAAATGGAAGTTTGGATGTCGATCTGAAAGGGAATACTATAAAAGCTGAATTGAGTGGCGGAGGTTTAATGACGCTTCGGGGTTATGCTACTGCCCTCGATGCAGTTGTCAGCGGATCTGGAACGATCAACGGCTTTAGTTGCACCCTTGAAACCGCCAAAGTTAAAGTAAGTGGTACCGGTCTCTGTCAGCTGAATGTATCGAACAATATAGACGCATTGGTACTGGGCACTGGACAGGTAAAACATAAGGGAAACACGAAGAGTGCACAGAAAAAAGTGTATGGATCAGGGAGCGTCGACCGAGCTTATTAGCCTCAGTCCGATCTGAATATTCTATCAGTAAATAGTCGTTTTTTTGCAGGTTTCCGCAGTTGATATACGGTGTCTTTTAGGTTAAATACCCTCTAAATAGCCTGCAAAAGGCGAAAATATATCTTTTTCTGATTAATCAGATTTTCTTCTTATTTTTAAATGTTGATTGTCATTCTTTACTGAGGCCCTCTTATTGAGTAGTAGTTCCAGCCAAGTTTGCCAGTTGGCATTAACTTATTTTCTCATTTACTTATTTTTACAATGAACATTTACGTTGCCAACATCCCTTTTAAGGCATCCGAACAGGAATTGAAGGGATTATTCGAAGAGTATGGCGAAGTTTCTTCAGCCAAAATTGTTATGGACAAAGTTACACAGCGCAGCCGTGGTTTCGGATTTATTGAAATGTCGGATGATGCTAGTGCCCGTCAAGCTATTACTAGCCTTAACGGTTTCAACTTCCTAGGTAAAACCTTGGTCGTTAACGAAGCAAGACCTAAAACTGATGCCCCCCGTAGTGGTGGTGGAGGAGGTGGTGGTTATAGAAGCGGTGGAGGCGGTGGTTTCAACCGCAGAACCAATAACGAGTATTAATCCTACCGATATTGTAATCAAACTGCTCTCATGAGCAGTTTTTTTTTGCCTAAATTTTCCGACAAGCTTTTATTTATGTGCTATAAAATGTTGCTCTTAGTTCATCGCCCATAAAATAGTAGAGAGTTAAGCTTTGACTATTTCTTTCTCACATTGAAGTTTTTGTTCTCACATGAGGTACCGTTAGCTAACAAAACGTTGCTCTAAATTCTCTCTCTTCCGGACCTGCTTAAAAAGTAAAACTTCACATTAAGCTCAAAAAAATATTGAAATAGGAAATCCATCCATAATACCTGCCTAAATCAAGTGCAAGCAAAAATGACTACACTCAATAAAAATCATGCACTTCTAAACCTTATTACAGGCTAGGAATATGACGAAACAACCTTATTACATTATTTTCTGGTCATTACAATTCGATGAGCTGCTGTATCAGATAAGGTAATAAGGTTAGAAGGCCCCGACTTTTTCTGCAGACTCCATTTACCATTGTCGCTTTGCAATAGCCGAGACCTGATCATGATTATCACTTGTTATCGATAACAACACCATGTTTCGAATCTGCTTTTCAAGTCACTAGCAGAATACTGAGATAATTCTTGATTTTTAGGAAATAGTTTAGTAAAATTTGTATAAACAATCCCAATCTTATGAATGTAATTGCCAACCTCGAGCGGTGGGGTAACAGTCATCGTCCTGGATTTTTAGATCTATTTCGTTTTGCTCTTGGCGCATTTGTTACCTATAAAGGTTTTTATTTTATTACCCACATGTCAGAACTTCAAATGACGACTTCTGGAATAAATGTCTATTTCGCAGGAATGACGCTCGCCCATTATGTTGTATTTGCTCACATTCTTGGTGGCCCGATGATTTTCTTTGGTCTCTTCACACGAATTGTTTGTCTAGCGCAAATACCCATACTCATCGGGGCTGTTTTTATGGTGAACGCTCCGAAAGGTTTTCTTTCCATTGGCCAGCATATGGAGCTTTGGTTGTCTATAGTGGTATTGGTTGGCTTGTTAATCTTTATGGTTTTTGGAGCAGGGCGTTATTCCATAGATGCAAAACGCAGAAAAGAGATGGAGGCAGCGAGCCTGTAATAGCTTTATAACCTAAACCGGGAAGGGCATCTGAAAATCGGATGCCCTTTTTTTGTTTTTATTCCTATCTTCCACCTCTAAAAATCGCATGAATTATTTAATTGGTATCGACATAGGCACGGGAAGTTCGAAAGCAGTTGCTGTAAAAACTTCCGGGGAAGTGATCCACTCCACTCAGGTGTCTTATCCTACCAACAGCCCTGAGTTAACGTATAGCGAACAAGAGCCTGAATTGATATGGCAAGCTGTAGTTAAATGTGTTCTCGGGATGGTCGACCACCTGAAAGAAAAACCTGGTGGAATTGTATTTAGCAGTGCTATGCACAGTGTGATTCCGGTAGACGAAAATGGGAATGCGCTGATGAACATGATTACCTGGGCAGATAACAGAAGTGCTTTGATCGCTAAAGCATTAAAAAGCAGTTCGCAAGGAGAAAAGATTTATGCCCAAACCGGCACCCCCATTCATGCCATGTCACCACTATGCAAAATCAAGTGGCTCAAAGAAAATAGACAGGAGTTATTTAAGAAAGCGTATAAGTTCATTTCCATAAAAGAATACATATGGTTTAAATTTTTTGGTGAATTCGAAGTTGACTATTCTATCGCTTCCGCTACTGGATTATTTGACATTGGAAAGTTAGCATGGAACATGGACGCGCTAAATTTTTGTGGGATCACGCCACAACAACTCTCCCAACCAGTTGAGGTTACTCATTCCCGAAAAGAATTTAAATCAGAAATAGTAAAGGACTTCACCCTAATCGAAAATATACCCTTTCTTATTGGTGCGAGTGATGGCTGCATGGCTAACCTCGGCAGTTTCGCCGTCACCCCCGGTATTGCTGCATTAACCATAGGAACAAGCGGGGCAATTCGTGTGGCCAATACAAAGCCTACGGTTAATTTTCAAGCCATGACATTTAATTATCTTTTGACTAAGGATATCTTTATTTCAGGCGGACCAATTAACAACGGTGGGGTTGTGCTTAAATGGTATATCGAAATTTTTTTACGCAAAACGCTTAAATCAGACGATGATTACAATGCGTTATTCCACGAGATGAATGACATCAAACCCGGAGCTGAAGGGTTGATTTTTTTACCTTACCTATTGGGCGAGCGCGCTCCTATATGGGATAGTGAAGCGAGTGGTGCTTTCTTTGGAATCCGGAATTTTCATACCCAGGCTCATTTTACCCGCGCAGTAGTTGAAGGAATTTCAATGGCACTTTTTAGCATTGCTGCGGCTATGGAGTCATCAGGTTTATTAATTGAGCAAATTCATGTAAGCGGAGGTTTCGTTGAGTCAGAGGAATGGCTTCAGATACTGGCCGATATATTTAATAAGAAAATTTGCCTGATTAATGCAGAAGATGCGTCCGCTATTGGCGCGACCTACCTGGGCTTTAAAGCTTTAAACCTTATCAAAGATTACAATCAGCTCAAACCATCGGAAGATGCAACGTATAGTCCCAACCAGGAACATCATGCTGTATACATGAAAGCCTTTGCTATCTACGAAAGCCTTTATAAAAAACTAAAACCAGAAATGGAGGATGTGATTGCGTTGAGGAGGTAGGATTGGAAGATTGTAAAATTGTAAGATAATTTTTCAATTTTCAAATCTTTCAATCTTCTAATTTTTCAATCCTCAATCCCCTCACCCCTTCCCTACTCCGCGCTTTAATTTTACGATCGTCAGCTCCGGAGGCATTCCAATTCTTCCGGGATATCCGATACAACCAAACCCACGATTTACATAGAGATATTGATTGCTTTCCTGATAAAGACCTGCCCATTGCTTAAACCTGTATTGCGCTGGGCTCCAGGTAAAATTGCCTACTCTGACACCCATCTGGTAACCATGCGTATGACCTGAAAAAGTCACATCGATACCGGGAAACTCAGGTCTGATTTGAGCATCCCAATGCGTAGGATCATGGGAAAGCAAGAGTTTAACGGATGCGCCCTCCGTACCCTCGTAGGCTTCTGTTAACTTGCCATATTTGGGAAACCGCAACGGCGGGCCTATTCCCCAATTTTCTACTCCCAATATGGCTATTTGTTCTCCATCGATTTTGAGGATACGGTTTTCGTTCATTAACAAGTCATAACCCATCTGCTTGTGAGCAGCAGTCATCGCCTGGAAATTTTTTCTTTTGTCTTCATCACTTGGCCATTGCCTATAATTTCCGTAATCATGATTTCCTGTGACTGAATATACGCCTAGCGGCGCTTTCAGCTTATCAAAAATGGAGACATATTCATTTACTTCCTTCGTCTCCACGTTTACTAAATCTCCTGTAAAAAAAATTACGTCAGGCTTCTCATTCATCAGGATTTCTACACCACCTTTAATCGCTATTTTATTGAAGAGTGAGCCCGCATGGATATCGGAAAGCTGACCAATTAAAATCCCGTCAAATGCTTTGGGTAAATTTGGGAGATAGATTACTTCACGCCGCACACGAAAATTATGCGCTCCGGAAATAATACCAAAGGAAAGCGGCACCAGTGGAATGCTCCAGGACGCCAAAGCAGCCTTTGCGAAAAATTCAGAACGCGAAATTCTAGTCGAAACTAGTTCCGAATCTTCGGGTGATTTTTTTTTATAATAACGCTTCGTAAAATGAAACCCTCGTCTAACATCGTCAGCAATTAATATGACGATCATGAACAGTTTTGAGAAATACAAGATCCCAATCCAGATAATAATCCATTGCTTTATTTTTTCATTGGGTATACCAACCGTATTGATCCAAATCAAAATAAAGATGGTAAAAGCGGTCATGCTCCAGTACGCACTTCTGGTGGCGGCTTTTAAAATTCTATGAAAGCGGCTACTGGCAATTCGGATGGCTTGATAGGCATAAATATCGATCAGTACGATGACCACCAACGCGATTACAGCCATTTTAATCCGATAAAAAACACCCTCAGTCATCAGGTAAAGTTAAACAATACCCCAAACAGCAAAAATCAGGAGCGCTTTAATTCAATAAGTGTTAATTCCGGAGGCATCCCGATTCTTCCCTGGTAACCGAGGTATCCGAAACCACGATTCACATACAGATATTGTGAGCCTTCCTGATAAAGGCCACCCCATTGCTTATAGGCGTATTGAGAAGGGCTCCATTTAAAGTCACCCACCTCAATTCCAAATTGAAACCCATGTGTATGCCCGGCAAACATAAGGTCAATATCACCATACATCGGCCTCACTTGTGCATCCCAGTGACTGGGATCATGGGATAGTAGAAGTTTTACTGCGGCTTCCTCTGTGCCTTTATATGCCTCCTCTAATTTTCCATACTTCGTAAATCCTCTACCACCCCAATTCTCTATTCCTAAAATTGCGACCTTTTCACCTGCCAACTCAAGAAAATGATTTTGGTTCATCAATAATTTAAATCCAATCAAACCGTGAGCTTGTATAAGATCTTTGAAATTTTTTTTCTTGGCTTCCAAACTGGACCATCGGTGGTAATCACCGTAATCATGATTTCCCATAACAGAGAAAGTACCTAAGGGAGCCTTGAGTTTATTAAAGACATCCAGGTAATCTTTAACTTCAGAGGCTTCGTTGTTTACGAGGTCACCCGTAAAAAAAATAACATCGGGCTTTTCATCGAGCACCATTTGCACACCTCCTTTTACCGCTGTCTTATTAAAAAAGCTTCCGGAATGAATATCGGAAATCTGAGCGATCTTAATCCCGTCAAATGATTTTGGCAAATTTGGAATTTTTATAGTTTGTCTTCTTATCCTATAATCGTGGGCCCCTGAAATAATTCCATAGGCCATGGTTCCAAAAGGAATGGCTGCCGCTACCAAGGCGGTCTTCGATAAAAATTCCGAACGCGATATTGCTTCTCCGGCAATGCTCTCATCCGAGGCTTTATAAAAGAAACTGGCCACCCACCTTACGCCACGGGTTATATCTTCCATAAACAAAATGAGCACGGCAAAGATTTTAGAAAAGTAAACAGCGAATAATCCAGTCAGCATCCAATTTCTGAAACTTGGACTATACTTATAAGGATCATCAAATGTCCACCAAAGCAATGCGGTAACACTCAATAAAGTAGGCGTCCAAAATCCAACTTGTAATAGATTTTTCCAAGCAGGTGTCCAGTTCTTGCTAACCGTAATAATCGCCTGGAAGACATAATAGTCAATCAGCAGGAAAATAAGGGTTACAAAAATTAATGTCATAATGCGTGGTCTCATAAAGAAAAAAAGTCGTCTCTGTTAGAAGACGACTTTTTTTGATTTTTCTTTTAAATAAGTTAAACGTTAGCTGTTATTGGTTAATCGTAGCTCGAAGCTGATTTCGCGATTAACTATTAACGGATAACTGATCATCACGTAGTAACAATACCACCCTCACTTCCTTCCCGTGTACTAAGAACGACATTGGTTTTTGTTTTAAAAATCCGCTCCTTCAATTTAACGGAGAGAAGATACATCACAGGAACCAATACCAGGGTTAAGAAAGTTCCAAATACCAGACCGAAGATCATAGTCCACGATAGAGGGCCCCAGAATGCCACGTTATCGCCCCCGAAGTAAAGGTGAGGATTGAAATCGGTAAATAGTGTCACAAAATCAATGTTCAATCCAACAGCCAGCGGAATCAATCCTATTGTCGCAGCAATTGTAGTCAGCATAACGGGTGTCATACGCGTTTTTGCAGCTTCCGCAATAGCTTCCCTCAATGGTATACCCTGTGACCGGAGTAAATCTGTGAATTCAACAAGTAAAATACCATTTCGAACAACAAGCCCAGCCAATGCCATTATACCTACACCCGACATAACAATGGAGATCTCCATTTTGAAAAGTGAAAAGCCAATGAGCACACCTATAATACTGAATAGGATTTCGGCCATTATGATTACCGGCCGGCTAATCGAATTAAACTGCGTCACTAAAATCATAAAAATTAGTCCGAACGCTAACATCGCTGCCACTCCTAAAAAAGCGGAGGTTTCAGCTTGGTCTTCCTGCGCGCCTGTCATGTCTACGGTGACTCCGTCAGGTATGGTGAAATTTTCGAGTCGTGATTTTATATCAGCCACTACCTCGTTTTCATTAAGTCCCCCTGATACATTTGAAGCCAGCGTAACGACACGCTTTTGATCAATTCGGCGGATTCCAGCATAACTGTTTGAATAATCTGCAGTTGCCAAGGCTGAAAGCGGTACCTGGCGAACTTGTCCATTGTTGCTCATGTCCTGAAAAGTGATAGGAAGATTCATGAGTGTATTCACATCGTTGCGCTGGCTTTCTAATATCCTGAGTTGAATAGGATAATCATCATTATCATCTCTGAATTTTGAAACTTCTATTCCATATACAGCGGTTGCCAATGTTTGACCGATTGCCATAGTAGAAATCCCCTCGCGATTCGCTTTTTCGCGATCAATGTTAATAATGATCTCGGGCTTATCGCTTTGAAAATCCGATTTTAACTCTTCGACACCGGGAATCTGAAGTGAATCCAGGTATCGCTTAAGCCGGGTAGATGTACCGGCCAGCAATTCAAAATCATCGGCCGCAATTTCAATATTGATTGGCTTTCCCGTCGGAGGTCCACCCTGTTCCTGATTAACAGAAATCTCTGCACCTTTAACACCTTTAACAGCGTCTCTGATCTTATTCATATAATCGCGGGTGTTCTGACCATCACGCTGCGAGAATTTTACAAAGGCAACGGTAACCTTACCCAAATGTGGACTGCCTAATGTTCCGCCACCTTCCATTGGATCTTCGCTGGCTCCTATTGCCACATTCGATATAATAGACTCAACAACAGCATTGTCTCTCCCAACAACTTTGGTAACTCTGTCTTCTACTATTTGCGTAACGGAATCGGTGATTCGTTGATCCGTACCAATCGGCATCCTGACATAAGCATAAATGAAATTAGGATCACCTTGAGGGAAGAATACGACAGGAGGTTTCCGAATTCCGGTAAACACGATTGAGAAGACAAACAAAACGAGGATTCCCACCACAATCCATATCGGCCTGTAGCGACCAAGGCACCACGCCACCAGGTTTTTGTAGTTGCGTTGTACTCTAGGCCAGGTGTTGGTTTGAAAACGAATGATTACCTGAGATATGAAAAAATGATGTAACACATAAAGAATAAATAAAAATACCACAAAGTTACCCATCCCGATGGCGCCTATGATGTAGGATACGAGGGCTATCGAGCCAAAAACAACTGCTGTGATTTTAAATCCTTTGGTTACGGTAGGTTTCTTGGTGTGGTCGTGATCGTGCGGTTGCATGAAATCAGCAGCAAACACGGGATTAATAATGTAAGCCACAAACAGGGAAGCCAGCAAAGCAATAATCAGCGTAACCGGTAAGTACATCATGAACTCCCCTATTACTCCGGGCCAAAATGCCAATGGAATAAAAGGTGCCAACACTACCAACGTTCCCGAAAATACGGGAAGGAATACTTCACCGGCGGCAATTTTAGCCGCCTTACGAATTGGAACCTTACCATTATCGAAGACACGATGGGTATTTTCAATTACCACGATGGCATCATCCACAACAATCCCCAGGGCTAACAGGAATGAAAACAACGTCATCATATTTAATGTAAAACCTATGGCGGGAAATACCAGAAATGCTATGAAAGCTGAAAGCGGAACTGATAGTCCAACGAAAATTGCGTTCGTGGCTCCCATGAAAAACATCAGGATGACTGTTACCAATATAAAGCCAATAATAATGGTGTTTACAAGGTCATGAAGCGTTACGCGCGTGTTCTCCGACTGATCACCTGTAACTGTAATCTTAAGACCTGGAGGTAATATACTGCCTTCATACTCTTTAATGATTGAAGTGATTTCATCCGAAGCTAAAATCAGATTTTCGCCACTTCGTTTAATAACGTTGAGCGTGACAACATTTTTTTCATCCAGCCGAGCAAAACTCTCTTGCTCTTTGTGTGTGTCGACCACTTCGGCTACATCTTTCAGATAAACCTTAGCCCCGCGAATTGAGCCTATTACTGTATTGGCCATTCCTTCCGCATCGACATATTCACCACTTACACTAATCGAGCGCTTCACTCCGGCAACAGCGAGCTGTCCGCCAGGAATGATGACATTTTCTCCCGCTATGGCTTGTCTGATATCATTCAATGCTACTCCTGCTAATGCCGCCTTATATAAGTCAACGTTGATCTGTATTTCGCGGTCAAGAGCGCCAATGATATCGACCCTGCGGATTTGTTGTACGGCCTCTATTCTATCCTGCATAAGTTCTGCATACCGTTTTAAAGTTTGCAGATCGTAATCTCCGGATAGGTTTATGTTCATAATTGGTACCTCGGAAATATCGATCTCAAATACTTCAGGATCTTGCTCCAGTACCGGCAATTCTGTTTTTGCACGGTTTACGGCATCTTGTACATCGCGCTTCGCTTCCGTTACGTCAATATCGGTTTCAAACTCGATAATGACACTCGAGAAATTCTGAACCGAGTTGCTCGACATTTTCTTAACTCCATTGATGGACTTAATTTCTTTTTCAAGATGTTTTGTAATTAAGTTTTCAATATCCGTAGGCGGAGCACCTTGATATATGGTAAGTACATAAATTTGAGGAAATACAACTTCGGGAAAGTTTTCCTTCGGAAGACTCACGTAGGTCATAATACCTGCGAAGCAAATAATTACAGTTGCTACATAAATACTGATCTTGTTGTCAATGGCCCAGCTGGTTGGCTTAAATTCTTTTTCGGTGTCTTGCATAGTTGTAGAGATTAATGAGCACTTCGGATATGAAAAGGAGCGTTAGGTCTCTGTCATTTCACACCTTATGGCATCTTATATTTTGATAAATTCTCCGTCATTCAAACCTTGGTAACCAAACGTAATAACTTTATCGCCTGCGGCGAGTCCGGTGACTTGTGCAATTCCATTGTACACACCTTCTACCTTCACTACTTTTTTGCGGGCTACTGAACTCTTTCCCTTAGATTCAGCTACGAAGACAATCTTTTCTCCATTGATATCCTGAACCACGTTGATCGGAATGGTAATAGCCGAAGGTTCTGTATGAAAGACTACTTTGATTACGCCGGTCATGTTGGGCCTGAGGTCAGCTTCAGAAGGTAATTTTATTTCTACGGTAAAAGTGCGTGAAAGAGGATCAATGGTCCTTCCGACAAATGTTACTTTAGATTCAATTTCCTTTTTTAATTCGGGAATGTTTACCAGCACTTTATTTCCCTTTTTGATATTCGTTACATAAGCTTCAGAAACGCTTGCAGTAAGCTTTAAGTCGGAAGTGTTAACCACGCGAATTGCTGGCTGACCTGGAGAAACCGCTTCTCCGATTTTTGCTATTATTTGATCTACTGTTCCATTGATCGGCGATTTTATTTTTAACATTTCATTTTGTTCTTGTGCTGAAGCGATTTGCCGCTCGAGGTTTTCCTTGCGGTTTTTGGCTTCAAGAAATTGAACTTCAGTGCCGATCTTTTGGTCCCAAAGGTTTTTTTGGCGTTCGAAAACAGTTTGAGCAAGTTCCAACTGCGTCTTAAGCGATTCGATGTTCCGTAAAGCAACTCCGTTATCAATTTGGGCCAATAGCTGACCTCTGGAAACTTGTTGGCCTTCATTTACATAAACATTGGTTATAACGCCCGGAGACTTGGGGCTAAGGGCGATATTATCCTCCGCTTCAATATGACCTTGTGTTTGTACATAGTGATCGAACTTGTGTGCCTCCACTGGCGTTACAGCGACATCCTTTGACCTGACATTTACGGAGTCAGGATTTTCTTTTACCATTTCTTTTTCCAACTGCTGAACTTGCTTAGCAATATCAGCTTGTTGCGTTTTTAATTTCTCGAGCTGCGCTTTCTTATCATCCGGTGTTGCTGCACTGCATGCTGTCAAAATTACAACGGTTGCCAACAGCGACAATCTAGAGTAAAACGTTGATTTCATATAGAATGTATTTTTCATGTGGTTACTATTTAGAGGTTGTGGTTACGTATTTGGCAGGATCGAGTTTGGCAAACGCTTTGTCAAGATCCACTTTCGAGATAAGCGCATCATACAGCGCGTTATAGTAATTTACCTGAGCTTCGCGCAAAGCGTTTTCCGCGTCTATTACTTCAATGTTTGACCCCACACCTTGTTCGTATTTTATTTTGGTTACACGGGCAATCTTTTCCGCTAGCTTAATATTCCCTTCTTGTGATTTTAAAGTCTCTAGGGAGTTTTGGTAAGTCAACGTGTTTTGCTGAATGCTCAAATCAATATTTTGTTTAAGGGAATTGAAACTGTTTTGAGTTTTCAACAATTCCAGTCGTGCTTGTTGAACCTTATTAGATCGTTGCAATCCGCTGAATAAAGGAATATCTAGGGTAACACCAAAGGAAGAATAAGAGTACCACTTGTCGGGTCCAAACGTATCTGTTGACGGAACCGCAGATTCAGTCTTAAACAAACCTGCAATATTTGCCGATTGTGTTGAGTATCCGTAGTTATAAGTTCCCTTAAGACTGGGAATGGATGACGCAAACTTGTTTTTAATATCAAGCTCCAGAAGTCTTCTTTGTGTTAGCAACACCTTATATTCTATTCGGTTGTTATAATCCCAACCCTGTTGATATTCCTCGAAAACTTTATCGTCAACCTTTAATTCTGTCAGATCTCCTTCTATTTCCAATGGCTTCTCCATCGGATAATTCATCTGAAATTTTAAAAGACTCAAACTCAGATTTTGAAGATTAAGAGTTTTCAGCCGTTCCGTTTTCAAGTTGTTGAACTGGACCTGGATGCGATCGACCTCGATTTCTTCCGCGAATCCGTTCTTGTTTAAGGCAGTCGTCGTTGCCAACAATGTATCAATCCGAGCGATGTTATTATCAAGCAACGAAATTCGCTCATCGTTCACGATGACAGCATAATAAGCCTTCATCACTTTCTCAACGACCTCTGTCTGAGTTTGCTGCTCTTGCTTATAGGCTAATTCCTTGTAAGTTCCTGCAGCCTTTAATCCAATGAGATAAGAACTGCTAAACAAAAGTTGATTGACCGTCAGTCCTGCGCTTCCATTGCTTGGAAGTTGAAACACATTGGGAAAGGCAACCACATCTCCTGATTGAATGCCGGGAATCCCGCTTAAATCGAAAAAGCCTGTCTGTTCTGCATCGTATCGCTGATAAAACCTTGGAAGCTTGGGATTATGCTGTAATGCCACACTAGCATCAACCTGAGGCAAACCGAGACCCGTCGTTTCTCTTACTTTTGCTTCCGATATCTGTGCGTCTATTCGAGCATTTTTAACTTCAACCGTATTTTCTAGTGCATATGTAATACATTGATCAAGGGTAAAAGAGGTCGAAACGGGTGATTGGCCATTCGACCATAACGGTACTAAAACTAAAAGTGTAAAAATTATTCGTTTCATAGTAGAGAATATGTTAATGATTAAAGTCGGATGGTCTTCCTAATGTTTCCTTATATTTTTGATATAGCTTTTTTCCTTTTTCGGTAACGAGGCCATGCACAAAATGATCGAAGATCTGCATCTGAATTTCAGCAGCTTTAAATTTCGATGAAGGAAAAACATTATCATCAAATGGTAACTGCACCAGTTCTAATCTCATCGTAGCGATTATTTCTACATTGATCTCAGGACGGTAATGCCCTTCTTCTATTCCTTGCTTTAGATTGCGTATGACCGATTCGCGTATAAATTTATTTTTGTGGTTCACCCACACAGCCCACGCTTTTGGATGAAACTTCTGAAGGTCAAACAAAAGTGAGGGGTTTGTGTCTTCTGAATTCTGCTTTAAACAGGTTGAAATTTTGACCAACTCATCGATCGCATTTTTTGAATTCTTGCTGATTTCAGTGATCTGATTTGCCATGGAATCTATGTGTGCCTGGCACGTCATGGAAACAATATCTTCCTTGTCAATAAAATGCTGATACAGCGTTTTTTTTGACACTGACAAATGACGCGAGATGTCATCCATTGATATACTGCGCACACCATATTTCATAAAAAGATTTTCAGCAGCGTTTAAAATCTTCTTTTTAATATCCAGTTGTTCCAGTTGTTCCATAGGGCGACAAAACTACGGAAACTTTTAACATAACAAAAGTTTCCGTAGTTTCCTTCAACGCATTAAAGCGACTTGGGTTCAAATTTTTTTAAGATATTTAACAAGAATTTCAAGGAATGAGTCTCAATCGTTTGAAACCACGGAATCCTTAATATCGGTCTTCTCCGGTGGTGAGCACCACTTTTCTTTCATCTTTTGCTTAAAGGCTTCACGCTCTTCCGGGCTTAACGAAGAAATTTTTTGATTGAATCTGTATTTCCAATGAGATTGAGCTCCGTCCATTTGGCAATTTCTCCTTCCGCCTATTCCAAAAAACAAAATCTTTGTAAGAGCCAATAAACCAAGCGCCTGGTAATAAGAAATAGCTGGTCCGGTAAACAACACGGGCACTAGCCAGTTCCAAAGCAGCATGGTAATCCATGCGAAGAAGAATAAAAGGGCGAGGACCGCCACCGTGCATTTCAAAAACATACCGATTTTCATACTTCGCATTTTAAATGTCGTCATACAATCGTTGTAGTTTCTTGCGCAGCGCCAGAATAGCGTATCGTTTACGCGATAGCAGCGTGTTAATTGAGACATTTGTCCTTTCCGCTATTTCCCGGAAACTTTGTTCTTCTATTTCATTTTGAATGAATATTTCACGCTGCTCAAGTGGAAGTTCTTCGAGAGCTTCGAGTATGGCTTCCCAAATAGCTTCGCGCAGATAAACATCTTCGGGCGTGTTTCCAAGGTCAGGTAAAATATCTTGAAGAGTTAACGGAGTTCCGTCGTCGGAACCTGTTGTTGTGGCTAAATCAGCCCTTTTTGGCCTGACCGAGTCCCGTCGGTAGCGATCAATAATTTTATTTCTTGCTACCGAAAACAACCAGGAAGTAACACGATCGAGCGAATCAATAGTCTCATAGCCAGCTACAAACTGATAAAATACGTCCTGTAAAATATCTTCAGCTTCCTCAATCGTCGAAACCCGGTGGCGTATAAATCCCAGTAACCGGTCTTTCTCCTTGAGAAATGTTTGTTCTTTTATTTGCATGGCAAAATCCATCGCTATCATAGGCTTTATAGAGACGTAGTCGAAGTCGGCAATGGTTTATTGTACATTCTCATTTTATTATTCCGTAATACAACACCTAAGGTCGACTGATAAATTCATTAGAATGAAACGATAAAGGCTCGAAATGGTCTTGAATAATTTGCGTGGCAATTCAAAAAAACTAGTTTTGAAAAACTCAACTTCCTTCAGTGAATATAATTTTACGTTCAGGGCGACATATTGGATTCTTTCTTGGCCCCATCTTATTTGTGGTGTGCTGGATTACATTACCCTCAACCTTTATTTCTCCCGGCGCTCATAAAGTACTGGCTATAGCAGCCTGGATGATCACCTGGTGGGTAAGCGAAGCTGTTCCAATTCCTGTCACTTCATTTTTGCCTCTTATACTTTTTCCTTTGTCGGGTATAATGAAAATGAAGGAAGCCGCCGCTCCCTATGCCAATCCTATAATTTTTTTGTTTCTAGGGGGATTCATGATAGCGCTTGCCTTGGAAAAGCATCGTTTGCACGAGCGAATTGCCCTCAACCTGATTCGGGCCACAGGCACCTCGGGTAATGGAATAATCTTGGGTTTTATGATTGCCACGGCATTCATTAGCATGTGGATCAGTAATACAGCCACCGCTATGATGATGCTTCCTATTGCCCTGTCCGTAATTCATTTGTTAAAGAGTAAAGAAGATCTTAAAGTGCATGAACTTCCCAAAAACGAAAGAAATTTTGCCATGGGACTATTGCTGATGGTGGGGTACTCGGCAACCCTGGGTGGATTGGCTACGATTATCGGCACGCCTCCAAACGTGGTTTTTGCCGGGCTCCTAGATGAATTCTATGATCAAAAACTTGATTTCGGAAAATGGATGTTGGTCGGCGTACCAGTAGCAACCGCGCTTTTGTTAAGCACACATTTGATCATAACACGAATACTATTTCCCAATAACATTGCGTCTGTTGAAGGAACGGATGACATGATCAAGAATAAACTTAGCGAGCTGGGTAACATTTCCAAAGAAGAAAAACGTGTGCTAACCATATTTGCATTAACGTCATTTTTCTGGATTTTTCAGCAAGCACTCAATACCTATCTCTTTCAACAGGAACTTTTAAACGATACCAACATTGCCATGACTGGCGGGTTAATGATGTTCATCGTGCCTGCAAATTTTCGCGACTATCGCTTTTTGCTTGACTGGAAAGACACGTTCCATATCCAATGGGGAATTCTATTTCTATTTGGTGGTGGACTTTGCCTGGCCAGCGGACTAGAAAATACAGGGATCATTCAAACTGTTGGCAACTGGATAGCTGGACAAAGTACCTATAATGTATGGCTAATTCTGGCTCTTATCGTCGTCACTGTATTACTTTCGGAATTTATGAGCAATGTGGCCCTGGTTCAGATATTTGTACCTGTAGTATTTGGAATGGCCGATGGCCTGCATGTCAATCCTGTTCTACTGGCAATGCCAGTAACGTTGGCTGCCAGTATTGGTTTTATGTTTCCAATTGCTACTCCTCCAAATGCCATTGTTTTCTCAAGTGGATATATACGTATGAAAGATATGATCAAAGCGGGAATTGTTCTGGATTTGGTCTCAATTATCATTTGCCTTTTGGCTTCCCTTACGTTGATAAAGTGGGTTTATGACTAGTGGACCGTCGCAAAAATAAGTGCCTGTCTTTTTTTAGGAATCTATTGTTAATTAAGTTGTTTTCACTCATTCATGCTCTACAATTATTTTTGCTAAAATGAACAAGCGCAATTTATTGATGGAGCAAACCGTCGCCAAATAAAACTCTTCATTGCCTATAATTGTTCTTCTGCTAATTCGTTGGAGAATAACAGTTAAATTGCACGTAGTCTCCAGGGGAAAAGAAGATGCCGCACTTTAAAGAAAAATTACATCCAAACTCGGTAAAAAGAAAAGTCCTGGCGGGCTTTCTACTGGTTTTTGTTGCTCTTTTTCTGGCGTTAGTGATAACCCGTTTTGGCTTTCGCGAGATGATGGCAACCGTTGACCAGTTATCCGCTCCAAATGAAAAACTGCAGTCGCTAAATAAAATATTTCAGGAGATTACCACCTTAGATCAGCTTCAACGTGCTGAAGCTATTAAAAATCCTAAAACACCCTACCAGGCATTTCTTGTTCAATCAAAATCCATGGTTGATAAAATTGATTCGTTGCGACTCTTGCCTTGGGATACAACTCAGCAGAACCGACTTCTCTCTATAAAAAATATCCTGAATAAGCGAAACCGGCTCTTCTTTACTTATTTAAAACTTAAATCGGATCTCATCAATAACACACGAATGTCGTATCGAATCGATACTCTTTCTACCATTATTGAAAGCGAAAAAATAAAGATTGATACGAATGTGGTAACAACTCAAAAAAAGACCGTTACCACCTACACAAAAGATTCAGTCGTAGCCAAACCGAAGGATGAACGATCAAGGCTAAGCCGATTGTTTAGAGGAAAGAAAAAAGAGTCCGATACGACCCAGTTCAGCATTCAGGAAGAGATGAGTGTAACCATCGACACACTTTCAGTTGCCCGCCAAAATAAAGCGCTCGAGGAAGTTGGCAAGATCATGGTCGATCTTGAAAAAGAGCAACGCGCTGAAAATAAAAAATTATTAGAACAGGAACTTGCGCTTATTAATTCCAACAGCCTTTTTGTTACCCAATTGCTGGCTATCCTTCATGAAGCTGAAAATGAAGAATTGTCCAAAATGAATAAAAATAATCAGCGAGCCGCTACGGTTGTAAACCAAAATATTTCCAGGATAAGTATTCTCCTGCTGGTGTTTTTATTGGGTGCTGCACTGCTAGTCTATCTTATATGGATGGACATTACCCGAAGCAATTATTACAAAGATCAACTTGAAAGGGCAAAAGAAGAAGCTGAAGAACTTAGTCAGATCAAACAACGGTTCCTGGCTAATATGAGCCATGAGATCCGCACTCCTCTTCAATCGATCATTGGTTTTTCTGAACAATTAAAAAATTACCACGGAGCTCATCTGGAAGCGGTTGGAGCAATCCATAGCTCCTCCGAACATTTGCTGCATATTGTAAATGAAGTTTTAGATTACAGCCGTATTTCTTCCGGAAGTTTTTCCTTTGTTAAAGAACCATTTTCTTTATACGCCATCGTAAGAGAAGTAGAATCTGCGATGCGAATCCAGGCGGAAAGAAAGAGACTCACGCTGTTGCTTGACCTGGAAAAAGCTACCGATTTCAACTTACAAGGAGATCCTTTCCGCCTTCGTCAAGTTTTGTACAATCTAATTGGCAATGCTATCAAGTTTACGGCAAAAGGATATGTTAAGATAACGCTTAGAACAAAAGAAGAGGATAATGATGTAGCCTGTAAGTTTGAAATAATGGATACCGGGATAGGTATACGCCAGGAAGATCTGAGTAAGATTTTCAATCAGTTTGAGCAGGTGAGTGCCTCCATATCACATACCTTCGGTGGGACAGGTCTCGGCCTTTCTATTGTCAAATCATTAGTAGAAGCGCAAGGGGGAACGTTGCAGGTTTCCAGCGAACCTGCACAAGGCTCTACCTTCAAGGTTGATTTAAAATTCGAAAAAGTCATTCAAAAAGCACTTCAACCTAAAGTGGTTCAACCATTGGAGAATACGTCGTTCTCCGGAAAAGTTATCGTCGTTGATGACGACTCCATGATCCTAAGACTTTGCAGTCTTATCCTGAAAAAAAACGAGATCGAATTTATTACGTATAACGACCCCGGCAAGCTCATACATCAAGATCCTGACACGGCCATCACACACATCCTGATGGATATACGCATGCCTCATATTAACGGCATCGAGCTTTGTCATGCACTCCGTAAAAAATACAGCAAAGAAACTATTTTTGTGGCCCTTACTGCCCATGTATTCGCGCAGGAACGACAACAACTGCTGGATGAGGGATTCAATCTGATACTTCCCAAACCTTTCCGCGAGGATGAATTACTTCACGTTCTGGGGTTGACGATAACTGATAATCCTTCCCCCACCAATACGAATCCTATTACGGTCGATTTCTCTATGTTAAGAAAACTTACCATGGGGGACGAGTCGTTATTTCAGTCGATTCTTTTGCAATTTCAAGACGAGACGGAGAGAGATTTAAAGTTGTTAAAGGAAAATTTGAATAATCCAGAAGCCAACGTGATCCGCGAAATTGTACACAAGCTGGCCGGGCGCGTCGGACAATTGGGTGCATTGCATTTATCTTCTAAACTTCACGATTTAGAAAATGAAATCGTTAAAGGGACGGTAATATCAGAATTGCTGGATGAAATCATAGAAGCCAAGGCCGATGTCCTGAAACTTTTAAATTCCATCCGTATCAGCACACTGCAGCAATCGAATTAGTTCAAAGATTCTCTATTCAATGCCGTACTTTTCTATTTTCAGATAAAGGGTCTTGCGATCGATATTCAGTATACGCGCTGCTTTGGATTTATTAAAACGCACCTCTTGGAGTGTCTTGATAATCATCTCCTTTTCCTGCGTCTCTTGTAATGCTTTTAAATCGTAGATCTGAGGGCTAGTGGTAAAAGTTTTGGGCGGGGGATTTCTAACAGTCTCTAACATTTCAGAAGGCAGAGCGCCTACTTTTATAAAACCGTCGCCGGTTAATAATACAGCGCGTTTTATCACATTTTTCATTTCCCTCAAATTTCCCGGCCAATCATAAAGCCTGAAAATTTCTGCAACATGCGCATCGAGTCCTGGCACATTGCGATTCAATTCCTGGTTGGCCAGTTCACGGAAGAAAGTTAAAAATTCTTCCAAGTCCTCTTTGCGTTCGCGGACAGCAGGAACGGTCAGTTTAAATTCATTTAAACGATGGTATAAGTCTTCTCTGAAATTTCCTTTTTTCACACTTTCAGAGAGATCATCGTTGGTTGCTGTTAGAATCCGAACATCGATTTTAATTTCTTTATTACTCCCTACGGGTTGAATAACTCTTTCCTGAATAGCACGCAAAAGTTTTACCTGTACTTCGTACGACAAATTCCCCACTTCGTCAAGAAAGAGAGTTCCTTTATGGGCTTCCTCAAACTGTCCTATCTTATCTTGTACGGCACCTGTAAAAGATCCTTTAACATGACCGAATAATTCGCTTGCTGCCAATTCCTTGGATATCGCTCCACAATCTACCGCCACAAAGGGCGCCTTTGATCGGGCGCTCAACCGGTGAATGGTCCGTGCAACATTCTCTTTCCCTGTACCGCTTTCCCCTTCAATGATAACAGACATATCCGTGGGAGCGACCAGGCGAACATAGTCATATAACTTACGGGATGTTTCACTAACACCTTCGACAAATTGTTTTGTTAGGACAGTCTTCTCGGGCGTCGTTACGCTTTTCTCCTTTTTCAACGCAGTTTGAACCAGCATTAGCAACTCGTCAGGATTTACGGGCTTGGTGATATATTCAAAGGCACCCATTTTCATGGCCTTTACGGCTGTGCGGATATCCGAAAAGCTCGTCATGATGATTACGGGCGTGGGAAGCGAAACCTTCTTTATTTCGGCAAGGACATCCATCCCGGTCATATCGGGAAGGCGGTAATCAAGCAGTACCAAATCAAATGAGTCTGAGCCAAAAGCCTTTAGCCCATCTTGTCCTTTGTGACAAACGGAGACTGTAAAGCTATTTTTAGAAAGGAATCCTTCGAGGATTCGGGAAAATGTTAGATCGTCTTCAATTACCAGGATTCTCGCCATAAGTGGCCCAAAATAAAAAAGAAAGCTGGAATATTTTCCAGCTTTCTTTTATTGACTTTTACAGATTGTCAAAAGTGCTTAATTAAGCTATTATTCAACTTTCTTACCGTCCTTATCGAACTTTACAGTTTTTGCTTCAGCACCATTCTTTAATTCTACTTCATAAGAATCAGTTGATTTTACATGGTAAGCTGCATCAATCAACCATCCACGATATTCTTGAGCTTCTAAAGTCTTCTTGATAGCTTCAGGAAGTTCTTCAGATTTAATTTTAGTTTTATCGTCTTGAGCTTCGGCGGCAGCAGGAGCTACTTGATCTTGAGGAGCTACGGGAGCTACTTGATCTTGAGGAGCAGGTGCAGGAGTTACAGTTTCTGTTGCTTTGTTGCTTTCTTGAGTTGGAGTAGCTTCTTGAGCATTTACAAGGGCCACGCTACCTAATAGAGCTAGAGAGGCAAAGATTACTTTTTTCATGGGTGAATAAATTTAGTTAAACATTTAATTTCTAAGAGTTAATCTAATGTAATGCCAGCATGCTTGATGAGGATAAAGTTCTGTTAGATAGTAACTTAAAAAAATAAAAAAATAAATTGGGATAAATTTTATGTAGATCTATTCTACAACATGAGGTTGTTCTACAACAAGACTGGCCAATAATATTACCCTACGTCAAATGACTTTAAAGAAAGATAGACTTAGCAAAAAAATTAAGGCTGCTTTTTCTCTGCTTTCAATTTTTTTTCTTCTATCAGATAAGAAGCTCCAAGCCCCATGCCTCCAAAGATAAATAG
>CAZAHL010000032.1:0-34309 GCA_964484845.1 uncultured Chryseolinea sp. | reverse complement strand
TCAGCATTGCCGATACTGTATTAGCAGATATACGTATTGCTGATATTTCTTTTTTATCGGTGACCATCTAGAATTCAATTTTCAATTTTTCAATGGGACTTGCAATTTCCCCTACGCCTATCTATAAATAAGCATAAATCCCGGTGGTTTGGTGAATTGTAAACTAAAAGTGTTTGAATATACCTCAAATCTGTCCCGTTTTCGAGTAAGTCTAGATAAGGTTATTCGCGTAAGCAAATTTTATCAATCCTACCAGCGAGCTTGTACCTGTTTTTTTGAAAATATTCTTCCGGTGAGTCTCTACTGTACGCTCACTGATAAAAAGTTCTTCTGCTATTTTCTTATTGGAATATTCTTTTGCAATAAGCTTGACAATTTCACGCTCGCGGTCGGTAAGCAGCCGTCCTTCATCTGGATTTTGAAGGTTGTGGATGAGCATTCTATTGATATCATTGCTCAAGTACACACGTCCAGCTTCCACTTCGCGTATGGCTTTGACAAGTTCTTTGTGCGTATCTATTTTCAACACGTAACCATTAACACCAGCGCGAAGAATCTCTTTCACTAAATGCGTTTCGTCGTGCATGCTCAACACAATTATTTTCACTTCTGGCTGTAAGCGCTTTACCGTATTAAGCAATGAGAGACCATCCATTCCTGGCATATGAAAATCGGTGATAAGCATATCGATGGGATTCGTCTTCAAAAATTCAAGTGCTTTTTCAGCGCTTTCTGCCAGTCCGGCTATTTCAATATTTTCTTCTTGCTGTAGCAGGCTTTTGACTCCGTCCATCAAAATGGGATGATCATCAACGAGGAGAATACGCGTAATCATAGATTTATTGATTTTCGGTCTAAAGAAATTAAAAATACCGGAATCAATCATACGGGCCAAAATAAATGTCGGCAACGTCAAAAGACATCCGTGCTATTGGGTAATTAAAGCTACGCGTTAACCGGAACAGCGATCTTTAAATAAACAATTTTCACTACGAGGGTGGTACCCTTTTTACCTGGCTGTGAATCTACCTCAATAGAACCCTTGATCAGGTTCAAGCGTGACTGAATATTCTTCCAGCCGTTCCCAGAAGAAAATTTGAGTGTATCCGAATTAAAACCATTTCCATTATCCTCCACGGTTAAGACAATCTCCTGATCATGGCCCACCAACTGAACTTCAATCAGGGAAGCTCCAGAATATTTCATGATGTTGTTGATCCATTCCTGGATAATCCGGTACAGGTTAATCTCCTGAACTTCATTTAAGCGGTCAGGGACATCAAAGGAGCTTATCCGCACAACGAGATCACTGGATTGATTAATACGCTCCGCCATTTCTGATAAAGCAGGAACAAGGCCATATTGTATTAAAGTGTGTGGCATCAGGTTAAAAGCAATGCTGCGAATCTCGCGATTCATATCGGTTAGTATCCCTTCGGCTTTTGAAACCATATCTACGCGACTTTCCTGCGAGTTATTTTTATTGATAGGGTTAAGGGAAAGCCTGAGAGCGGAAATGAGCTGGCCCATACCGTCGTGGAGATCCTCAGCAAAACGTTTCCGTTCATTTTCCTGCGACTGAATAGTAGCCTGAATATAGGCTTCACGCACAGACAACTCGTTTTCGTTTTGTAGCAATTGCTGTTCTCGTTTATGACGGTTTCGGACTAATATAAAAATCACAATTGCCAGCATAACCGTTATGAAAAGTGAAACAATAATAATATAGGTGGTTTTTAACGTTGCTTGTTGTGCCACCAGTTGTGCCCGTTGCAAAATAATTTCCTGCGCTTTCTTCTCAGTTTCATACTTTGTCTGTGTATCCGCTATGGCTTTTGCCTTTTCAGTACTGTATAAACTATCGTTGAAGGCATAACTTTTTTGCTGACTAAGGAAAGCAAGCTTGTAATCATCCATTTCAGCATAAACTTTGGCAAGCTGGTCATACGTATAGCGAATGAAATCAATATAATTTATTGCCTCTGCCTGCTTCAGGCCTTCATTCATAAAACGAATAGCATTTTTATAATCTTTTACAGAGAAATAGGCTTCACCCATTTGGACAAGATTAATGGCCACTCCCATTTTATCTCCAATCTGTTTCCGGATTAAAGTTGATTGCTCTATGTAATTGATGGCTTTCTTCAGATCGTTTTTACGCAACGCCATGTTTGAAAGATCAAGCAAGATATATCCGAGACCCACACTGTCTTTTTGCTCGAGACGTAATTTATAAACCTCGTTATAAAGCGCATCAGCTTCTTGAAATTTCCCATCTCTTTCAAGAAGCGTAGCCTGATGTCCGTAGGTTGTGCCCAACTCTTCTTTATTACCAGCTTTTTCAGCGTACATTTTTGCCTTCAATAAAAACTCGTCGCATTTTTTACGGTCAAATTGCCGATTGTAAAACACCGCCATTTCATTGTGCAGCCGTGCGAGGCCATCATCATGATGCAGTGAATCAAAAAGATCTTTAGCACGTAAGAAAGGCGAAAGCGAATGTTGGAAATTACCTCGCAGGCCCTGGATCACGGCATGATACATGAGGCAGTATGCTTCTTTATCCTTCCAATTGTTTTTACGAGCAATAGCAGCTCCGAATTGCGTCAGGGCGACTGCCTGATCAAAATTTGAGCTGTATAAGGAATAGAAATTCTTAATGATGTAGTCTACTTTCTCCCGATCATTAAGCAATTCTAATTTTTTCTGATGCTCCTCTATACGAATCTCTTGTCCCGATATTTTTAAAAAGGAACAGAAAAAAATGAGAAGAAAAGAAAACCGGATGCAAACCTTCATATGCATAATTGACTTCAACTTAAAATACTCTGGCAAAAATTACTGGCGTACTCCATCTTCACATTCACTGTGAGCTAAAAAATAAAGAGGATCATTTAATAAACCCAACTTATAACGTACGGGTGCTTTCATGCAATCTAAGAAGAATTTTGAAGGCGACTATTGAAACTAGTGCGTCATAGCAAAAATAATTGTACAGTGAAAATTGCAAAAACAAGGTATTGAACTCCACAAGGACAGGATTTATAAAAAATGCATGTACAATTATTTTTGCGACGATGCCCTAGTGTTAAATTAAGTCTGAACGTGAGGCAAGGGATCTATCCTTTAATCGATACAGATGCGAGCGGACTTGGAAGCTGAACAAATTACCTATGAGCCGTACGCACAAAAAACCTTGACCTTTTATATAAAGCAATCAGAGGATTTTTTTTTATTTTGAAACAACCTTTCGGAATGAGCTCGTCAATCCACAAACTGCCGCCACCTCACCATTCGCTTACGCAAGTCTATCGTCCTGCCGTCAACTTTGAAAGTGCCGTTACCCTGGTGATGGAGCGTTCGCTGTTCTTTTCTGTCGCTATTCACCCAGGCTTTGACCGCTTCAAGAACGAACAGGCCGTACTTGTTCACTAACCGGGTGTCAGCCACTTTACATTCCATGTTTGCCAAACATTGTTCGATGAGAGGAGCTTTGATATTCTGAGCTGGCACCGCGGTAAGTCTGAATTTTTTAAATTTATCAGTGTCTTCGCCGGAGCAGTTGCCGATGTCTACAACTTTTTCCGCCAAGTCCACGCCAGGGATGGCGATCACACACTCGCCTGCAGATCGCAGTGCTTTAAAGCTGTAGTCCCAGGGACCGATAACTGCACCGAAGAGAGGAGGATCATGCTGGATCATCGTATGAAATCCCATCGTCATAATGTTCGGCCTTCCGCGATGAAGGGTTGTTACTAACACAATCGGGCTGGGCTCCATGAGCCGGTAAACTTTTTGAAGAGGATAAGTTTTCATATTCTTGTTTGTTAGTATTGGAATAGGATAGCATTTGCAATCCAGTTTGCTATCACATATGAACTGCTATTTAGCAAGACAAACATCTGATCTAAAAGTTATAGGAATAAAGGGTGGGCAGGCCAAGCAAATTTGATAGAAAGTACTTCGATGGCTATTTTTTAAGCAACTGATATGATAATTAGGTCCTTTGTTAGAAACTTCATTTTATTTTCTTTGATAATAGTAATTGCAGATTGTCGTCGCGAAACAAAGAAATTACAATCAAACAAAGACGAAGCTATTCGACTAAATTCCTTACAATATGATACTTCAGAGGTGACGGTTCTTCCGTTTACGGAATCAAATCATTATCCATTTGACGAGGATTACACATCTACTACCTTAACGGCGAATGAAATTGTTGAAATTGAAAACATCTTTAGAAAATGTGTTTCAGAATATAATGGTTCGTTAGACCAAGCTCATCATGAGTACTCCATTGATTTAGGTCAAATTACGTATAAAAAACAATTGGTACCGGTAAAAAACTTGAAAGGGGAAACGTTAGTTTGGGTCAACTGCCTTTGTCGCGTGCGAAATGAATCATGGAAAAATAAACTACAATCCGTCGACGATGGAGGCAAGTGTTATTTTAATTTCAAAATTAACTTACGGACTAAAGAGTATTTTGATTTGGTAGTAAATGGAGAGGCCTGACGCTGATGCTATCCCATACAAAAAAACAGATAATTAATTTATTTATCATGAATGCTGTAAGTAGTTGAACCCCTCCCCTCTTGTGCAATGAGGCACCCATAGGACCACTTCGAATTCGGAGCGATCAGAACGGATAGTGGCGCATACCACCATCGACAACTGCAACGGTGCCGGTAATGTATCGCGCACGAGGGGATACTAAGAAAGTCGCCATGTTGGCCATGTCCTGTGGCTCACCGAAATCACCCAGCGGGATTTCGCGCTCGGCAAATTTGCGGCGTTCGTCACCAGGGAAGAACGGACGGATATTGGCAGTATCGATAAGGCCCGGCTGCAAACAGTTGACGCGAATGCCATAGCGTCCCAGTTGTGATGCGAGCTGCTTGGACCACACAACCAGGGCCCCTTTGGCAACAGCCGAAACATTGATTGCACGCAACTCATACGTGCTGGCGAGGTTCAGAATGGAGCCCGTCTTACGTTCAATAAAATGGGACAAAAGCTGTTGAGTCAGTTGCCGGGGACGGTCCAAGTCCAGTGTCATGGACTCAATCCAAGGCTCTTCAGGCGCTATCACATCCACGGGACGGCTACGTCCCGCATTGTTAACGAGAATATCAACGTGTCCCAGGCTAGACAGCGCCGCCGCGGCAATTTTTTGCGGCCCGTCGGGCGCAACGAAATCCTGGACAAACGTAACAGGTTCCACCCCACCTGCAACGGCGACTTCCACCTTGAGGCTATTCAATAAATCTTCGTTTCTTGCAGTAGCAAGGACTTTCACACCCTCGATTGCCAATTCTTTTGCAATTGCCCGGCCGAGCCCTTGGCTGGCACCGGTTACCACAGCTGTTTTCCCTCTTAAATACAGATCCATAATTTTTCTCTAAACTTTGGTTTTGAAAATTTCGTAACAAGGTTAACTGGTAGCATCTAATTTTAGATGCGTGTACAATCAATTGTATGGTACTATCAAATTTGTAAGTAATGGCAGATAGAAAGAAAAACTCGACTTATACCCGTAACGAAAAATGGATCATCGATTGTGATCTTACCTATGCGGTTTACAAAATTGGAGGCAGATGGAAAATACTGATACTGGATAAGTTAGCAAACAATAAACTTCGATTTAGTGAGCTAAAAAACGAATTTTCCTTTATTACGGAACGCATGTTAACCTTACAATTGCGAGCACTGGAGAAGGACGGTCTAGTTAAGCGAACCGTGTACGCCGAAGTTCCACCGAAGGTAGAATACGAACTTACTGAGATGGCCTTAGAGTTGGGTCCTATTTTTAAACAATTAAGTCGTTGGGGTGGCAAGCTGCCTCGTCATAAAATTGTTGAGGTCTCGAAGAATACTTAAACAGTTTGAGGTACTTGGTAAACGTGTTTGCCAAGTGATTAGAGGCTTTCCATTTTTATCATTAAAAAATTAATGACCTGAAGCGTTTTTGAAAGCAAAACCAAGCATTTTAAAATGACTTACATGAAAAGGTTAAGGGAAATCTTGTTCGCCACAGTGGAGGTGGACAAGGAAGTCACGGTCAAGGAAGTTTTAATTTGATGTCCAATCTAAGAACATGCTTATCCGATGATTTCAAATTCACTACCCCTTCATTGACGCCCTGAAACACCAACCAAAAATGTGAGAAATCTGTTCATCTCTAACCAGGAAGCCATGTCGCTAGAATATTTTGAGACTTCGATTGGATACCAAATGTCTCGCTATTGGCGAAAGATCTTAATCAGCGAGGCGAGCTCTTCTTTGTCATACCCCGCCATTTTCGCGCGTTTTAGAAATTCAAAAGCTAACTTCGGAAGCTCACTGTTGATTCCATATTCCTGGGATGAATTGAGAATTCTCTCAGTCGCCTCTACACTAATTGATAAAGGGCTCTGTGTGATTGCAAAATTCCCGGATTGGATTACTCCCGCTTCGTACTGGATAAATTCAACGAAGCCAGGAGCTGTTTCTTTTATGATTTCGCCCAATAAGTCAATGCGGAAACCCTCCTTCTCACAAATCCTTACAGCATGGAAGAAGCCGAGCAATGAGCCATACAGATAAGAAAGTGATGCCAGGTCCATGGCAGCAGCTGCGCTAATCTTTTCGCCAAAATATTTAATATTTCCACCAAAAACTTTTAACAACGGTTCGCATATATCAAATGTTTTATTTGAACCTGATACAAAAATAGTTGTGTCTGGTCGTGCCATTTGCTCAGGTGCGACTTGTATTGCTCCGTCAATATAAAAAGCTGCGTGCTCTTGTGCCCACGTTTCACTTTCGATTGCATCCTTTGGGCTGCCAGTTGTCAGTTGAATAATGGTTTTTCCTTCAATGGCCTTTGACACTCCTGGTTTGTTGAGTATGTCTTTAGACGCTGCATAATCAAATACACAGATGACTATTACGGGACTGGCCTGAACTGCAGAAACAATGTCATCAGCCACAATTGCTCCTTCTTCAATAAGGGAGGCTGCTTTGGAGTTTGTCCGATTCCAAACAGTAACCCGGTAACCTGCATTCAATAACAATCTAGCTAAAGTAATACCCATTTGCCCCATGCCGATTACTGTCGCTTCTTTTGTTATTCTACTTTCTGTTTTCATTGTTAACTATTTTTAGTCAAACCTCCCAGAATTTCGTTTTATATGCAATGGAGGAATATGTATTCCTATAGGGAGAAATTATTCCCTGTAGATTTGAAATGATTTACTGCCTATTTTTGTACAAACACCTTTTAGTATGTATACCAGAAAAAAACCGGAAGATCTTGACTGTGGTATTGAAGTAGCCACCAAAGTATTTGGTGGAAAATGGAAGCCATGCATTTTGGATAGTATAAACATGGGAAACAGACGACCAAGTGAAATACATCGATCTATTTCCTCCGCAACACCACGCGTGCTTAATATGCAGTTAAAGGAATTGGAAAATTATAACGCGGTCAGGAAGAAGGTCTACCCGGGCTTACCTCCCAAAGTGGAGTATTACCTTACCGACTTAGGAAAAAGCATTTTACCTGTAGTAGCCATGATGGACGAGTGGGGTAAAAAAAATAGTGAAAATGTAAAACGTAGCAACGAAATGCTGGCGTTAATAGGATCAATCCCTGCATCTCATGCACATTCTAAATCCTGATTGAACGTTTTTGCTTCTACATGTGCCGTCCGCCGGGTGGGACACCTTGGGGCAAGGAAAAAATTGGGTTATGATGGTTGTGTTCGAGGTTTGAAGTTTCAGGTTTGAGGTTTCTGCCTGCCCTGTTTTGCACGTTGAATTAATGTAACCGACCTTCTCAATGCCCTATGCCGAGACCATTCTTGACCGTCATTGTAAGCAGGACACCTTGGGGCGCGGAAAAATGTGAACGACGTCAACAAGACAATGCCTACAGGAGGTGCACTTCATAGTCACCAGGTTGCTTCGTTTTTGGACAGTCAATGATATAGTACTAGTTATCGAATGTCAAAGTGGAATGGTGACTCACGACGTGCAGTACCGAAGTAATTTTTACAACGGTGGATTAAACGAAGAGTACTGAATGAATTCTGACTCGATTCCCTTCAGGTTATACAAGACTGTCCAACGCTGGATGGTGAATATCCACCACAGGTAATGAATATAGTCGATAGACAATAGGTCTATATATTTTTTTACTGATTTGCGCTTCCTTCCCTTTTTCTTCCCTGCCATAATCCAACTTCCCTTAATGAGCGTTGGCTATTTTATATTGAACAAATGCACGATGTTCACCGTTGAAACAATAGGTTGCGATTTCTTTATCTTCATTTGATAGGCGAAGAAGGTTGCATTGCCTTTGAAGCAAAAAAGTTGATCTCTGATTCCTACGATGCCTATCGTTAAATAAAATATTTGCCGTAATGATAGAAACAGCTTCATTTGAAATCCTTACCCAAAATATACAAAAGCTTATTTCCGTATCAACAGGGGAAGAAAATGTTTTAAAGATGTTTTTTACGGAACGAAGATTGATTAAGAAACAATTCCTTTTAAACGAGGGTGACGTCTGTGCGTATGAAAACTACGTTGTGAGAGGAAGTTTTAGATCCTTTTATGTCGACAAAGAAGGTGACGAACATACCTTGCACCTGGCGATTGATGACCACTGGATCACAGATCTTGAGAGTTTCATGTATGGAACTCCATCTTCAATTTACATTCAGGCATTAGAACCATCGGAAGTATTGCAAATTGAAAAAAAGAAATTAGACTTGCTTCTTTCCGAAAAACCGATCTTCGAAACGTTTTTTAGACTATTGCATCAGCGAGCCTATATCGCGCAGACCAACCGGATATTAGATAATATCGCACTAAACGGGCAAGAACGGTATATAAAGTTTTCAAACAAATTTCCTGCTCTTATTAATCGAATACCGCAAAAATATCTTGCATCCTATCTGGGTATGACGCCTGTTTTCCTAAGTCAGCTCCAGAATTCCAAAAAAATTAAAATAGTTTAACAGACTAGATTAAAATAGTTTATCGTCTTTTCGCGCCTCCCGTGAAGATATTTGCATGATTAAATTCATCAAATATGAACATAGTAAAAAAATCTATAGTAACACGTCTTTTTGAATCTGTAAAAATAGGAATTCACACAAGCAAGAACAGATTTGTTGTGGCGCCGATGTCCAGGGTAAGTGCAACCCAGGATGGACTGGTCTCAGAGGCAATGCATGGTTATTATTTAAAATTTGCAGAGGGTGGCTTTGGAGCGATTATCACGGAAGGGATATACACAGATGGGATTGTCAGTCAAGCTTATCCAAATCAGCCTGGCCTGACGACGATCAAGCAAATGGAAAGCTGGCGAAATTTGATTCATGAAATAAAGGGACACGGTTCTTTAATCATCGCTCAACTTATGCATGCAGGTGCCCTTTCTCAGGTTCACAATTCAGCAATCGCTCCCTCAGCGATCAAACCATTAGGTAAGCGCATGTCTGCATACGGTGGGTATACAGGCGAATTTCCAGCTCCAACGGAGGCGTCAGTTTTACAAATCAAAGAGGTCGTCACAGGATTCACCCAAGCGGCATCTCTTGCGTACGAAGCCGGATTTGACGGAATTGAAATACACGCAGCCAATGGTTATTTACTTGATCAATTTTTGACTGACCATCTCAATAAGCGCAACGACTCATATGGAGGGAATTGTGAGAATAACTTTAGGATAGTCCGTGAAATCTTTGGATCTATCAGGAAATCGGTACCAGCAAATTTCGTCGTGGGAATAAGGCTTTCAGAGGGTAAGGTTAATCAATTGGATTACCGCTGGGAAAATGGCCCGGAGAAAGCAATGCAAGTTCTCAAACAAGTAAGAGAAGTAAAACCTGGCTATGTTCACATCGCCGCTGAAAAGGGCGACTGGGAGGAAGATTGCCGCTACAAAGATGGTTCCTCCTTTAACAGTCTTGCCAAAATGATTGTAAACGTCCCAGTAGTTGCAAATGGGGGACTTCAGGATTTAAATAAAGCCAAAACAATTATTGAAGAATGTCATGCCGATTTGTTATCGATCGGAAAGGCTGCGATATCAGACCCAGCATTACCTCTGAAAGTCAAGATGGGGATGAGCCCCATACCTTTTAATCCAGAACTGATACGAAAAAGCGCCGCAATCAAAAATTAGAATTTTCTCGCCTCGTGAAAGTGAGAAGTCAAAGATTAAGAAATCAATCATTCTCCATTGTTTTAAACTATTCTTATCAAAAAAAAAGAAAAAGCGTAAACTTATTTCTGGAACGAACGTTCTATAATTACAGTTGCGAAACAATATGGCTAGAAGCAAAGAATTTATCCCCGAAAAAACGCTGGAAAAAGCGAGAGACCTTTTTTGGAAGAAGGGTTATCACGCTACATCCATGCAGGATTTAGTAGATGTAATGATGATCAACAGGGGAAGCATATATGACACATATGGAGACAAACACACGTTGTTCATACAATGTCTTAAAAGTTATACAGACGAAACACTTCAAGTTTATAAAAAGGTCGCTTCCGGAGCGAAATCACCTTTGCAGGCTATCCAGAAAATTATCCATTGTGCGATTGACCGGCTTTGCCAGCAAAGTAGAGCTTGCATGGTGGTGAAAGCATCCTTTGAAATGGCTGCTTCTGATAAAGACGTTTGCGAAGTAATAAAGGCCGAAGATAGAGCATTGCTTATGATGTTAAATGATTTTTTAAAAAAAGCGAAGACTATTGGAGAGATTGATAGCGCTGCTGATACCGATATGCTTGCTACCTACATAGTTTCTTCTTTTGCAGGATGGTGGCAGACTCATATTATTTATAAAAATAAAAAGTCGGTCCTTAAGATGGCTGATTTTTTAATCGCCTCTATCAAAAACTAAATTTTTTTTATACTATTCTGGAATGATCGTTCAAATTAAAACGAATATGGAAAACTTAAAAAACAAAGTTGCTTTTATTACGGGAGGTAGTCGTGGTATGGGTGCAGCCATTGCAAAACGTTTGGCTCAGCAGGGAGCCGACATCGTGTTTACTTATGTGCATGCTATTGATAAGGCTCAAGAAGTCAAAAAAGAAATAGAAAAGCAAGGCAGGAAAGTTCTGATTATACAAGCTGACAATCAACAACCAGCAGACCTCATACTTGCTATAGAAAACGCCGCAAAAACGTTTGGTAAAATAGATATTTTAGTAAACAATGCTGGCATTTATTTAGGGAAACCTTTCGAAGATTTTACACTGGAAGAGTTTGATCAGCTAGTCAATATAAATGTCCGAGCTGTTTTTATTGCATCACAGAATGTATTGCGCTATATGCCTGATGGAGGACGAATTATTACTATTGGAAGCAACCTTGCTGATCGGGTAGCCCATGCTGGGAACAGTCTTTATTCAATGAGTAAGTCAGCATTGACAGGTTTAACAAAAGGAATGGCGCGCGAGCTAGGTGCCAGGAAGATAACGGTTAATCTTTTACAACCTGGATCCACTGATACAGATATGAATCCTGCCGAGGGGGTTTACGCCGAAGCTCAAAGAAATCTTATGGCCATTCCCCAGTATGGCTCAGTTGACGATATTAGCGCAATGGTTGGGCTACTGGCAAGTAGTGAAGGCAGGTCTATTACAGGTGCTTCATTTACCATGGATGGAGGAGCAAATATTTAGCTCTTTAAGGTTGCCTATTCTGGAAATGTCATATAAAAAACCAATCACTATCAGATAGCGATGAGGTCAGTCGCGCCATTTTCCCCTACAGCTTAAGGGGTAAACAAGGAACCTTACCACCAAGACCATAGCGATACGGTTAAGGGCTCATAAAAAATAGATATACCCAATCGAAAAAGCAATTATGGAGAAGTTAAAGTATATCGCAGCTTTCGGAATATTTAGTATTATCACCACAGAATTTGGGATAATTGGAATATTACCTCAAATAGCAGCACATTATAACATCAGTATAGATGTCGCTGGGTGGTTGTTAAGTTCTTTTGCCTTGGTGATCGCTTTGTTCGGCCCATGGATAACGCTACTAACTTCACAATATGATCGCAAAAAAATGATGATCCTTGCGCTTGTTCTTTTTGTGATTTCCAATATCCTATCGTCCATTGCGCCATTTTTCTATTTGCAATTGATTGCTCGCGTATTACCCGCATTTTTACATCCCGTATATTTTACATCTGCTATTACAGTCGCTATTCAATCTACTAGTAAAGAAAATGGGCCTAAAGCTATTGCAATTGTTTTTGCCGGTATTAGCCTGGCGACAGTAATTGGGGTACCGCTAATTACTTATGTCGCTGAACTTTTCGACTGGCAAGCTTCCATGATTGCATCAGGAATATTTAACCTAATTGCATGTCTTGGCGTTTGGTGGTTTATTCCCAATACTCCAGTACTTGAAAAAGTCTCCCATTTAAAACAACTGGATATCCTAAAAAAGCCTACTTTTCTATTAGCACTACTAACGACTTGCCTATTGGTATCTTCCATGTTCGCCTCATATGGGTACTTCGCAGAGTACATGGAAAAAGTAAACCGATTGAATGGAGCACAAATCAGTTTAATGCTCATGCTGTTTGGAACTTTAGGTGTTGCTGGGAATTGGGCCGCCGGAAAATTACTCAGTAAAAGTGTGTCGGGTACTGTAATCGCATCTTTATGTATGTTAATCGTTATTTTTTTTATGCTCTCCTTCCTGGAAGGATACTCGCTCAGCCTAGTCCTTTTGGTTTGTATTTGGGGATTCGTCCATACCGCCTGTTTCCTGATAAGCCAGGTGTATATTAATTGTACCCGTTCGGGTGCTGGTGAATTCGCTAATAGCTTAGGCCTCTCATTTGGAAATTTAGGTTTAACTATTGGCACCGCGATAAGCGGTTGGATTATTGGGACTTCTGGCATTATCTATACACCTTGGGTAAGTATAGCCCTTGCCATTTCTGCCTTGTCTGTTGTTGGAGTGAAAACTTACATTGATAAAAAGGCTAAGTATAAAATGAAAATTCGACTTGAAGAAGCCTGTTGAAGTTTAGAGCATGTGCTTCTCCTGGAACAATTCCGCAAAGCTTACCGGATTTGTGTCGGTTTTGTTCTATTTTTAATACGGCTCAGCCCATAGATTTGCATAATTCCTATCCTCGAAAGAGGAAATTTGACTGCTTCACAACGATCTATTTTCATGATGTATCAAACATTTGCTCCTCCTGAGATTCTGCAACCGTATGTAAAATACTTTTGGGCGCTGACGAGCAACAACAAAGATCATGCTCCCAAAACATTTAGTGCCATTGTTGATGGCAGTCCAGGAGTCATGATCGTACACTCGGAGAAGGAAGCATATTGTGATGAGAACCGTAAAAAACTACCCGAAATTTTTGTTTACGGACAAGTTGTGAAGCCAGTCAGGTTTACAACAACCGGAAAACTCAATACGATCGGAATTTGCTTTCAGCCGCATTCGTTAAAATCAGTTTTGGGACTTGATGCTTTTGAATTAACGGATGCCTGTTCTGACATAACCCTTATAAATAATAAGTCTAATGATCTGTACGAAATGCTTGTTGAAGGAGAGACAATAAAAGACCGAATAAAAATATTATCAGCGCACTTAATTGATCTTATAAAAGTAAACAAACAAAAGACCGATAGCTCAACTCAATACGCTATTTCGCAGATCGTCAATACAAACGGAAATGTCCCTTTAAAGGCATTACAACGCGAGCTGCAATTGTCGGAAAGAAGCCTTGAAAGAAAGTTCAAGCAATCGGTAGGCATATCCCCAAAACTTTTTTCCAGGATCTGTCAGTTTCAGGGAACCATGAGCCAGGTAAGAAGTAATAATTTCAATAATTTCTCTGAGCTGGCATTTAAAAACAATTATTCCGATCAATCGCATTTCATTCGTGTCTTCAAAGAGTTCACCGGACTTTTACCACTTGAGTTCCGAAAACAATCGGAGGAAGTTGTTGAAAATTTTCCGCAATTGAAATAGGGTGACTCCAAACGGAAAATGATTTTTGGGAATGTCAAAAGTCTCTTAAGGAAATTGAAAAAATAAGATCTGCAATCTTTAGTTCTGCCCAGGATAGTTATAGAATAAATTTCTTTCTGTATTTCATAATGTAGGGAATCATCTTACCCATTTGATACCCTTTCTCAAAACCTATCAAGCCAAAAATTTTTATTTAATCCTTACTAAAAAAATAACCTGTCGGATTCATTCTATTTTAAGAAATACCTGAATCATATTTTTGATCAAAAAAAAGTATATGAGCAAAAATAAAATTAACCCAAAAGAAAAAATTCTTGTGTTAGGGGGAAACGGTAAAACAGGCAGCAGAATACTTCAACGACTCAATACCTTGGGATGGCCAGTACAGATAGGATCACGTTCGGCTACTCCCAAATTTGATTGGGAGGATGATGGTACATGGACCGATGCTGTAAAAAATATTCATTCTGTATACATCTCCTTTTTTCCAGACCTCGCGTTGCCAGGTGCAGTAGCGCAAATAAAAAAATTTACACAAGTTGCTGTAAAAAATGGTGTCCAGAAACTAGTTCTCTTATCAGGGCGTGGTGAAGAAGAAGCACAGGCGTGCGAAGAAATAGTAATGAATTCGGGAGCGGACTGGACCATTGTCCGGGCAAGCTGGTTTTTTCAAAATTTCAATGAAGGGAACTTTGTCGAACCTGTGCAGGCGGGACACGTTGCACTTCCAGCGGGAGAAGTAGGCGAACCATTCGTGGATGCCGATGATATAGCTGACGTGGCTGTTGCTGCCTTGACCGAAACGGGGCATAGCAAAAAATTATACGAAGTGACAGGTCCCCGGTTACTCACTTTTAAAAAAGCAATTGAAGAAATAGGAGCGGCGAGTGGTAAGCAAATAAAATATGAGCAAGTGCCGATGAAGGTTTACGCTGATATGCTTAGTGAATTCCAAGTTCCCAAAGAATTCATTTCACTACTAACTTATCTATTTACGGAAGTATTGGATGGAAGAAATGAAAGTCTGGCAAACGGAGTGGAACAGGCGCTCGGCAGAAAACCTACCGATTTTTCTGAATTCGTTAAGAGAGCAGCTGCAACTGGCGTTTGGAAGTGACCGTGTTGGAAAGTCATCAATCCTACTTTGCGCAAATCGTCGGCAAGAGATCGGGGATTGCGAACTAAGAGTGTCTGACATAAAACAGGTGGTTACGTCTCCAAAAACAGTTTTAACCAAGTGGATGAGATTTTTTGTTCCCTAGAGAGCCAAATCAACAGTGACATCCTGACTTGATAAAGTAGTTTGGATTATTAATTGATAAGAATTCAGCTCAACTGAAAAAAGGCAAGGAAACATGAAGTCTCTCTTCTACCAATTGATAAGATGCGTAAGAAGAAAAATTTGGGCAATAATTGTGGCTTATATGTTGGGAATGCACAATTTCTACAAGGGAGAGGACAAGACACCGGATGACATAGTTATTACAATTGAACTTAACGAAGTTCAAGAAGATGGCACACCAAAAGATTGAAAATCGACTCTTACACACTTAATTAGGCAACGTCGAAGCGGCAAATAAATGCCATCATTCATGATTCTCTAAGTACTTAAGGACAAGGGATTTTCACGTTGTCGTAGAGTCTCCCGTTTCGGGGACTCCGCGTTTCGAAGCAAGATGTTCATTACTCTTCTAACCAGCGTTCAGTTCCGCAGTCCCCGAGGTGGGAGAATCTCTGCGGAGAACGCCGTGCTACCTCCATCTTTCAATTTCCAATTTCGGTTATTTAACATTGAAGTTTCAACAGTGGACCTTAACTGAGAACAATAGGCAAGAAAACATGAAGTCTCTTGGATTTTATAAAATCATCATGCTTTTCAATTCAGATTTCTATTGATAAAACTTTAAAAAATACACCTATATTCTTACCTGCGTGACCAAACCTGGTTTTAGCAAATGGCCTCTAAAAAAATATTAATTAGAATTGAGCTTTGTAAAATACGGCTTCGGTTAAGCCGTTTCTAAGGCACGACCTAATACTTATTCCATTTTTGTGAGATTCATCGCAATCATTTATCTCGTTATTACCGGACATCTGGCTTGTTGCCAAATTGTGCAACAAGAAGAAAAAAGATTGCGCCACCAAAAAGAAGCAAAACAAGTCATAAACAAACCAAGCACATTTCTTAGTGCTATTAAGATACCCGGAGTTTTAATTGGAATGGGTGTCTACTCTTGTTTAAACGATGATGTGATCAGCCGCTACGAGGTGCAGGAAGAGCGAAATGAACATTTACCAAATTTTCATACATCGGTTGATAATTATCTAATGCACGCACCGGTGGCTATTGTTTACGGCTTAAATATCGCAGGAGTAAAAGGAAAACATGATTTTAAAAACAGAACACTCCTGCTGGTAAAATCCGAAGCTATTATGCTGGCTCTTACCTATTCTCTTAAATGTCTCACCAACGTTCAACGACCAGATGGCAGTGATGTTGAATCCTTTCCTTCAGGTCATACCGCGCAGGCTTTTGCAACGGCAACTTTTTTGGCGAAGGAGTACGGTGATCAAAGTATTTGGTATACGGTAGGTGCCTATGGGATTGCCACAACGGTTGGAACAATGAGAATTCTCAATAACCGGCACTGGGTTTCGGATGTCTTTGCCGGCGCAGGGATTGGTATACTATCCACTAACCTTGCTTACTTGACTCATCGCTATCGATGGAAAAAAAAGCCTTCTCAATTGACCATCATCCCTTCCTACGCAATTGGGCCTTCGCTTTATTTAAGTTATACATTTAAGTAACACAAAGGTCGGCGTCGTAATTTTGCAATTGTCATAGACTGCAACGCAACATCTTATAAAATTTTGATAATAGCAGCGCCATCTTCTGCCACCAAACCGCTACTCATAGCTTTGTTAAAAATATCCACAGCAAATGAAGTCATCTAATTTATAGGTGCCAAAATAGGAGGAAAGTGAATAATGGTCAGTCTTGATAAAAATTAGTGAACCGCTTTTATGGCTTTACATCCAACTCCTCAAATGCGATTCTGAGTTGCTCATTCGCAGCTAGAAGTTGTTGTCTTGCAGCGTCAATGTCTCTTTCGATCATTTCGATAGTTTGGTAACTTTTAGCCAATGAGTCTTGTACTAACGTGAGTTGATTTTGCGACTCCTTTAACTTAGTGTTTTGTAGTCCGGCAAAGATTAATGTGCCGATTAAAACCACAATCAATACCGTACCAATTATTTTTATTTTCATTAACGTAAAATTTAAAGTTCAATTAAATTCGTCACTTCTGCTGAAAATAGGAAGAGGAATTTCCGTCATACGAAACAAATTTTACTATTAGTAAACTCGTTTTCTAAAATAAACAAATTAGCTGAAAGTAAAAATAGTTCTGCTCCTTTGGTAAAATGGAAACGGAATTTTTTTGGAACTGTGACGGATCGGGTCTTCCAATTAGATAAATAACCTTGCGGAAACATTGCTTTCACACATTCCCTTTAGATTAGTGCTCTTAATCTTTTATCCTATGAAAAAAATTTACCCGTTATTAATGACAATACTTGCCTTGTGCTTGGCAATTGTCGAATCCCGTGGCCAGGTTAACCTGCCATTGATCAATACACCTTATTCCCAGAATTTTGACAGCCTCGCGTCAAGTGGAACTACCAACGAAGTGACTACCCTTCCACAGGGGTGGACATTTCTTGAAACTGGCACGAATGCCAATACGACCTATGCCGCGGGAACAGGCTCAGGCAACGGTGGCAATACATACAGCTTTGGCCTTACCGGTGATCGAGCACTCGGAGGATTGCTCTCTGGTTCTTTGACCCCAACCTTGGGAGTAAGTTTTGTTAACAATACAGGAAGTACGATTACTTCAATTGATATTCTATATCATGGAGAACAATGGAGACTTGGTGCTACAGCGCGGGCTGACCGGCTTGATTTTCAATATAGTCTTGATGCAGCATCCCTTTCCAGCGGAACATGGATAGATGTGAATGAACTGGATTTTGTCTCTCCTGTTACCGCAGGAGTAGTGGGCGCATTGAATGGAAATGATTCAATCAACTCTTCCACGCTGAGTTTTAACATAACGGGATTAAACCTCGAACCAGGTTCTACCTTCTTCTTCCGGTGGCTTGACGTCAATGCTTCCGGTGCAGATGATGGCCTTGCGATAGATAATTTTGTAATCATTCCCCATGGCTTGCCTTCCGATCAGCCATCCATTGTTCTTAGCCCCTCGACCCTGGGTTTTGGTGATGTTAACCTAAATGAATCCGATACGCTAAGTTATGAAGTTACCGGTTCTAACCTGGAAGATTCAATTGTTGTGTCCACTGCCAATGCGGCCTATCTTGTTTCCACCGATGCGATAAATTTCTTTAACATAGTTACGTTACCAGATTCTGGTGGAGTCGTCTTTGTAAAATTTGCCCCGGTCATGGTGGGGTTTGCGCAGGATTCTGTTTATCACCAGAGCGGATCTACCGCCGGATATGTGCTATTAAACGGAAATGGATTTGATCAGGTAGCTTCCATCATCCCGATCGCTGAAGCACGGCTGAAACCGGTCGGCACAAAAGTCACCGTCGCTGGACGTATCACAGTTGCTGATGAATTGGGAAATCCCGCTTATGTACAGGACGGCACAGGAGGTATCCCGGTTTTTGATTTTGCACTCGCAAGCAGCGTTGCCATAGGGGATTCTGTAATTGTTACCGGACCAGTTGGGATATTCAATGATCAGATACAGATCAGTGGCGCTGGCATTTTCTTTACAAAGGCGGATTCATCATCTTATATTCTTAGCCCCAAGCCGATCACTATTTCTGAACTGGCCGCACATGAAGGGCTGTTGGTAACAGTTGGAAGTGTTGAACTGGTGAATAAAAATTTTGTTTTCTATCCGCAAAGCACGGAACAAATTACATCGGGAGGAATACAAGCGGACCTTCGCATTGATGGTAACACCGATATTCCGGGATTGACCAAACCACCAAGTACCTTCCATGTTACCGGTGTTGTTGGAAGGTTCCGCCAGAACGCACAGTTGATGCCGCGTTTCCGTCAGGACATCCCCGGCGCAGTTGAACCATCTAACCCTGCAGACAGCATTCCACATTCCGCGACGTTTGATGTAGTGAACTGGAATTTGGAATTTTTCGGTGCACGAAGGGAAAATTACCCGGAAGAATACGGCCCAGTCAACGAAGAGCTTCAACTCGAAAATGTTAAAAAAGTTATTACCGCGCTTGATGCCGACATTATCGCCGTTCAGGAAGTTTCCAACGATACATTATTCGCTGCCCTTGTCGCCCAGCTTGGGCGTTATCAGTTCACTTGCTCTGACAGATATTCATACTCATTCCAGGGACCTGGCGATGAATTTCCACCACAGAAGGTTTGCTTCATTTATGATACTACAACTATTGATGTGATCCGCGCGCGCGTGCTTTTTGAAAACCTGTATGATTCTGCACGAACGATTGACCCAGGTTTGCTACCGGGATACCCTACTGGGGATGCCAGCAGTTTCTATTCAAGCGGAAGACTTCCATACCTGCTCACGATTAATGCAACGATCAATGGCGTAACGGAAAAAATATCATTCATTGATGTTCACGCAAAGAGCGGAGCAGCGGCTGCAGACCGAAGCCGGAGATTATATGATGCTACGGTATTGAAAGATAGCCTTGACGCTCATTTTCCGGGCGAACGTTTTATTTTTCTTGGTGATTTGAACGACGATCTCGATCAGTCAATTACAACAGGTCAGCCAAGTCCGTACGAAGCCTTCGCAACGGACACGGCACGCTACGCTCCTATATCTAAGGCATTGAGCGACGCAGGAGCGCGCTCAACCGTTGGGTTCAGCGATGTGATCGACCATCAGATCATTTCTAACGAGCTAGTCGAAAATTATATCGGTGGATCTGTTCAGATTTTTACTCCATTCACATTAATTCCGGACTATGCCAATACAACGTCAGATCACCTGGCCGTCATATCAAGATATTTGTTTAAGACTGATGAAATAAATTTTGTGACCGAGTCAATTGAAAATCTTCCCGAAGCCAATGTAAGCAAAGTAGTAAAGGTCGTTGTAAACCAAGTTAGCGCAGAACCACGTCAGGTGGTCATCCGCACCACCGGGAACGCAACCTATGGAAGCGATTATATTACCGTACCACCTGTAGTGAATAATTCTTTGATACTTTCCTTACCAGCGCATTCGGATACAGTGACCTTTGAGGTAAAAGTTCTTGACGATGCTGCAGATGAATTGGAGGAGTTTGGGATATTTGAACTTCAATCTTCCGATGGGCTAGCAGCGGGTTCACAAAATCAATTTATTGTTATTATTAAAGACAATGATGTCCCTGCAATTTCATTCCAGCAATTGCTTTATGTTGAGAAAGAAGGATCCGGTGACCATCAGATCAAACTGAAACTTACAACGCCACCTGCTACTGCTCAGACAATCACTTTGGTTGCATTGAACGGTCCGGGTGTTTCTTATGGCACCGATTATCTGTCCTCGCCAGCAGTCGCCCAGAATAAAATCATTGTAACGATCCCCGCAGGCAATTCACAGCCCTCATTCACCTTTACTCCAAAGACAGACACAAAACGTGAACTTCCTGAGACCGTTTCTTTCTACATCGAAAGTGTTTCTTCCGGACTGCTTGCAAAAGGGCCGAGACTGACAGTCTTTACAATTCTTGACGCGAACCGCCGTCAGCTTCAGTTTGTTGTATCGCCCAACCCGACCGTTGGTACTGTGAAAGTGAGTGCTGAAGGGATCGAGCCTCATGAAAAAGTGTACTCAGAATTAAGAAATCCTGACGGACTACTTATTTATAAGGGAGAAGGCACCTTGAAACAGTTGGATGAAGCGGCAACTGCCAGATTGCAAACCGGCCGGAGAGGTGTCTATATATTGAAAATCCTGTTCGAAGACGAAGTTTACCTGATCCGGATATTGAAGAACTGATCTTAACCAAACGAATTTTAGAGAAGCCTGTGATGAACAGGCTTTTTTTTGTTCGATTCTATTTCACGTTTTCCATACGCGGTGAAATCACTAAGCAGAGGATTCACATAATTAAGCGTTCGTTCATGGTCGTCCCGGTATTGAACTACACGGTGATCTTAATATTATATGCAAAACGGAATACGGAAGTTTGCCAAGAAATCCTTAAAATTTTACTCACGTCCCTCATAAAATTTTTTTATCAATACTATAGTAAGAAGTTTAGAGATACCCTGCACAGGGTATGTAACAATATGTCGGTAGCCTCTAAAGGGTATTATTTAGAAATATTCTAAATAGGGCTTTTTTTTATCAGCCCTCATGAACATCTTTGAACAATTCACGCCTGTCGGTCAAAAATACATGAAAGGGAAGCTTAAAGCAGATGAACACGGGAAAGCCTTGCTTAATTTCTTTGCTTCTATGCCTTCAATGTTGACTAAAGGATTGAATCAATTTTAAGTAATCATAAAAACTATGCGTGACATTTATCTATTCTTATTCTTTCTGACGGTGGCTTTTTCAACGGGTGCACAAAATCGTCAAACGGGCTCGGTTAAAGGCATCATAAAAACAGCGGATGGATCTCCAGCTGAATACATTAACATCATTTTAAAGGGTACCAGCAAAGGAGCTGTTACCAATGGTAAGGGCGAATTCGAAATAAATAGAGTTGCTCCAGGGCAGTATATATTAACTGCATCCTTTGTTGGACTTAAATCAATGGAGCAGCCGGTCGAAATTAAGTCTGGTGAAGCAACTTCAATTCCAGAAATCATATTACAGGAAAACACGAATCAATTAAACGAAGTTGTAGTCACCGGCTTTAAAGAAAGATCGTATCAAAATGAATCCTCTTCCATAGCATCAAAATCTCCCACCCCTTTAAAAGATATACCTCAAGCCGTGAGCTATGTCACCAAAGAATTAATACAAGATCGAAAAGCGTTCCGCATTACGGATGTAGTGAAAAACATTAGCGGAGTAAATCAGGAGTCAATAACCGGGGATCTCATGATAAGAGGATTTGGAACCGGTAGTAATGTAATGATCAATGGCCTAAGAATTAGTAAGGGTTGGACACCAACGCTTATCAGTAATTTAGAAAGAGTAGAGGTTATCAAAGGAGCCAACTCAGCTTTATACGGATACTCAGATCCAGGAGGTACTATGAATAGCGTTACTAAAAAACCATTGGATGTATCGCAGCAAGGAATTAGTATTTCAACAGGGAGTTTTAGTACGATAAGAGCAGAGGGCGATTTTACGGGACCCGTAAATGAATCCAAAACACTTTTATATCGTTTCAATTTAGCTTACCAGGACGCAGGGTCATTCAGGGATTTACAAGAAAGAAAGGATATTTTGATTGCCCCATCTGTATCCTTTATTCCCAATGACAAAACAAGAATAGACCTGGATCTGATTTACAGTTCTATCGATGGACGCGTAGATAGAGGGCAACCTTTAATGGGTGGAGTTGATGGGAGATCACTTCTTTACTCCACACCTATTTCGCTTATCGCGACCTATTCCAACAGTTACAATAAAGAACAAGGACTTTCTTTTCTTGCTTCATTAAATCACAAATTCACCAAAAGTATATCCTTTAACACCTCATTCATTACCTACACCTATGATAGAGACTATCTTGAACACCGTGTTAATAATATATATGCCCCGGACGTTGATGGTAATGAGCTACCCACATTAGTGGAAATGCGCTTACAAAGAGGGACGCAGAAAAATACCAACTTTAACATGATGTCTTATTTTAATCTTGATCTCCATACAGGTCCTGTGAAGCACACTGTATTGGTAGGATATGATTTTGCCCAACAAGCCACTCCAGCAGGATCGTGGCAAACAAGCTTGGCAGGAGCCTATCGTATTGCCGATAACACGAAAGCTTTAAGCTCTTACAACCCAGGTAAACCGGAACTATACCTGTTTGATGAAGATGGAAATCCCGTACCTAATATGCCGCATTTCGATCTGACAAACCCTACTTACACGCCTCAGGAGATCAGCAATTATTTTACAGCTGTGACTCAACGAGACCGTACACTATATTATACCAGTGGTATCTATATTCAGGATCAAGTAAAATTCGGGAAACTACAGATGCTTCTAGGTCTAAGGAAAGAATTTTACACAGATTTTGAAAACTACAAAAAAGACGATGAAAAAAAAGTAACACAAACCTCCCTGATACCAAGGGTAGGGTTGGTTTATAGTCTGACTAAAAGCATTAATCTCTATGGTACTTATGTAGAAGGCTTTCAACCACAAACTGCAAGTGTGATTGGAGATCCTGAAATTTATGGAGGCCCATTTGATCCCCTTACAAGCAACATGATTGAGTTCGGTGCAAAAAGCGAATGGCTTAACAAGAGGTTAACCGTTACCACCGCTCTTTACCGCATTGAGCAAAACAATATTCTTATCAGCGCCTTCGACCCTGTTAATCCTGAACTCCTTGAGCAGAGAGGGCAGGAAGTATCTAAAGGAGTAGAGGTGGATATCAATGGCAAAATACTTCCGAATCTCGCGATCAGCGCCAATTATGCCTACAACGACATCATCATTACCAAAAGTGATGATCAGGAACTGGTGGGTACGGGAAAAGAGTTTTCACCAAACCACATGGGAGGTGCTTGGATAAGGTACAGTATTGACAAAGGTTTGATGGATGGCGTGGGCATTGCACTCGGAAGTAATTTTGTAGCTGAACAAACAACAAGTCAATATGCCGATATCATATTACCCAGCTATACCGTTTTTGATGCTGCTCTATTCTATAAGGTGGAAAAAGTAAGGTTATCGCTTAACGTCAATAATCTAACAGACAAAACTTACTGGATCGGAAGAGGAAGATCTAGTGTGACCGTAAATCCAGGAGCACCTCGAAATTTTTTATTTAGTGTAGGCTATACGTTCTAATCCAACCAGATTCTGAATGAAAAAAGCAATGGGTAAAATTCATCTCTGGCTCGGACTCGCATCTGGACTGGTGGTTTTTATTGTTAGCATCACCGGTTGCATTTATGTTTTTGAAGAAGAGTTAAAGACATTCCTTTACACGGGCAGGGAAACAATAACAGTTCCCGATCATGCCGTTAAAAAACCATTGTCGGAGCTATTGCTAACGGCTCAAAAAGAGGTAGGAGAAAAACACCCTATTCAAAGTATTGAAATTCCAGCTTTGCCTAACCAAACATATTCATTCAGACCCGTTCAGATTCGGGATAACAAAGCATTCACGCATTTTGGAGAGATTGTTTACAATCGAAAATTATACTTAAATCCTTACACGGGCGAGGTCGTTAAAAATGAAAATACGAAGTATGAATTCTTTACAATTGTATTAAGACTTCACAGAAATTTGCTGTTGAATAGAAGTATTGGAACATTAGTTATAGGAATATCAGTACTTTTTTTTGTGGTTTTGCTCATTACAGGTATAGTACTTTGGTGGCCGAAAAATAAACTGAACATTAAAAAAACGATCTCCTTCTCCTGGAAAAGTACGACACGGTGGAAGAGAAAGAATTATGACTTGCATAGGGTCTTTGGGTTTTACAGTTCATTTATTTTACTGATAATAGCATTAACGGGTCTTGTATGGTCCTTTGATTGGTTTGATCATAGTGTACAATGGATTGTAAATGGTGGCGTAAAAACAGAAAAACCAAAATCTGTATTTTCGGATACGACAAAGACAGATGTTACATTGCCCATTGATAAAATATTAGCTGATTTAGTAGCGCAAAATCCTGATGCTCTTTCCCTCAACATTAACCTACCAGAAAAATCAAAAGGTGTTATCAATGCATCTGCGCGCTATGGCATTAATATCCGATACAACACATTGCGCTATCAGTTCGATCAGTTTACTGGTCAATTATTGAAGACTATTAATTTTGACGAAAAGAGCCGTGGAGAAAAACTCAAAGCCATGAACTATGATATTCATACTGGCGGAATATTAGGTTTTCCCGGCAAGGTCCTTGCATTTTTTGCTTCATTAATATCAGCCTCATTGCCAGTCACTGGCTTTATGATCTGGTATGGACGCAGAAATAAAATGACAGTTAAAAAGAAAACCGCCGTCGTTAAATCAATCCCTAATAGGCCTGTGATTCGCAGAAGTTCTTTTCTGCAATCTCCGATCAAAGAAGAAATTGGAAATAATCCTGGGTAAAGTAATCAAAATAAATTCCCGGGTTTCCGAGGTCTCGAGCGAGTCCTAATATTCATTAACCTTAACTGATTGGTGGGTGAGCTCCCTGCCATAATGGGTTTCATTTATGAGCAGGGAGTCTCCCCGTGTCTACGGAACTTCTAACCATGGAAGCCTTTCAATTACCACTGTCTTTTCCAATGAGTTCAAGGGAACAAAAACGCCGTAGCTTCATCATGCTTTAATTATAAGAATCGCGTCAGTCGCTTTTTATCATATCCTCCACAATGCAAAAAATAAAATCAGCTTTATTCATATTTGCCTTATCCAGATTATTAATCAATGCTTGTTCAGCTACATGGAGTGTAATGATTTTTAGATCTGGTTTAAGCTTTTTCAAATACGTTATTATACCCTGATAATCCTGCGTGTGATAAGCGCCATTGATGTGATAAAATAGACTCTCTTCCTTTTGATGAGCAGCGATAAAGTGCGCCATCGTGGCATCTTTCAATGCCTGAGATGCGACAAGATTTTCAGCGGAACCACTACCGTGCTGTCCCATCGTTTCCATCATTGATTTATAACCTGGCAAAGAATAATCCACTGCAAGCGGCAAAGGAGCGATCCATTTTCTGCTCGCCATCGACAGGCTATCTAAAAATTGAAGACCTTTCCGGTAAACCAGATTTGCGTATCGGCGCGGAACATTCGTTGCTACAACAGCTATATTATTTTGTTTTGCAAATTCAAGAAGGGGTCTGTAATCAGATTTATAGTTATCCCACATTTTCGCTTCTTTTAGCAAATGTTTTTCTTCTATCAGGCCGGAAAGGTATTCATCGATAACAATCTGGTCGTCGCTTTCCAGCATTTCCATGCCGATGATCAATTTATCTGAGTTATGTAGATCTTTTAAAATCTGAAGTTCAATCCAATGAGCAAGGGTATTATTGTGAAGTTCACCAAAAAACACCACATCAGCCTTCGTTAAAGACTGAACCGTTTTCTCATAGGATACCTTTTTACCTTCGCTGTTGAATATGGAATAAACCTCCTTTACCTGAGCGCCAGCCGAAATGGAAAATAAAAAAATGCAATAAATAATGATCTTAACCATACTGCGTTTAAAAACTTTAACCTTAAAAAAGGTCCCTGAATTTTTTCAGATGACCTTGTGATTTTGTTATACTAACCTTTCTTAATCAGGGTAAATTGAATCTGTGGACGCCCCCGCTCCCCGTTCTGTGTAAGAGCCGTAAATTTCAGCTTATAAATATTACCGGCGGAATCTTTCACCAGGTAAAAACGATCCTCTCTCAGCGCCGGACCACTTCCAGGGCCACCACCTGATCTCCATTTTGAACCAATGTTAAGCTGTGTTTTTGCGAACGTTACAGAAGTCAAATCAGTTTCGTCAAAATCCGCATAGGCACCAGCATTCGCGATCAGAAGCTCTGCTGTTTCAGTATTGTTTCGGTTTTGGATAACAATATCGTTAAACACATACGGTACAACTAACCCTGGGCCTGCTGGCGTTGTGTTGGTAAATGATGTAAAAGCAATATCCCACTTATCTTTCTCTGGTTCTACTTCAACAACTCCAGTTTCAAATTTCACATAGTTGAAAAGGTAATCAGCATTTCTGGTGATCTCTACCGATGTAAAATTTGTAGAACTGATATCCGCATGCTGTAAAGTATAGTTGTTTCCATTACGTATTACCCGAATTTTTTTCCAGCCTCTAGGAGATCCATCCGGATTTTTTCCTCTATTAACAATGTAAACTTTATTGTCTGGAGCATTGCTAGAAATCTCCGGGATGGCCGTAGAAGTCATATCTCCAGAAGGGGCATCGATCCACGCGCTGGCACTAGAAACCCATGCAGGCACAGGATCTGATGAAATTGCTGCAAATACTGCATCAGTAGAAAGTTGCACACTCCATCCAACCGTATCGGCGGAAGTTACAATGTTCAAATCATTTTTATCCGTAACACGCGCCATCGCTGATGATGATGCATTGATAATCGCCCTGAACTGTCCATCGACCGTGTAGAAGCCAAGATCCCAATCACTACGGTTAACAGAAGTCTGCCTGTTTGCGCTAAGGTCGATGAACACCTTGTTGGGTTGTTGTTGCCCCCCGACAGTTGGGTCCATTGTGCCTTGCGCGGCAAGTATCTCAGAAAAACCAACAACGACAGTCGATTTGTTTCCTATCACAAGATCTTCACCGGCACTGCTTACAGTAAGTGAAATGCTTTCGTCTCCATCAAGAAGAATACCTACCTTTTTAGTGATATCAAATGAAACCTGGGTTGACCCTTTAGGAACTGAAAGCACAAGCGTACTAGCAGTCATTGCAGGATTGGTTGTGAACTCGTTGTCGTATGTTAATCCCGTTAGTTCGAAATTGATTGTAATTTCCGTATCATCAGTGGCTTCCCTTGAAAGATTAACTTTCAATGTTAAAGTGGTCTCGTCGGAGCCTAATCCAAGTTCTTCTGATTCAAATTCGACAAGATTGTCAGGCAGCGGCGGATCTTCGTCATCACAAGCTGAAAGACATGTAAAAATTATTATTGCAAAAAGCGCTGACCAATTCTTAAGTGAAGGAACTATAGATTTCATTTTTAATTATTTTATATATGAGATTTTAAGATTTCGTAAGTCTGAAATTTAATGCGAGAAAGAAGGACCGACCATAACCGACTGGTTTTGTTGAACCCGATCCACTATGTGAAGATCCTGCTGTGGCCGCTGAATTTGTGACGCGTGAGATATCAAAAAGATTTCTGACTCCCGCTGACAAGCTTAAATATTTCGTGAATGATTTTTGTGCTGTTATATCAGCCCAATGAAAACCTGATGTTTCACTCAGAACGATAGAATTGTCAGACGGATCAATTACATATGAAGGCGTTTTCCCTGTGTACTTATAGAAAAAGAATGCACTAAACGTTTTACTGAATTGATAAGAAATTGAACTGTTTACTTCAGGCGACCAAGTAAAATCCGGAAGCTCCGGATCTGCTGCAGTGAGCGAGTTGTAACGTCCCGTATAGGCAAATCCTATTGAAAACTCTGCTTTGTTGCTTTTCAGTACATTGTTAAAAATTAAGCCTGTTGATTTATACTGGTTGATGTTGATGTAGGTTGTTGCATTGCTTCCCGGCTTTAAACCGTAATCGATCAAATTATCAACGTTGTTGTAAAATCCCGACAATGTGCTGCTTAATCTCCAGAAGTCTGTTTGTAATATGCGTGCATTCCAGGACGCATTAAAACTGTGAGAAAGCTCAGCCTCCAGATTGGGGTTGCCTTCAATAGAATGACTTGCATCAAAGAAATTAAAATACAATTCCCGGATCGAAGGAGCTCTGAATCCTCTTCCATACGAAAATCGCAGGTCATGGTTTTTACTCAGTGTGAACTTTGTGTTTAACGAAGGAAGGAAAGGAGGAGCCTCGTAGACAGAGTTATTAACTATACGCAATCCTGGTCGTATACTAACAAATGACAACTTCAGATCAGCAGATAAAAAGACAGCATAGTCTGAAATCGAATTTTCACCTTGCTGTAATCTTGAACCACTTCCGGTTTCAGTATTAATGTCGTAGCCCGGCTGAAGACTTAACGCATCAGAAATTTTATAGTGTAAAGCGCCACGAATCGTCATGCCGGTAAATTGATCTGTGTTTTGCAAAGCACTATTGGCAAGGCTTTCTCTACCTGTTTCTTTATCTACTGCAATACTTTGAGTTCTTCTCTCAAAATTCGTAAGACTTAGTGCGGTGTTGAAACTTAGCTTTTCGGAAAAACTGGTACTGATCTGAAGCTGGTGCATCAGCCGTTGCGTGATATAATTCTGATCGATAGCTTCGAGACCTTGAAATTGTGCCGGATTATGGATCTTTTCATGCAGGTAATCGGCTCTGTAGTAAGCGTTAAATTTTTCTTTGCGAAAACCTGCTACAGCGCCACCCATCCATTGGGTTTTGGGGTGCCACTCTTTTTCACGCTCTGAAGAATCACCTTTCCATCCCCGGAAATCATTATGATTCACATTACCATTGAAATAAAAAGATTTCACCTTATACCCTAAGTTTACATTTTGATTGTGTATTCCTTTTGAAAATCCATATTCATCGCCAGCACTTTCTTCGTGAACAGTTGCTGATACATCAAGCCTATCGTCAATTAATTTTTTGGTAATGATATTGATAACACCTGCAAGGGCATCAGCACCATATACAACGGCCATGGGTCCTTCGACAATTTCTATACGCTCAATCGAATTGATATTGATCTGATTGATGTTGATCTCGTTTCCAGTACCCTGTCGTCCAACCATTGGAACTCCATCGATCAGGACTTTTACGTTTTGACCCGGTAATCCCATCATGCTAAGATTAGATCCGCCCAATGCAAGATCCTGCGAGAACCTGATGTTCAATTCTGTATTTAAAACATCCTGGAGTCTTGTAGCTCCTTGTGTCTTCAATCGCTCCATAGGGATGGTGCGAACGTTGTAAACAGACTTCCGTACGGATTGAGGCTCAACTTCTCCTGTGACAACCACTTCTCTCAACTCGTATGATTTTAACGAGTCTTGTGCCTGGATTGAAACAGAGAGGAGAAGCAAGATTACGGATACAATAGTTCTCATTTCAAATCTTCGGTAATTCATCCACGAGTTTTCGCCAATTTTCAAGCTCGCTGATTCCGGGCTTGCGAAGTCCGAAAAACTGAACGATCATGTTTTTATTTTTATCGAATACTTCAATGCCGGTCACGACACCATCCGCGGTCGGTTTTTTAACTACCCAGGCCGTGTCAACATGATCTTCACGCAAATGCATATTAAAATCAGGATCAAGCACATTCAGCCATGTATCCATAATACGGATGGTCTGGACCTTGCCCTGATGTATCTGAAGATTGCCGCGGTTGCCTGCAAAAATCATAATGGGAAGTTTTTCTGCTGCTGCTCTCTCAAGAAGTATTCCCAAAGAATTTTTATCAATCTGATAGGTGAATTCATCTTGAGCCAAGTACAGTGCATCAAGGCGATTAACATTGTGTTTTCTGATCATTCCAAAAAACTCATGTGTATCTTTCATGGCTGCCCAATCGGAAAGCAATGCAGCTTTATCCACCAAATCAATATCCTTTGTTGATGCATCCGATATTTTTTTTACTTCAATATGTGAAGATTGTTCTGCGGAAATAAAACTCTTTACAATCTTACCAAAAGCTTCTTGATCGCTGCCTGCTTTGTTGCCTGTTGGCTGTTGAAGGAAGATCTTAATGATTGCATTGCCTGCTGCATCAAAAAACTGTAAGCTTTGCTGTATACCCTGTGGGGTTACCTGGCTCACCGCAAAACCAAATTTCCATGCGCTGAAAAATATTCTTGATTCTATCGGGCCAATGACTGTCGCCATTGCATTGGGAGGACTTCCCATAATGTCAATCTTCTGAAAAGAACCCTTGTGTTCGAGTACGCAGCTATCGTTTCTTGTCAACGACATTACCCTGCCAAGATCAGGAAGACGGCTAACCAGCGTTGTCCAGTCTCCTTCGAGGCGAGTAGTATAATCATTAACTGTTGTCGCCAGTAATTCAGCTTCGCTGCATCCGATACTTGCCGCAGCATCACGGATACGGATACCGGGTTTTGCTTTTTGCACGTCAAGCCAGGCTTGTTTAAGAGTTGATGCGGTATCTAAAGTTGTGTTCATAGTTTGATTATTTTGTGATCGCGATTTTGCCAAGAGGGGAAATATCTGTTACCGGTATAATGAAAGGGCAGTTATTAAATGGATCGTGGAAGATATTGACTTTACAGCAGAACGTTCTTTCAATATTTGCCTTGGTAAATACTTCGAGAGTAGGTCCTGAATCAATGACTGCGCCATCGCTGAGCATGCATATATAGTCCGCAAACTGTACAGCAAGATTCAGGTCATGCACAATTGCCATAACCCCAATATTCCTCGAGCAGATTTTTTTTACGATGCTAAACATAGATTGCTGTTGCGTGATATCCATACTTGAAGTAGGCTCATCGAGTAAAATGTATCGGGGGAAAAGTGTTTCTTCCCAAACCTGTGATAATATGCGTGCAAGCTGAACGCGCTGCTTTTCACCACCGGAAAGTGTCAGGTAATTTCTGTCAACAAAATTTTCTATTCCGGTAACACTAATTACTTCGTCAATGATATTCTGATTTTTACTCCTTGAAGTAAGGTGTGCGTTGCGTGAAAGCGCTATGACTTCCCTGGCGGTAAATGCAAACTGGAGGCTTACGTGTTGTGCCATTACCGCTCTGATCTGTGAAAGCTCTTTTGCTTTATACCGATTGATAGAGATTCCGTTGACTACGACATTACCGGAATATTTACTCTGCTCATTGCTCATAATTTTTATGAGGGAACTTTTTCCGGCGCCGTTTGGCCCTACAACTGCAGTGAATTGACCAGGTTTGATTATGAGGCTGACATTTTTAAGAATGTGCTTTTGTCCCGACCTCAATGATATGTCAATTGCCTCGTACATCAGAGTTCATGTTTTTGCTTAGTTTTTAGCAAAAGGCTAATAAAAAAAGGGGATCCGATCAGTGCAGTTACAACACCAATGGGCAACTCAGCAGGACTTACAAGGGTGCGGCCAACGATATCGGCTACCAGTAGTAACAACGCTCCACCTAGTGCAGAGGCAGGAAGAACAAGTGCATTATCAGAATGAAATAGGGTTCTGATTACATGCGGTACGATAAGTCCGATAAATCCTATCATTCCGGCTAACGAAACACTTATTCCAACCGCCAACGCAGAAAGGAGAATCATTAAACGTTTTATCTGCTCAACATTTACACCCATGTGATAGGCATCTGACTCTCCCAATGCCAAAGCATTTAAAGGTTGAGCAAAGAACATCAGCGCGATCGTTGATAGTAAAAGAATGGGTGCTCCCAGGCTGAGCTTATCCCATGTAGCGCCACCAAGATCACCCAGCGTCCAAAACATGAAAGTGCTGAGTTGATTTTCATCGGCATAAAATATAGCTAGACCGATTAGAGCACCTGTCAGCGCATTAACCGCTACACCTATCAAAACCAGCATTGTAATATTCGTACGTCCTGAGTTTAAGCTCAGACGCAGCACAAAAAAAGTTGCCAGACAACCTCCGCCAAACGCAACGATAGAAATGATGGAGTTATACATCCAGGCAGGAAGAAATGAGAATATGGAAGACCCGAAGACGATTACCATTACAACAGCAGCAGCAGAACCACCGGAGACCCCGATCAAGCTTGGCTCCACAAGTGGATTTCTGAATAAGCCCTGAAGAGATGCACCGCTTACACCTAATGCCGCTCCTATCAGCAAGGTCATAAGTACACGCGGTAAGCGGATAGTGGTCATCACAACGGCATAAGTCTCATCGATGGTAGTGTTTGGGAACAAACCGATATTCTTGAAAAGAATTATTGTCGCTTCTTTGAGTGTAATGCCAACTGCGCCTACTGTTAGAGAAAATAAAATTGTAAAGAGCAATATCAATCCCAGGCTGAGGATAATCAGTACGTTTTTATGATCGCGTATGGGCAGTACTATTTCCATGGATTACTTTGCCGCAAGTTCGGGATGAAGCTGAAGAACGACTTCCTTTACAGCTTCGCCAAATCGCGGGCCGAAATTGGTAAGCTTCAGACTTTCGATGGAGATGATTTGTTTTTTCTTGCCAGCTGTAGTCAATGAGACACCAGGGACTTTCAATACTCCGTCCATCCCGCCCAAACTTTCGAAGCCTGTGGAGACCATGAGCAGGTAATCAGGATTAGCGCTAATAATCGCTTCCGCATTTAAAGGTTTATATCCTTCGATATCAGCAAAAGCATTTTGAGCTCCGGAATATTGAAGTATTTCCGCAAAAGTTTCCTTTCCACCAGCGCTGATGGTAGCCGTGCCACGATTATAAATGCAAAGAACTTTGGGCGACCCTGTTTTCTTCTCAAGAAGCAGCTTGGCTTCTGACAGTTCGCCTTCCATTTTGGCAATGAGTTTATTTCCTTCACCTTCCCTCTTTAACGCAGCGGCTATTTGTCTTATAAACTTTTTTGTGTCATCAAAATTCAGTTTACGATCAACAACGACAAGCCTGATAGACAAGTTGGATAATTGTTGCAAAACCGATTCTTCGACATAGCCCTTTTCAGCGATGACCAACGTGGGCTTTAGACTTAAAATACCTTCTGCGTTTATTCCGCTGCGATATCCGATCGAGGGAAGCTTTTGTATTTCTGCAGGATAAAGACTTGTGCGGTCGGAAGCGATTATTTTATTACAGTCACCCAATGCGCAAACAGTTTCAGTTATGGCACTGCCTGCAGTAATGATACGTTCTTCAGTTTGGGCAGGGCAAAGATTTACCAGGGCAAAAAGAAATGGGATGATAAGGGTCTTCATTGTAGAATGGTTATAACAAAAGTATCTAGAAAGGAATACCAGAGTCAATAACCTATGTCGGTCATTTGTATCTACCCTTTATCGGGTATACAATTGATCATGAGGGTAGTCTCCGATTTCAGATTATGTTTTGAAAGGCAATTCTTTTGTCAATAGCATGGATGATTAATTGTGCAGAAGTGTTGAATTCTTTAGTCTTACTTTGTCAACTTGGTTTTTTACCTTTACACTGCTAACGAGTTGTACATTTTCCTGTCCGCTGTTCGAGACCGGCGACAGAGTCGTTGTCATTCAAAAAACGCATTCGCTACGGAGTTCGTGCCAATCCCGTGAGGGATTGAATGTGAATAGCCCGGAGTTTTTACTCCGGGTTTGTTGTTTAAAGGCGGCAGCGTGTCGGCTACAAATGTTCTATGAAATGAGAACATTTTACCCGACACGCAATGCATCGAAATTATTTCTGTGTAAATGCATCACAATGTGTGCATCCCATTGAACTTTTGGATGTGGCGGTCATTGATGACGCCGGGTTTTTGTATGGGGAGGGGTTGGAAGGTTGCTTCCACGCAAC
>CAZAHL010000031.1:0-34453 GCA_964484845.1 uncultured Chryseolinea sp. | reverse complement strand
CTCATGAATATAATTGTAGTCCATGCCGATAAAGGAAGGAACATACGTGCTTCCAAGGTTTTTGTAGCAATACATTACCCCTACCGGTATGCGTTCTTCTCTTTGGTCATATTCCTTTTTTAAATAGGCTACAATAAACTCCCAGTTTGGATGTTTTGCCATGGAGGAAAACAGTTTCTTAGGAAAAGCAAAGGTATTCAGATCTAAATTTTTGGCTCTTACATTTTCATAAAGCTCAAAGAATATATCGATCTCTTCTTCCGTTGCATCATCTTTATATTCTATATCAAAAAACTTTTCATAGGGTTCAATATCATTTCTAAAATGTTTTCTTGAGCGCGCAGAAAGGAAGGAAAGGTATTCGTTGCTATCATTCCATTCCATAGTTTCAATAATGCATGACTCTGGCATATCTACCTTGAGAAAACCGCGGCTATGAAAAAATTCGTTGAGAGCTTCATCGTGAACGAAATCTCTTAATACTATGGTAGCGGTATTTAGCTTTTCATCAAGCACCTCAATCTTATCCAACAATAGTCGCAACGCTTGATTCACGAGCGGATGTGTTTTGTTTATAAAGCAATGCTGGCCTTCTGTAAACAACGATCCCATTCCCAGAACTGAAGAGGTAAGATGGTATGGATCTTGTTTTCGTATTTCCTCCAATTGCAAAGAGACAGCAGCGGGTGCTAGCATATCATCCTTCCACAATGCAGCGCAAAAGAAGGTAGCGAGAATCGGTTTTTTAGCTTGATCGCTAATTATAAAATAATGAAACGACCAATTGCTTTCTGGCTTTTCGTTATTAATGAACACTTCTTCCAGGAATTTTAATCCATCCCAATCAAATACACTTTGTTTCCCCATTACAGAATTCCAATGCTCTTTATTTAGCACACCAATAGAGGTTTGATATTCTATATTCAGATTTTCCTCCAGAGCCGGAACATCTTTTTCTTTCCCCTCAAGGGGAAGATTAAATGCCTTGCGGACTTTATTTTTAGTTGTTCCTATTTCTATTAAAGATTGTGGGTAATGGTGAACCATTGCTTCTACCAACGACTTCATTTCTTCTCTGCGATTGTGCCTGGAAATTGTTAGTCTTACACCCGTATTCTTTACAGGGACACCAGGATAAATACCGAGGTTCACAAAAAATCCCTCATTCATTAATCGATTTACAAAGTTATACCCCGTGGCAGGCATCCCTGTGCCTATGTAGAAGACTGGGCAGTTATTGTTTTCCACCAAGGGTAAATCGGTTTGACTTAACAGCAGATTAAAATAATGGATGTTATCCGCTAGCTCGGTCTGCATGGCATAAATTTCGTCCGATAAATGTATGTCAGCTGAAGCGCAAGCCGCTGCTACGGAAGCAGGTTCTAGTTGAGCTGAAAATGTTAACGGACCTCCGAAAGTTTTTACTCTTCGATGCATATCTGCATCTGCACAAACAAGGACAGCTCCGCTTGCCCCGAAGGATTTACTGAGAGTACCAAAAAGTAATACACGTTCAGGTAAGACCTTTAACTGGTCTAACACATACCCGGTTCCATTCTTTCCTGTCCAACTCATACCATGGACATCGTCAAAATAAAGATGCAGTTGAGGGTATTTATCATATAACTGCATGAGTTCTTTGATAGGGGCGCAATCACCATACATGGAATAGATACCGTCGGCCATGTACCAGATTTTCTTGCATTTGGTACTCAGTTGTTTAATTTTACTTTCGAGCATTTCCAAATTGCTGTGGCGAATCAACTCTACCGGTATACCTCTTGGTTTTAACAACTGACAGGCGTTGTGCATGCTCCAATGTGCTTGATGATCAATTATCACAGCGTCTTCGTCCCTGACAATACAAGGGATGACGCCGATATGACCTAGTGTGCTATTCTTCGTGACAACAATAGGATTATTATACATTTGAACCAGTCTTTCTTCTAAGGCTCGGTACAATACAAAAGACACGTAAGATTTAGAGAGTGGAAATTGTGTTCCATAATTTTCGATTGCCTTGATTGCTGCCCTCTTTAACCTGGGATCCTGCTCAAGCCCCAGATAGCCCGTTGTTCCAAAGTGGAATAAATCTCTGTCATTGATCCGGATATGCCGGCCTGTAAAGACACTATCTTCCGAATATAGATGAAGCACACCACTCTTCATGGCGTCTGTAAAGACTTCATCAACTGTGTCTAAGAAATCATTGTGCTTAAATTTAGCCATAACTGTATTGTTTAATATTTAGGACTGATTTATCTTACCATAACAGAATATATAGTATATGTATTAACCTCGAAGGGAACACAGAGTTTATCAAATGAAAACTAACTAATTGTCGTATAAATGTTTTAAATTCGCATACCACACAATTCCTATGAATAAACCAAGCTTCGAAAACGAATACGCTAACTTTTGGATTGAAGCAGGAATTCTATATTTTGTTTACAAGAAGAATACAACCGTTGATTTGAATGCAGCAAAACAAATTGTGAATGATAGAGTAAAATTTCAGCAGCAAATAGATTATCCGATTTTATGCGATATCCGCGGCATGAAAAGCATTGATAAAGCAGCAAGAGATTTTTTGGCAAAGGAAGGTTCATCATACACAAAAGGAGTTGCGGTTGTTGTTGATACGCCAATGACAAAAATTATTAGTAATTTTTACCTCGGCCTCAATAAACCAATAGCGCCAACTAAAATGTTTACTGAAAGACAAGATGCACTAGATTACCTTCAACAGTTTAACAAGTAACCTATTTTAATTAATCTATAGTTCAAATCGGAATACTTCCTCATAGCGACATTAACTTTATCAAATCTTGTTGGGCATTGAGAAATAAAACGTCGCGCCTTTATTTAGCTTTCCTTCGGCCCAAACTTTGCCGCCATGCTTAGAAATTATACGTTTAATGATTGCCAGGCCAATCCCAGTACCTTCAAATTCTCGCTCGCTGTGAAGCCGCTGAAACACGCCGAATAATTTGTCAACATACTTCATTTCGAAACCCACTCCATTATCCTTCACAAAAAAAACTGTTTCATCATTGTTTTGTATTGATCCGATTTCAATGCGTGGCTCCGGAGCTTTTCTCGAATATTTTAATGCATTCGAAATGAAATTTATCCATACTTGAGTGAGCAAGGAATGATCTCCATATGCGGTAGGCAACGGAGAAATTTCAAAATTTGCTTTATCTGAAGTATTGTATGTGACCTCTTCAATTACTTTTCTAACAAGACGTTCCATATTTATTTCATTCTTGGGGACAGCTTTCTTTCCAAACCGTGCAAAATTGAGGAGATCATCAATTAACTGATTCATCTTTTTAACATTGCGCTGGACGGCGGTAAAAGCTAGCTTTGTTTCATCATCCGATTGCTTAAGAAGACTTTCTTCCAAAATATCAATATTGCCGCTAATGGCTCGAAGAGGGGCTCTAAGGTCATGAGAAACAGAATAGGAAAAAGATTCGAGTTCACTATTAGCCGCTTCTAACCGGATAATATTTTGTTGAAGGTCTAAATTCAACTGCCTTACCTTTTCACTTGTTAATTTTACGCTGGTAATATCCCGCTCAGTTATAGCAATCGATTTCTCGTCACTCCCTGAATCAACGATCGAGGAAGAATACACCAGAACGTCTAACACACTTCCTGATTTTGTTATACGTTTTGTTTCGCGTGGTTCGATTTTTTCTCCATTCAAGAGACACTGAATCATCACTCTTGCTTCAGCTTGTGATTCTTCGGGAATTATATTCCAAATTTTCATGTCTAGCGCTTCCTGCTCTGTATAACCATAAATTTGAAATGCTCCTTCGTTCCAGGAATATATGACTCCGCTACCATTATGAATATACGTAGCATCTTTGGACTGCTTCACTATTTTTGCCAAAGAGTTTCTTATGACCTCAACCTTTCTAATATCAGTTGTGTCTCGCGCATTAAAAAACCATTTTCCGCTTTTACTGACAATATTCCAATTCAGCCATTTTACCTGGCCATTTTTGTCAAATATTTTTGTTTCAAAGGAAAGGCGATCTTGTGGTAGTATCCTGAGTTCACCTATAAATCTTTGATCCTCTATAGAAATAATTTCAGTTAAGCATTTACCATATATCTCTTCAGGTGAATATCCTAAGATCGTTGTGAAAGCATTATTTACTTCTTCAAATTTTAAGTTGACTGCGTCAATAACTCCGATTATGTCGGCGGAATTGTTAATAAGAAGAGCGGATTTCTCTAGAGAAATATTTTTCTCTATTAGCTCTTTCTTTTGTTTTTGCAATGTTAAGAGGACTGCTACTTTAGCCCTGGTTATTTGCCTGTCTAATGGCTTATACAAATAATCAATGGCGCCTTCCTCAAGTCCCTTTACAATAAAGCTGGTTTCTTTTTTCTCTGCTGTAGCAAATATGATTGGAATATCTTTTGTGCGCTTAGTTGACTTTAATATTTTCGATATTTCAAAACCATCCATACCTGGCATTTGTACATCGAGTATAATGAGATCTATGTTGTGATCCAATGCAATTTTGAGAGCCTCATTGCCGTTGCTTGCTTTTAGAAAAATGCGTTGCTCGTCTTTCAATAATTCCTCGAGTACCAAAATGTTTTCCGGACGGTCATCCACCAAAAGAATTGTTGATATTTTATGTTTGGGATTGGTCATTTGAATATTCTAAACGTCATTCATGATACATCATTTTTGGAATAAATTCTTTCCGTTTTATCTACTACCTGAAAGGACTTTTTTTTATTCGTAAACATCAGAGACTCTTTATTCCCTAATCCTAAAAAACCAAAGGGACATAAACTATTATAAAAAAGATCAACAACTCTATTCTGCAAGGTTTGATTAAAATAGATCAAAACATTGCGACAAATGATGATCTGAAATTCATTGAATGATTCATCGACTGCCAGATTATGAGGAGCAAAAACAATATTATTTTTTAATGACTTATCAAATATAATAAAGTCATACTTTGCCGTATAATATTGTGAAAAAGATTTTTGACCACCAGCCTGTAAATAATTGGACGTGTATTTTTTTGCGGTCGAGATCGGATAAATACCCTCCTTAGCAATTTGCAGGGATTTTTGATTTATGTCTGTTGCGTAAATAATAGAACGATGTAGCAGGTCAGTTTCTTTAAGTAGAATTGCTATCGAGTATGCCTCTTCTCCAGTGGCACACCCCGCAATCCAAACTTTAATAAAAGGATATGTTGCAAGCCTCGCGATTACCTTTTCCTTTAGGGCATAAAAAAAGGTTGGATCACGAAACATTTCTGTTACGGTAACTGAAATGTATTTTATAAATTCTTCAAATATATGCTCATCCTCCAGCACCAAATGTGAAAAGGCCTCCAAGGAATTGATTTTTAGGTTATCCATATAGAGCTTGCTTCTTCTGGTTAAAGATTCCCCAGCATAATTTGTAAAATCATAACCGTAACGAATGTGTATCAATTCAAATAGTTCTTTAAAAGGATTGATATTCAAAGTCATGATATTATCTATTTATAGAGCCAGACCCGCATTAAGGATAGAAGTTGGTTAATATCTACTGGTTTTGTGATATAATCCGACATGCCCACTTCTAACGATTTTTCGCGATCTCCCTTCATAGCTTTAGCTGTGAGGGCTATAATTGGAACTTTTGCATAATTTTCGGATTTCCTGATTTCTACGGTAGCTTCATATCCATCCATTTCCGGCATCATCACGTCCATCAATATGATACTAACAGCGGGGTTTTGGTTTAATAATTTCAACGCTTCTTTGCCATTTTCTGCCGTTAAACAACACATTCCTTCTTCTTCAAGGGCACTTGTCAATGAGTAAATATTGCGCATATCATCATCTACGATCAAAACAGTTTTAGCTTGAAGTGCTGCATCTGTACGATGAAGTTTGCGAATAATGTTCTGCTTTTCTTTCGGCATATTCGCCTCTACTCTATGAAGAAAAAGTGTTGTTTCATCGAGCAGTCGTTCGTGGGATAGCGCAGTTTTCAGCACAACGGTATTAGCAAGGATGCTTAGTTTCTTGTTCTGCTCTTTGGTAAGATCTTGTAGTGTATATACAATGATTGGAACTTGATTAAGGTTAGAATCGGATTTAATTCTTTCAAGAAACTCAAATCCGGCAGCACCTGATACTCCAATATCAACAATGATGCAATCGAACGAACTTTCCTTAAGTTTTTCATTAGCTTCATTAATTGAAAATACCGGGACGCATTCAACATCACCGTTGCCAATCAAATCGCACATTGCTTTATTTTCTTCCGGATTGTTTTCAATAATTAACAGTCGCTTATATTGACGATTAGCAAATTCTTCCAACCTTTCGAAAACTTTTTGCAGATCTTCCTTTTTGACAGGTTTTTTAATAAAATCAAACGCCCCCAATTTCATAGTCTCCTTTTTAAGGCTATATCCCGATATGACTTGAATAGGGATATGCCTCAATTGGGGGTCGCTCTTTAATTGCCGAATAACCTCTTCACCATCGATGATTGGTAATTTCATATCGAGTAAAATTGCATCAGGTTTATAATGTCTGGCATAATTAATACCTGTGTTGCCTTGATGTGCAATTATACCTTTGTAATTCCGCTCTCGCACAAAGGCTAGAATAACTTGGGCGAAATATTTGTCATCCTCCATTATCAGGATTAAGCGGTTATTTTCTCTGAGATCGTCACGATCATCGAGAATTATACTCTCTTCTTTTTCTACTCGTTCCTGGTGCCCTAATTTATTTGAAACACTTTCAATGGGGAGTGGAGTTTTTAAAGCCGAATTATGTGCATCAGAAGAATGCATTGGAAGGTAGAGTGTAAAGGTGCTACCTTTTCCTTCTTCACTTTTGAGATCAATTTCGCCTCCTAATAAATCGGAAAGCTCACGACTTATGGAAAGTCCTAGTCCTGTGCCACCATACCTTCTTTTATCGGTGCTGTCTACCTGGCGAAAAGCTTCAAAAATAATTTCTTGTTTATCTTTCGGAATTCCAATACCGGTATCGATCACAGAAAAGGCTACGATAGCAGAGCTGGCTCTTACCTTGTTCAAATTGAATGTATCATTTAAAGGCTTATGCACGGAGAGAGTAACAGTGCCGTTAGAAGCAGTGAATTTAAAGGCGTTTGAAAGCAAGTTCCTTAAAATTTGTTCAAGCCTTTGTTTGTCAGTATTGATGATTTTCTCTTTAACGTCAGACACATTAATTTTAAATTCAATAGATTTTTTTTTGGCTACTTCCGAAAACATCATATTTATATCACGAAGTATTTCACCTATTGGAACGTCTTCTTTCAGAAGCTCCATTTTACCGGACTCAACTTTAGAAAGATCCAATATGTCATTGATAAGTGTTAGCAGCTCATTACCGGAGTTATAGATAACGTTGGCATATTTTATTTCTTTTTCATTTAAGGTGCCGTTTTTGTTTTCAATTAAAAGTTGCGTTAAAATAAGGATGCTATTTAAGGGAGTTCTTAACTCATGCGACATATTGGCTAAAAACTCAGATTTATATTTGCTTAAAGACTCAAGGGTGTTGGCTTTCGTCTCAACAGCAATTTTTTCCTTTTCAAGAACTAGTTTTTCATTTTCCAACATGTTAGCCGTCTCCTCCAATTCGGCATTGGATTGCTGTAATTCTTCCTGCTGAACCTTTAAGTCCATCTCAGATTTTTCGATGAAATTTATTTTGTCTAATAATTCGTCATTAAACTGCCTTAACTCCTCTTGCTGCGATTCAAGCTCTTCTGCCTGCCGCTGCGTTTCTTCAAGCAACTCTTTTAATTTAAAACGTGACTGTGAAGAATTAAAAGCAATGGCAATATTGTTCCCGACGAGTTGGAGAAATTCAAGATCGAGCGCGGTGAATTCTTTCGACGCCCCCAATTCTATTACTCCTTTTACTTTTCCAACATAAAAAAATGGGAAGACAATGATACTGGTTGGTAATGCACTTCCTAGGCCGGAGATTATTTTAGAATAATCGGCTGGTACTTTGTCAAATAAAATAGTTTTTTTTTCCTGCGCTGCCTGTCCTACCAACGACTGACCTATCTCAAAATACTCTGGTGCGCTCTTAAGATCAAGAGCATAGCTACCCACCCGGTTTAATCTTCCGTTTTGCTGTAAATATATAGCTCCAACCTGCGCTTTTAAATAGGAAGCAATTAGTGATATAATATCCTGAGCCAGGCTTTGAATTTCTTTCTCTTCTCTGATCTTATTGTTGAGGGAATTGTTACCCGTTAACAACCAACTTCTCGCTTCTTTTTCCTTATGAAGACTATTCAGATTGTCGCGCATACTTCGAAGGGCTTTCCCTAAAAAATCTTTATCGCTTCTTAGTTTAATATCGGCACCGTAGTCGCCCCTCCCTATTAAATCAGCTATTCCAATATAATCCTGAAACATAGAAATCATTTTATTGAATGATATAGCTAATTGCCCCAGCTCATCTTTCGAGTCAGCATTCAATGCGAAATCAATATCCCCCTTCAGGATTCGTTCGGTCGCATCGCGTATCTCGGTAACTGAATTGGAAATTGTCTTTATCATACTAACGGCAAACGATATTATTACAAAAATTACAAGGGCCGCGAGTGCTATCTTGTTTAGTAGTTTCCTTTCAATATTTTCCGATTCCGTAGCTAGGTTCTCGTGAAGAGATTCGAATGCAAAATCTTCTGCAAATTTTAGAGCATTAAAAGCATTGGTAATGTCAGTTAACCAAGTTTCCAGGTCTGTAGACGGCGGACCACCTCCTTTACTATATTGAGAGAAGCTGTTAATCATCGCATTCAGTCGCGTAACGGTAGAAGTCTGTTCAAAATTCGTATTAAAATAATTGAGCAAGGGTGGTGGTGCATTCTTTTTGAATTTGGAGACGTTTATTTCATATTTGCCTTTTGCGCTAAAAAAAATTGCATACGTGGAGTCATTCGATTCTTTGATAAACATATCAGTACTTAGAATCCTTAGTTGTGCCAAAAATTCTTTTGCATAAAGCAACAATAGGATAGACTCCATTTGCATTGTTACTTTATTATGCTCTGTGGATTTCCAGATGGTGTTGATTTCATCAAGTAAATTTAGGTTTGCTTGATGAGCAATATGTGGGAATGAATGCAGGGGAGTTCGATACTTTGAAAACATCGTTAGCGTGTAGATTCCGCCAGCCGCCATTTTATACTTTTTATAGATTTTTTGCAGATTTCCAATAGCCTTGTCCGTGTGTTCTTGTTGATTGATAAGACCCGATTTTTCTACTTCTTGATTTAGTGCCAACGCTTGAGTGATATTTCCTTCTTTTTGAAGTTGATGAATCAATTCCGAAGTCTCTTCTATTACTAGCACATTTTGAGTGATGAGAATATTGCCTTGCCTTCGATCAAATTCAGCAACAATTGTTTTTTGTAAAAAATATAGCAATACCGAAAAAGGCAGGACCAATAAGAGAAGAAGCTTATTTCGGATGGAAAGGTTATTAAGAATTTTCATTTAAGAGAATGTTAAATTCAATCGCCTGAGAGAACTTGAACTCAATTGATTGTTAAAGAACTTTCTACAGCACAATAAAGCCTTCACGCAACATCGGGAATTTTACCAGAGATTGGGCTGGTTCAACTGTTATAACACGCGCAAATCAAAATGTTCAGGCAATCTTATAGATAAATCTAATAATCTAAGCTTTAATACAAAAGAAGTTTCTGCAAACGCAACGGATATATGCATTTTTCCATAAAAAAAATTGCTTACTTGCAAATATAACCATACCTTATAATTCGCTTCCAAAAGGGGAACAGAGGACCTAAATTTGGAGACCATCGTGTAGTTTCATTTGGTTATCTACAGAATGAAAATTAGTAACCGTTAATGGGTCAGACATCAAGTAAGAAAGGATGATCAATACTATCGCAAAGCCGTATTTTTCAAAGAATGCCCTAACATATTCAATATGAATTAAATTTTACAAGACGGTTAACAAGGATCAATTCACGCAGGTTTGATTTATCACGAACGATAATTTTATTTTAAACAACCTGCTCTCTCCCGCATCATTATCGGAGATCAAATGGAGCATGACTTCGGATGATGTTACAGACTCAGAGCAAATGCCTTCAATTTTTTCCTTTTTAAAAACCGGATTAACATCGGCAAGATTAATTATTCCATCAATTTTCAATTCGTGATCTTTTAACTTTACACTTGCTTCATTTATCCATCCTAGGTAACTATCTCCTATTGCACCATCATCATAGGCATTGTCTATTGCTTCACTTGTGAGTGTAATCAACAACATATCCATTGCTTGGATGTAGCACAATTCAGAAAGTCCTACTATATCATTGTTATGAGTAGCGGGAATCAAAAGTTTTTGGATCACAAGTTTTGCATCGTTCTGATGTTCCCAGAAATTGTGCTCAGTAATAATTAAATGATTGTTTTGACTGGATCTATTACCTCTGTTTCCTAAGATCAGAAGTTCTTTAACGGCACATACGCCCTCCATGTTGACTTCTTCAATACCTCGTGACTGTACTCACTTTATAAAAACTTTTGTACTATGAAAAGAGCTTCTTTGTGTGTTAAGGTTCGTGTCAGCTGATAAAAAAGGAATCAAAATAATTCTTTTCCTGTTCTTTCGGGAAGCTGATCCAACGATCAATAAATGGTTTACATCATCTATTTTTAGAATGGTGGAGCCTTCCAGATCTGTTTTATCGTCCTTGGGAATTCTTTTTTCAGCGCAGCCAAATAGTTGTATCGAATCAATTTTCTGATAATCCATATCTAGAACAAGAATATTTGTTGCATCATCACCAACCAGGTATAATTTACCTTCATGAAAATTAATGGATGATCCCGATGGAAAATCACGGATATTCAACGATTTTAAAAATTGTATGCCTGGACTCAATGTATGTGAATTTAATTCAGATTCAATCCTACTGTTAATCCATACCACGGTTTATTCTGGTCGATCTATATTTTTATCTCTGTCCGTCAGGTAATCCCACCCAACCCCGGCCCCAACAGTCATGTTGTTAACGCCTACCATAACAACAAGGCCACGACTTAAGACGAAGCCGTCACTCTTTTTTTGAATGAGCCGATTTATATGCTTCCGTTTCTTAGCTATGAGTTTAGTTTTTACAGCTGAGCTTTGATTTTTCCTCAAGCTTCTGAATCTTTATTCGATTCTTCTTAATTCATAATTTTCAGCAGGAGAGATTAGTAATGGGATTTTTTCAATTTCCACGTTGTTGTCATCAAGGCCAAACCATTGCTTTTCAGAGACGGTTAATCTTCTCAAAATAAAATGAACCCCCATAATCAATCTTTGATAGGCTGGTAATTTATTTTCGTAAGAGAGAAATGTCTGCATAGCGATAAAGGTAAAGTCGCCTGTGATCTGTTCGTCTTGAAGGGACTGGTATCTGCTGGTGACATCCACTTCGCCGTTTTGAACCATATTCTTGACGACTTTAGCGAAATAACTTCCGATTAATTGCTCCACCTTAAATCCCAGCCTAAATGTAATGCGAATCACATCCTGGGGCACAATGATATCAACGATATAATCTCTTGTATAGGGATCGTCCGTAGTTTCAACATGAACAAACCAGTAGATATCTGCCCGTTTGGGTCGTTGTTGAAGAATAGAGAAAATAATTTTGTTTTCGATTTTTTTATTATCCTCTGATTTTGTCATGTACACCAAATGAGTTGCATACTTGGGAATACTTTCGTCCACGCTTAATTTCTTCAATAGAGGAATATAGGGGTCCAGGTCAGCATACTCCGTAAGGTCGTGTTTGATAGACGAAGCTTCCTTCCATATCCACATCACAACCATTAATACAAAACAAATGATGAGTGAAACATAGCCTCCATGCATGAACTTAAGAAGATTGGCTGCAAGAAAAGATAACTCAATGCTGAGATAGACTATCAAAAATATCCCGATCAACAGAAGAGAAGTCTTTTTCACCCTTAAGTAAAATGTTAATAGAACGGTAGTCATTAACATGGTAATTGTTATGGCTAGCCCGTAGGCAGCCTCCATAGCCGAAGATTCTTTGAAATAGAGAACGACACCAACGCAGCCAACCCATAGAAGAATATTTACCGATGGAACAAATAGCTGCCCCCTTATTTCAGATGGAAATAACAAACGTACCTTAGGCCAGAAGTTAAGGCGTACCGCTTCACTCACCAGGGTAAACGATCCGGAGATTAGAGCCTGACTCGCAATGATAGCTGCCGATGTGGAAATTACAATACCTGTCATTAAAAACCAGTCAGGCATAATTGCATAAAAGGGATTTGTGTGTAAAAAATTTCCTTCACTGTCCATTAGCCATGCAGCCTGACCAAAATAATTTAGTACCAAACAAATTTTCACAAAGACCCAACTTATCCGGATATTCTTTTTCCCGCAATGGCCCATATCGGAATAAAGCGCTTCAGCACCTGTAGTACACAAAAAGACAGCACCTAAAAGCCAGAAGCCGCCAGGGTAGTTTGCAAGTAGATTGTAAGCAAAGTAAGGGTTGAGAGCAGCAAGCACCTTTGGATTAGAAATGATACCGACCACGCCTAGCAAGCCGAGCATGGAGAACCATAAAAACATAATAGGCCCAAAAGCTTTTCCGACTTTATTAGTGCCCAGAAATTGTAAAGCGAAGAGCGAGGTAATGATTCCAATTATTATTGGTATGGTAGGAATGTCAGGGTAAATAATTCTTAAGCCTTCTATGGCGGAGGAAACAGAAATGGGTGGGGTAATAATCCCATCGGCAAGCAGCGCACTTCCGCCAATTATCGCGATCACAGCTAACAATCGTCCCTTATGACGAACGAGGGTATACAAAGAAAAAATACCGCCTTCCCCGTTGTTATCAGCTCTTAGCGTAAGAATTACATATTTAAATGTGGTCTGAAGTGTAAGGGTCCAGAAAACACATGAGATACCGCCATATACGAGCATTTCGCTAATGGCATTTTCGCCAACGATTGCCTTCATTGTATAAAGCGGAGAGGTTCCAATATCGCCGTAGATAATTCCTAATGCTACCAGGAGTCCCAAAGAGGAAACGCGTTCATTTATATTTTTATGAGAATTCATTGCGATACAATTTTAGTAAGGATATACTTAACTAAATAGAGTACGTCAATAATAGTAGCCATGTTAAAATATTTCAGCGTGAACCTGACTTTAGACAGGCACAATGAGTTCGCGTTACTTAGTCTCCCGTTGAACCAAATATTCCTGTGGTGATTTTCGGGATTTATCAATTGATTTTGTAAAAATTAAAAGGGAACGCGAAGCAAATATAACATCAAACATCAACTTCCACTTCAGGCTACCGTTTCTCATGCCGGAAGCTGAAAAGAAAACATGCTCCCTTTTCCAATTTCACTTTCTACGGTGACAGTACTCCTTGTGCTTCAATAAATTCCTTCGAGATAGCGAGGCCTAATCCAGTGCCTGAAGCCGAACCCGGTACTTGAAAAACTTTCAAATAACCTGTCAATTGCCGGATAGTCGTGTTTAATTCAGGCAGTCATATCCACACCATTACCATCAGGAAGCTTAACGTCTGAAATTACTACGTTAATAGATTCTCCATTTAATATTTTTAAACCTTCTTTGTGTTTAACCAACCACCAGATTAAAGAAGCTAAGGGCACACGACGCTATTAAATCTTGGTCTAATGTAAACACTGAAGAATTGCATGTAGTTTGATCATCGCCACATGATCTTAACAGGACCCACCAATCCCGAAGGTAAAAGGGTATTCTCTTTTCCTTTAAACTGTGCATACTTAGGATTGCCTTTCACTCCTTCTCCTACAAACTCATTCCTTCTTGTGGTGGTAATCCTAACCTCAACTTGATTTTTGCCAGCCTTCACAAATTCGGTGATGTCCAGTTGATACGGTGCAAACAATCTTTTCCCGACAGGCCGACCGTTGATACTAACGGCTGCACAAAAAAATACTTTACCAAGATCAATAAAATAATGGGCAGTAGGTTTTTTTGAGGCAAGTGTAAACGTGGATGTGTAAACTCCTTCATCTGATTTAAATTGGAATTCCTTTCTATCTCTCCAGTCGAATAACGGACTATTTTGTACTGAAACATCTCCAGCCTGAATACTCCACGACGGAATGCTCAATGTTTCTGTTGAACCATTGGCCGATGGTGCGGGTTCTGAAATTAAATTGTTGTCGATAGGTTTGGTAGATGCAAAGAATAAAATTGAACCGTATGGAGGAAGGTTATAGATTGCTGATTGATCTTTGGATTTTACGGACTTTCCATCTTCCGGATTAATCCAATAAGAGTTCAAGAAACTGGCATCAACGGTTAATGAAATTGTCTGCCACTGATCCGTTTTGTTCCAAATAAATTTCAACTGACTACCATCTGCCATTTCGCGGGTTATTTGCCGTGAGAAATCAACTGGTTTACTAAAGCGGATTTTTTGTTCGATACTTTTTAATGGAAGGTTGTCACCAACGGTGGTCTTTTGATTTGCAACTTCCTTCATTAATTCTGATGTCAATTTATCATTTGCTTCATAATCGTGGAAGGAAGGTTGTTTCTTCGGTAACTCGCCTAGCGTCCAAACGGCAAGACCTTGCTTGCTCAACGTATTGATTTTTTTAGCGGATATTAGATTAATGTATGGAAGGTTGGCCAGTACCAATGCCTGATATTGATTTTCTCCGATGTAGATCTTTCCGTCCGTATGGGTTGCCCGTTGAAGTGATTCATCATTTACAAACTCCCACGATATGCCATTAGCCTCCAGGTTATTCACCAGTGGCCACAACTTTTTATACCAGGTATTGATGGCCGTTGCAGGCGCTTCAAATACACCAAAGCCGGTAATATTGGGTTCCACGCCTTCGAAATATCCACGATACAAAATCTCAGCAGGGTTTACGGCCAGCTGATCCTCGGTGAAATTATTGAAAGGCATATAAATCAGCACATCTGTTTTTGGTTTTCCGGATCGCAGGGCGTATTGACTCCGGGTCAGGTATTGATTGACAGCCTTAATATCTTTCCAAAACGGATCTGATTCATTCATGCCCGTAGAAAAATTAATAAAAGAGTTAAATGGAGATGACCAGGTATTCCAGCCTTCGCGACCGTACTCATCATTGCTGTATTTATACGGAGTGCCGTGATAAATGAGTTGATTGACTCCGCAAGCAAAAGACTTGTCGGCCCATATCTTAATTTTTTGTGGTGTAGTCATTTCGGCTCTGAGTATGGAAACAAAAGATTCTTGCGTGATCACCGGTCGGTTATACAGATGAGCACCCGATGTTACCAACTTGAGATAGCCTTCCGAACCTTCCGCAAAAAGTTGCTCCACTTCAGGTATATCCGCCGCTCCCGCACTCTCGATTAGGTCAATCGGAAATCCGTAGGCCTGGGTGCGATGCAACATGCCACGCTTGTTCAGCCAGTTGTTACTTGCGCGGATGAACTTGTTATTAAACGCCTCATTTACCGTTATATCATAGTCGTGCATTACCCGCCAGCCCTCAGCTTCGCTAATAGCATAAGGAGGTTTAGCACCGGGATACATAGAAGCCAGATAGGTTGGATGATTGTATCCCTTTTGAAAAACAGTGGATAAATAAGGTGCAACGTCGTATCCATTTATTTCCCGGAATAACTGCAGGAAATCGGACGAGACCATCCGGTCTGTATGAAATTCATAACTATCGTTAAAGATTGCACGTAATGGGCTTTTGTAGTAAGCAGTCAAGCCAGTGCGATCACCAAGCAGGTAGTTGTACGTTTTATTGACAACGGCGGTATCCAAATGATCAATTACATAATTTGTTTTAGCGGAAGCAATCAGCGAAGGTTTTTCACCGCTTGGCACAGACCATGAAGCGATGATTCTCCATTCCCCTTCGCCGGGTGCGGTCCATTTGATATTTCTCCCTTCTCCATTTTTCATCAGATCAATAATCGATGACGGGTCGATCACAGCTTGTTTGTCGGATTGCTTTATAACTTTTGCCGCTATCACACTTAACAACGTTGCCCATTTTTCTTCCACAGGATTCTTAGCCAGCATTGCCGCCCTCCCTTCAAGCTTAGGCTGCCGTAGATCCAATTTAGGAACGGGGCCATTAAACGTTTGTCCTCCTTTCACAGCCGTGTCGGAAACAGCCAATGTTCTCATGCTTTCGTTTGGATCGAAAAATGATCCGCCCAACGGCCAACCGCTGCCGCCATTCATGTCCACAATCATCTCCGATTGCTTCGCTTGTTCCATGATTGCTTTCATATGTTCATAGAAAGAAGGTGTATCCCAGCTCATAATACGATTAACTCTTTCCTTGGAACCATTGAGATTGAGACCCATTGTTAAGGGCTGAACCTCGACACCGGCAAAGCCATTTTCAGCCAGCATTTTTATTTCGCGCTGCAGTTCTTCCTTGGTGACGTCATTGCCTGGTAACCACCATCTCGTCAATGGACCAAACTCACGCGGCGCTTTCTGAAAAGTAGCAGCATCAAAATCGTAGGATGGAAACCAGCTATTTTCTTTTGGCTTCTCTTTCGGAGCCTGAGCCTGACATGCAACGATGACAAAGGCGCTGAATATGGACATAGAAAATTTCCTGGACCTGATTTTCATGATGATGGGGTTTAATAGACTAAAGGTGTCAGACTAATATTTCTTAACCGTACTGCACTGTAATGTAGTATTCAGGAACCATTCAAAATGCGAGCACAATTCCTTCTTTTATGCACTGATCATATTTCTTCTTATCAAAGGTGTAAAGCTTTGGAGAACGGTGCTGACCGATGCTTCGGACTTCGTTTGTGTCTTTTATCAAACCCAATGACATCAGCTTTTTCGGAAAGTTTCTCCTATCGAGTCGTTTGCCAAGAATGGTTTCGTAGAGCGACTGAATTTCCGGTAACGTAAATTTTTTCTCTAAAAGATTATAACCAATAGGCTGGTGGTAGAGGTTTATCCGCATATGATGCAAAGCATTCTCCAGCATCTCGTTGTGATCGAACAATAATTTTGGTATTTTTTTAATATCCTGCCAAACATATTTCTCCGTTAGAAAGTCTTCTTCTACAGTAACACGGGAATAATCTACCAAGGCATAATATCCGATAGATAAAGTCCGCTCCCTTAGCCAATTGTCTTTTGGCAGGTGAGGATATTTATGGTTTTGGCTCCGGAACTCGCTATCGCCAAAAGTATGATATTGCTGAAGGAAAACTTTTTTCAATGAGGTCCTTTCTTTTAAGATACGATCGGCCGCCACCGAAAGTGGCTCCTTACGTCCGACAAAACCCCCGGGCAGACTATATCCCCCAAGCATTTTCCATTTGGCCAGAAGAATTTTCAGTTGTTGCTCGTGATATCCGAATATGGCACAGTCAAGCGTGAGGTTTGGCAAATGTGTTTTGTGGCCGTTCTGAATGAATTCGTTGAGTTCGCTTTCTGTCTTCATCTTAAAAAATTAATGCGGAAGAATACCTTTTTTTGCTAAAAACTGCTTTTGCGTAACCTTTACACTTTTTATTGCGTAATATTAACACATTAAAGATAATTCTATTACTTTAGTGTTTCCTATTCATTTTTAAATTCCCTTCTCCAAAGATATTTACAAACATAATTCACTCAACCGTAAACCTATGAGATCACGCAGTTTATTCACAAAACTCCTTACTGTTGTTGCGCTTGTGCTGGTGGTAATGGTTTTTACTTTCCATCGATCCGTTGTTGAACAACCACGTGTACTGGTGTTCAGTAAAACAGAAGGCTTTCGACACACCTCTATCGAAGCAGGAAAGGCCGCTTTTCAAAAAATGGCCGGCGAAAAAAATTTCAGTGTCGATTTTACCGAAGACGCCTCGCTTTTTGTTACTGGAAACCTGAAGAAATATAACGCTGTGATCTTCCTGAATACCACGGGAGATGTATTGAATAATGATCAACAAACTGAGTTTGAACGCTACATACAGGCTGGGGGTGGATACCTGGGTATTCACGCTGCCGCCGATTGCGAGTACGACTGGTCCTGGTACGGACGGTTAGCCGGAGCATTCTTCCTGGATCATCCGAATCCTAATAATATTCAGAAAGGAAAATTTTACGTGGTGCAAAAGGATCATTGGGCAACACAAGGTATGCCGGATGAGTTTGAAAGAACTGATGAGTTTTACAGCTTCAAACAAATTGATACTACCATCAATGTACTGGTAAAGATTGATGAGAAGACTTACCAGGGTGGTAAGAACGGGGATGATCACCCGATGAGCTGGTACCACGACTTTGACGGTGGCCGCGCATTCTACACGGCCATGGGCCACACCGATGAAACATTTTCAGAACCGCTTTTCTTAAATCATGTCTGGGCTGGGCTTCATTATGCAATGGGTGGAGATACCCCTGCTCCGCTGGACTATTCAAAATCGAAACCGGAAGAAAATCGGTTTTCAAAAATCATTCTCGAAGAAAAGCTGAATGAACCGATGGAATTAAGTGTGCTGAATGACGGACGAATTCTTTTTATCGAACGACGTGGTGCAGTCAGATTGTACAACACGCAAACGAAAAAACTAAAGACGATCGCTACGATTCCGGTGAGTACGCAATACAAAGACAAGGAAGGAAACGTTTCGGAAGGGGAAGATGGGTTGCTGGGACTCAACAAAGACCCAAACTTTGCCACCAATCATTGGATCTATCTCTACTATTCTGACCCGGGTAAATCTCAAAATATATTGGCGCGATACACACTGGCGGGCGATGTGCTGGACCTCACTACAAAGAAAGTTTTACTTGAAATACCAACCCAGCGCGAGCAGTGTTGCCATACCGGTGGCTCTATTGCCTGGGATAAAGATGGTAATTTGCTTTTGTCAACGGGGGACAATACAAATCCTCATGGCTCCAATGGATACAGTCCGAGTGACGAACGCCCCGACCGCGGTCCATGGGATGCACAAAAATCTTCTTCGAACACCAACGACCTCAGAGGGAAAATCATCCGCATCAAACCGTTGGCCAACGGAAAGTATAGCGTTCCGGATGGGAATCTTTTTGCCAAAGGAACCGCATTGACAAGACCGGAGATTTATACAATGGGCCACCGAAATCCATTCAGAATATCAGTCGATAAAAAGACTGGATATTTGTATTGGGGTGAAGTCGGCCCGGATGCAAATGCGCCCGATTCTATTCGCGGGCCGGCGGGTCAGGATGAAGTAGGTCAGGCAAAAAAAGCGGGAAATTATGGATGGCCTTATTTTGTAGGCGACAATAAGGCGTACACGAAGTTTGACTTTACTCAAAACAAACCCATTGAACAATGGAATGCAGAAATGCCGATGAATACTTCTCCCAACAACACCGGTATTAAAGAACTCCCTCCTGCACTAAAGGCATTCGTATGGTATCCTTACGCCGAATCAAAGGAGTTTCCGCTGGTAGGCAACGGAGGACGAAATGCCATGGCAGGTCCCGTATTTTATAGTGGCGATTTCAAAACTGCTGCGCGTGCCTTTCCTAAATATTACGATGGCAAACTATTTATTTATGAATGGATGCGCGGATGGATCATGTCAGTAACGCTTGATAAAGACGGAAACTTTTCATCGATGGAACACTTCATGCCCAGCTATAAATTCAGCAATCCAATGGATATGGAATTTGCGGCAAACGGTGATTTATATATGCTCGAATATGGTTCCGGATGGTTCACTGCCAACGATGATGCGCGTTTGGTACGCATTGAATACAACGGAGGAAACAGAAAGCCCCTCATTGCTCTTTCGGCTGATAAAATGGGAGGTTCAGTTCCCTTCACGGTTAACTTATCTTCAGCGGGTACCGCAGATGCGGATGACGATCCAATGAAGTATTCTTGGAAGATCACATCCAAGGCAGGGTTCGTAAAAGCAATCAATGGAGCTGATGCCAAAGTCACCTTTGATAAAGCGGACATTTACAAAGCAACCTTAATTGTATCCGATGGCAAGGGGGGAATTTCAACACAAGCATTGGAACTCACCGCAGGAAATGAAACACCCGTAGTATCCATCGACATTGGTGAAAATAGCAAATCATTTTATTTCCCGGATAATACTTTCAACTACTCAGTGAATGTTGAAGACAAGGAAGACGGAACACTGGCGAGTGGAAAGATCAAACCGGAGCAAGTGGTTGTGAGTATTGACTATCTCGCCGAAGGCTTCGATAAAAATGTGATTGTGCAAGGACACCGTACCGCAGAAGCATCTGCCATCAACGTAAAAGGTATGAAGCTGATAGAAGGAAGTGATTGTAAAGCATGTCACAGCATCGATAAGAAATCAATCGGGCCCACCTACCGCGACATTTCTGTAAAGTATAAGGGCAAGACAGGCTCGGTTGAAGCACTTTCGAAGAAAATTATTTCAGGTGGTAGTGGTGTTTGGGGTGAAGTGCCAATGGCGGCTCATCCACAGATTTCGGCTGTCGATGCATCGGAGATGGTGAAATATATTTTAAGTGTCACGGATGATAAGCCAAAAGTAAAATCGTTGCCGGTTAAGGGAACATACGTAACGAAAAAGATACCCAATGATAAAGGACTAGGCGTCTATATTTTACGTGCTTCGTATAAAGATCGCGGTGCGAATGGTCTGCCTTCCATCGCTTCTGAAGAAATGTTTACGCTGAGAAGCCCAAGTATAAATTCATCAAAGTATGATGAGTTCTCCGACGTAAACAAGATGTCGTTCAATGGTAACAGTTTTGTTATTCCAACAAAGCACGGCAGTTATATTGGTCTTAAGCAAATAGATTTAGTTGGCGTGAATGAGATTGAAGTGATTGCCGTGGCACCGAAGGCCCAACTCGATGCTGAAGGAGGTACAATCGAACTCCGCATCGATTCTCCTACTGGAACGGTGGTTGGTAAATCCGAATTTATCGGCGACCAACCTGGAAGCGGATTTACACCCAGGCCAGTAGTCATTAAGGTAGAACCCGTGAAAGGCATACACGATGTATTCATGGTGTTTCAAAACCCTGATGCCAGGTCCGGCCGGTCGCTTATGGTGGTCATGAACACGACGTTTAAATCGGGAACAGCTGTAAAAACTCAATCTTCAGCGACTGCCGCAGCCGTTGATCCCAATGCTTACACCGGAAAATATAAAATGACTGGTTTACCGTTCCCGTATATCGAAATCAGTGTGAAGGATAATAAACTCATCATGGATGCAGGTGGACAAACAGGTGAAATAAAACCAACGGGGGAGCCCGATCAATTTGATGCAGACGGTAAGGCGACGATTCTTTTCATTCGGAATGATCAGAGTAAAGTAGGCAACCTTAAAATGGATGCGATGGGATTCAGCTTTGATGGAGTTAAAGAATAAATGATAAAACATGCCAGGCAGAAGGAATTTTTAAGCAGTTGTGAAAGCGATTGCGATTGATGCAAAGGGTGCTTTTGATTTAGCGGGCATTCCATGTGATCAAAAAAAACCTTCTGCCGGCTCAACTTTTGCGTCTTTCAAAACGATTGACGACGACGTAGAAGGCTACGCTCCGGCGGATCGCTGCTAACCGCATGCTATTTTACTACCTCATCACCACTTATAAATACCCCTGATATCTTCCTTACATTCCTGATATCTGCTAACGGATCATCATCCAGTATAATAAAGTCAGCTCGATGACCGGGGGATAAAGTGCCCAGATCTTTCAGGCCCAGGTATTCGGCTGCGTTTTTTGTCGCTGACACTATGATCTGCATGGGCGTGAGACCGGCGTCAGCCATCATTCCCATTTCCAAATGTTCGAAGTAGCCCATGAACCTTGTCGGGATGCCGCTGTCGGTACCAAAGACTATCGGTACACCTTGATCGCAAAGCGTTTTCAGGTTGGCCATGGCGGTTGGTAACTGCTGCTTGTAAGTCTTGGCGCTGACACTGCTGCTCATTTGCAACTGACGGGCTGGATCCTTTAGAGGCTGGATCGTCAAGCTGTCGCACTCGCGTGTGAAGAATGGATCGGAAAAAAAATCCGCTGTATCTCCATACACAAATGTGGAGAGCTCCCGGGTGAGCGTTGGACAATAACATACTTTCTTTTCTTTGATGAGTTGGATGAAGGCGTCATCGACAGGTAAATCTCTTACGCTGTGCGCTAACATGTCTGTTCCTGCATCCAGTAATTTCCGGGCATCGTCGAGGTAGTACATGTGCGTTGCGATTTTATATCCCAACTCATGCGACCGACTGATCACGGCGCGGTAAACATCTTCGGGCATTTTGGGAGTAGTACCCAGGTTGTCATCGACTCTGATCTTCATGAAGTCAACACCCATGACATGGTTACTGTCCACGACAGCCACTGCTTCCGCGGGAGTCTTGCCGTTGATCACCTCGCCGGCTATAAACAAACGGGCTCTCTGTGTAGATGCAGTGTCGTTGACAGCACGAACCGTTTCTGCGTCTTTCTTGTCACCACCCAGGCTCACAACGGTTGTGATACCATAGCGAGCATATACCGATAAATTGTCAATGATATTTTCGCGGGAGTAGTGTCCTCCTTCAATACCTTTCACATCGCCAACATGTCCATGGCCATTGATAAGACCTGGGATAATGGTCTTACCGGAAACATCTTTGATTGTTGTATGTTCGGGGATTGCGACATTTTCCTTTGTCCCTATAGCGATTACACGTCCATTTTGTATCAGTAACACGCCACTTTGAATTGGCTCGCTGCCGCTTCCATCGATAATGGTGGCTCCGGTGAAGGCAGTATACGGTTCACTCATAGGCTCGGGGCTTTTGCAGCCAGCGAACAGGAGGATGAGGAGCAAGGGAATAAATCTGACTACGTTCATAGTATGAAAGTTAATCAGTTTCTTGAAATACGCGTGAAGAGTAGTGAATTTTGACGTCTCTGTTATCGTCGTTCGCCGGTTGATTCAATTGTTGACGATTTTAGGAACATGAGAAGTAGGATTGATGATAATCCATAACTATCTCATGAAACAAAGGAGCTTTTTCTCTGAAGAGTTTGTGCCCACTTTTCAATAGACTCAACTAATTTGTCCAGGTTAATGGGCTTACTGATATAGTCATCCATTCCGGCTTTTATACATATCTCACGGTCGCCTTGCATGGCATTGGCTGTCATGGCGATGATCATAGGTTGCATTCCCAAAAGAGCGCGGATTTTTTGGGTTGCTTCGAGACCATCCATCTCCGGCATTTGAACATCCATGAAGATCAAATCATATTTCACTTTATTAAAAGCAGCGATTGCTTCTTTTCCGTTTGAAGCAACGTCTGCACGATAGCCTAGTTTACTTAACACCCGCAAAGCAAGTTTTTGATTGACCGGGTTATCCTCAGCGATAAGAATCTGCAATGGATATTGGACGGCAAAATCTTCGCGAAGTTTTTGCTCTGTTTTTTGCTCTGGTTCAACCGATTGATTAGGTGCTCTGAATGCTGCAAGAATACTTTTGCAAAGCATGGTCTGCTTTACAGGTTTATTTAGTACGGAGGAGAAAACCTTGGCGTATTCTTCATTTCGCTCATCACCAATAGAACTTAAAAGAATGATCGGAAGACCAGGATATAGTTTCTGAATAGATTTGCCCAGCTGAAGCCCATCCATTTCCGGCATTTGCATGTCGGTAAGCACCAGGTCGAAAGCCGCACCTTGTGATAAAATTTCCAACGCATGCTTTCCGGAAAAAGCTATTGAGGGCGCAAGTTTCCAAAGCTCAAGTTGGCTTTTCAGAATAAGGCGATTCGTTGAATTATCATCTACAACCAGAACCTTTTTTCCTTCGAGGCTTCCCATATTATTATAAACATAGGTTTGCACCGGTTTATCGCTAAGTTTTGACTGCAGTGTAAAGAAAAACGAAGTGCCTTTACCTACTACGCTTTCGATCCATATGCGACCTCCCATGAGTCCGACAAGTTTTTCGGCAATGGCCAATCCTAAACCGGTTCCACCATATTTACGCGTAGTTGAAGCATCAACTTGAGAGAAGGCTTTAAACAGACGATTTAATTTATCTTCCGGTATTCCTATTCCTGTATCGCGTACTTCAAATTGTAATTCTAGCCCGCCGTCATTCTTTTTACTTACATGAATGCCAATAAAAATTTCACCTTGATGTGTAAATTTGATAGCATTTCCGATAAGATTTAAAAGTATCTGCCGTACTCGGAGACTATCACCAACGATCTGGTTAGGCACATCATTATCCAACTGGTAAACCAGGTCTAATCTTAAGCCAGCGGCCTTGCTGGCAAACAGATCCAATACATTTTCAATACAGGTACGTAAATCAAAATCTTGTTCTTCCAAATCCATTTTCCCGGATTCTATCTTTGAAAAATCCAGAATGTCGTTGATTATTCCCAACAAATTTTCACCAGAGCTTCTGATGATTTGAGCATATTCAAGTTGTTCAGAAGTAAGTGGAGTATCTTCCAGCAGAGAAGCCATTCCGATTATGCCATTCATTGGCGTACGGATTTCATGACTCATGGTGGCAAGAAAAGTACTTTTCGCCTGATTGGCACGTTCGGCTTCCTCGCGGGCTGCTTCAGCTTCCTCACTCTTTTCTATGATTTCGCTGTTCATGCCTTGAAGAAAATCAGTCTGCGCCTGAAGCTGATCATTTAGCGTCTGCATATTTTCCGCTTGTCCTTCTAAGGCTTCTTTCTGTTGAATGACTTCAGCAGTGCGTTGTTTAACCTCGTGCTCAAGCGCTTCCTGTTGCTTTTTAATTCTATTGAGTCGACTTCTTATGACCAGATAGCCTACCCATATAGTGATCAGAAATGCCAGAGTTTTAAACCACCAGGTGAGCCAAAAAGGCGGAGTGATAATAATTTTAATTGAAACTCCTTGTTCATTCCATAAACCGTCATTGTTAGAACCTTTAACTTGAAATTCATATTCACCCGGGTTAAGATTTGTATACGTTGCTGTTCGCTTATGGCCAACATAATTCCATTCCTTATCAAAACCTTTCAACTTGTAGGCATACATATTTTTTTCCGGCAACGTGTAGTTGAGCGCAGCAAATTCAAGTGTAAACACGGACTGATCATGCGATAAAATAATTTCCGTTGCCTCCGTGATATGATGTTGCAGTATAGAATCTTCGCTTGAGACGCTAATAGACTTATTAAAGACCTGCAAATCTGTAAAATAGACAGGTGGAGAAAAGGTATTGTCTTTCAGACTGTCAGGATAAAAAACGTTAAAGCCGTTTGAGCCTCCAAAAAATATTCCTCCATCTTTCGTACGAAAAGACGAGTGTGGTTTAAAATGATTGCCTTGTAGCCCATCGTCAATGTTGTAATTTCTGAAAACTTTTGTGACGGGATTAAACATGGAGAGTCCTTTATTGGAACTGATCCAAAGATTGAAGTTATGATCTTCCAGAATGCCACGGATCATATTGTTCGGAAGACCATCTTTCTCGGTATAGACTTTAAAGGTTTGTGTTTCTTTCTGGAATAAATTCAAACCTCCAGCCGTCGCCAGCCATAGGTTACCTAAATGATCATTTTCGATATCGACAATAATGTTATTGCTTAAACTATTCTTGTTTTTTGGATCGTTTTGGTAAAGCGTAATCTTACCGGTCTTTTTATCCAATACATTCGCCCCCACATCCGTCCCTATCCATATATTGCCTTCCTGATCTTCTCCAATCGCGTGAATAAAATCATTACTAATGCTTTTATCTGCGGCATTTTGCTGATACCATGTAAAGTCTTTGTTCGTCTTATCATATAAGCCGACGCCTCCTCCCCATGTACCGATCCATAAGCTGCTATCACGATCCTTGAAGACAATATTTACAGAGGACATAGAAAGACTCCTTGGATTGTTCTCTTCAGGCATATGGTGCGTGAATTTTCCTGTTTTGGTATTGAATAGATCAAAGCCACCGCGATGATATCCGATGCCAAGAATTCCTTTTTCAACTTCAATCACAGAAATAACATGGTCTCCACTGGGACTATTTTTATTTTTAGCATCATATCGGTAATGGGTAAAACTATTCTTTTTCGGATCAAAGCGATTTAGGCCTCCTCCGTCTGTTCCAAGCCAGATATTCCCTTCGGCATCACCAGTAATATCCAGAATGATGTTGTTGCTTAAGCTATTTGCAGATTGTTGATAGTGAGCAAATTTTTCACGCGATCTCGGAAGGAAATTTACACCCCCTGACCAGGTTCCGACCCACATATTTCCGATGTCGTCTTTATAAATGCAATAAATTGAATTGTTGCTTAAGCTGTTCTCCTCGGATAAGTCATACTCGTAGGAGGTAAAAGCAGCGGTTGTGTAATCAAATATACTGACCCCGCCATTTTCGGTTCCAACCCAAAGCTTTCCATCATATCCTTCGGCGAAGGATAGGATATCGTCATGAGCTATTGTGGAGTTGTCGGATGGATCGTGCCGGAAATTGATGAATGAATTATCGCTGCCATTAAAGCGCGCGATTCCTCCCCCTTGTGTTCCAGCCCACATATTTCCCCGTAAATCCCGGTATACACTTTTGATCCAGTTAGTGCCAATACTTTTTTTATTTCCGGGTTCATGTGCATAGGTCGTAAACCCTTCATTTTCCGTATTAAAGCGATTCAATCCATCCTTGGTAGCAATCCACAATTCCCCCTCATCGCTTTCGGCGATGCTGTAAATAAAATTATTATTTACAGCGTTGGCGCGTCCGGCATTGGGGTAAGCTTTAAATGTCTCTTTCACTGCATCAAAAAGATACAGCCCTTCCGTTGAGCCAATCCACATTCGTTTTTTACTGTCAATGAAAATATCCCTTATGAAGACTTTTTTGCCTTCTGGATTATAATGAATGAATCGATCTTTTTTTCGATCAAATTTGTTCAGCCCGCTTGCTGTTGCAATCCATAAATTATGTTGGGCATCTTCTAAGATATCATAGACAAAACTATTGCTAATGGTGCTACTGTTTTCCGGGTCATGCTTATATGCTGAGAAGCGGTATCCGTCGTATCTGTTAAGACCCTCATCTGTAGCAAACCACATAAAGCCTTTATGGTCTTTAAAAATAGCACTTACGTGATCTTGCGAAAGTCCATCGCGGCTACTCAAATGGCGGAAATTTAAAGTTGCCTTCTGGCAAAGCGCGGATTGTAAAATCAGCAACAGGAATAGGGCCAGCAAAGAGGCATGGGGCTTCATAGATACAAGAGTTTAAAAACCCGTGTAAAAAGCAAGACTAAAAGCGGCTGGTTAGCTAGCTCGGAATCAATTCTCATTCTTTTATTCTCAGACAGAGGGTTATTATTAAGTCGCCAGATTGCTCAAGGCTAATCGATTCTCTTGTAATAAATTTTTTATAACGATACCAAAACTGGCTTAATTAGTTTGGAATCCTATAAGGGAGATTCCTGATTTTTAGAAAATCAGGGTTTACCCTGAGATAGCTGGTATTTGAAAGGCATTATCCAACCAGGTTATACCTATGCAACCAAGACAAATACTGCCGGTCTTGTCTGTAACTAGTTCCCCAGCAGAAGTCTTGTAACAAATAATACCTTCCTCCCTATGATCGAAACTAATTTAGAGTTGCTCTGCGGGCGATGATCAGGAACAGGCTCACATCCTTTATCAATCACGACCCTAATTTGCAAACGCTCCTTTGGTGAAAAAAAGAAAGAGAGGAGAAAAACCCAAGGTTATAGTAGAAAATTTTATTCATTATTTTACGTGTTTAAAGACAAGGTCTGTTACTTCCCTGCTGCTGACCTCTTCGCAGTCACAAGCTTTCTGCTTTAAGCTTATTGCTTTCTGCTCAATGGTGGTGTCCACTAGCAATGTAACAAGACGGGGCATCTGGCTTTGAAAAAAAAAGGAATATTTATGTCATATTTTCAAACCTCATGTCACTAAGAAGGTAAGGATCAAACATGCATGGATCAGGAACTTGAAAACAACTTCTTAAGAGCGTTGGAACAAAATCAGCAGAAGCTGCTCAGAATTTGTTCTGTTTATGCCGAAGATGCCGACGACAAAAAAGACCTTTTTCAGGAAGCGGTTATCACTATCTGGCAGTCTATGCCCTCCTTTGCGGAAAAGTCATCTCTCAGCACCTGGATGTTTCGAATTACGCTCAACGTTTGTCTTCGACTGCAATCCAGGCAAGAGCGAAAAAGAAACCAGTTCCTAAAGATCGACAGCATTACGATCGAAAACATCACAAGCGAAGAAACCATCAATGAAGAACATGAACGACTGATAAAACTCAGAAACTGTATCAAAAAGCTGAATGATGCAGACAGGGCCGTTATCACACTCTACCTGGAGGAATTGCCCTATAGAGAGATATCGGAGATCACCGGTTTGACAGAAAACCATGTCGCGGTGGCAGTCAAAAGAATCAAGGACAAATTGTTAAACTGTATAACCGGAAAGTCATGATAGAGGATGAATTGGTGAAAATCTGGCAGTCGTCTCCCAACCAGGAGCGGGTAAAGTTTGAGAAATCGCGTTTGATGGTTGATGTGCAATCAAGCCTGGACCATGTTCATAAGGCTGTAAAATACCGCGATTTAATGGATACAGTATCTGCATTGATAGCAATCCCTGCCTTAGCATTTGCTACTTTTTTCGTTCCTTTTACCCTATCAAAAATAGCTTCAGGATTGATGGCTCTTTTGTGTGTGTATGTGATTATCCGTTTTCGAAAAGCAAAAAAAAATAAACCCATTGCCTTTGCTGGGACGTATTTGGAATATTTACATAAAAGCAGACGATTTCTAATGGATCAAAAAGAACTGATGGATACCGTGCTCTTCTGGGCTATCATACCCTATGGGACTCTTACCTCTTTGTTCTTTATAGGATTCTGGGAACGGCCTGGGCCTACAATAAACAGGGCAATTGCTTTGTGTGGAAATGTTGTGTTGGGTATTGTAGTGTACTTTATGAATAAATGGGCCGTAAAAAAACAAATTATGCCCAAACTGGAGAAAGTTGACGAATTGATAAAAGTGATGGAGAAAGATTGATCAGGACAGGTCCTCTATGTACATATTAATTACTTTAAATAAATCATCATGTTAAAAATCATCATCGCATTATTTTTAGTTGCCGGATTTTTCCCGGCTTGCTACGCGCAAGCAGTCATCTCTCAGGAAATCAAAGACAATATTAAATTACGTGTTGACAACGGTATCAATACCGGCATTGTTGTTGGAATTATAGATGGTGATAAGACATATTATTATTCCTATGGGGTTAAATCGCTGACTGGTAAAGAGTCCGTCGATGAGCATTCTGTTTTTGAAATCGGCTCGATCACAAAAACTTTTACCGGAATTATATTGGCGGATATGGTCATCAAAGGAGAGATGAGTCTGGATGAGCCTTTACAAAAATATTTGCCGAAAGGAATTACTGCGCCTACCCGAAATGGAGCGTCAATCAAATTGATTCATTTGTCCAATCACACCTCGTCATTGCCTAGAATGCCCGGTAATTTTAATCCTGCCAATCCAGCAAATCCTTTTGCCGATTATTCTGAGAAGCAGTTGTATGATTTTTTGAAAAGCTATGAACTCCCTCGCGATATAGGGTCACAATACGAATATTCCAATTATGCTGCAGGACTATTGGGACATATCATGGCAACCGCGCAGGGAATCACATATGAGGCATTGATGATTGATGTGATCGCCAAGCCATTGGGTTTACAAGATACTCGAATTGCCTTTACGGAGAACATGAAAAAGAACTTAGCCATCGGACATCAAGACGGAGTACAGGTTGAAAATTGGGATCTATCCACTTTGGCCGGCGCAGGCGCCATTCGCTCTACCGCGGTTGACCTGCTCAACTATGTGAGTGTCAATATGGGCAAAGTAAAAAGCAAACTTTACCCCGCTATGCAATTGTCACATAAGAATTCAAGAACAGAAGGCGCTAACCCCCTGGTAGGATTGGGTTGGCATATCGCGGTTGATGATAAGTCCGCGATCATCTGGCATAATGGAGGAACAGGTGGATACCGGTCGTATGCTGGCTTTGTCAGAGGAGGAGATAGGGGAGTTGTAGTCTTAACGAATTCAACAGCCAGTATAGACGATATAGGAATGCACTTATTGAACCCGAAGGTTCCTTTGACAGACATTAAACCTTCTATTGGGACTACGATGCGAAACATACTAGATACCCAGGGCGTTGAATCCAGCGTGAAAACGTTTTGGGAGTCAAAGAAGCACCAGGGTGAAAAATATGATTTTGGTGAGCCCCAGTTGAACAGATTGGGAAATGATTATCTGGTCAAAGGAGAAATAGAAAAAGCAATTGCCGTATTCCGCCTCAATGCAGAAGCCTATCCGGAATCTTCTAGTGCCTTTTACAGTCTGGGTGAAGTTTTCTTGAAACGTAACGATAACGAAAAGGCCATAGAAAATTATAAGAAATCAGTGACACTTAATCCCGGCAATCAACAAGCGATCGACAGGTTGAAAAAATTAGGTGTGGATGCTGGTGACGTAACCGGAGAAATCATCGTGGACACCAAAACCTTGGAAAGCTACGTGGGTAAATACGAGCTTGCGCCGGGATTTACGCTCACTGTTTCCAGAGAAGGCAATCAACTGAAAGCCCAGGCGACAGGGCAGCCGGAATTTCCCGTCTTCCCAAGGTCACAAAATGTTTTCTATTTAAAGGTAGTGGACGCTCAACTCACTTTTACTAAAAATGGAGAAGGCTCGGTAGATAGTGTTACGTTGCACCAGGGTGGTAAAGATATTGTTGGGAAAAAAATGAAAGAATAGTTTAGAAAAAAATCAGCCAGCACGACTTTTTACATGTGACACACCTAGCTTATTTTTAAGTAGGTCTTGGATTGCGCATCGCCCTCCAGCCAACGAGAGCAAGTGTAAGAAGAATCTGAACAAAAATAAGAATGGTTATTGCCGTTGGCCGGTGGGCCAGATAGATCTCCAGTCCGGGTATGTCCGGAAAAAATAATGAGATATTAGCAAGATTTAGGCAGAGGATTATCCAAAATAATGTTTTGTCCCCCCGATAGTACCACCAGCAAAAAAGCCCAAAGCCAATCTCCAGTAAGAAAGCAGCCAGTGGAAAAACCGAATATAGCCCAAGGCCTAACACGTGTCGATAGGTAAATCCCAGTGGTAAATCTTGGGTATGAGTGACAAGATCAAGAATAATGTGAGAGGAGCACGCCAGCATTATTATTATTGTTATGCGGATGGATTTTTTCCAAAACCAAAATACCATTCCTGCTATTGCCACCAGGATTGCGGATGACAAAATGGAGTGAGAGTAAGGCATGTAACTAAGGTGTATATCTCCGACATAACGGACTTTATCTTCAGTTGTGACGCGTTCAATGCCAAGCCAATTAAGAAAGACCCAAACTAATTCAATGAACTGCACAGCCAGCAAAATCCACACAAACGAGATTTCTCCTCTGAGATGCTTCTTAAAAAGAAGGGACGATGCGGCATGATTGATAGCAAACATAGATAGGGAGTGATTGACTTTGTGAAAGAGAAATTAGATAAAAGCATCTATACAAACGTTGCCTCAAATTAAGAAAATAATTTTCTGCTTTTTGCAATTCGGCGTCGGATACGGCTAAGGGATGCAGGAGTTATTCCCAGGAAAGTGGCAATGTGATGTTGCGGGATTCTACTAATGAGTTCTGTCCGCGTGCGCAATAAATTTAAATATCGTTCCTCCGGACTATCCAAAATTTGTGAGGTAAATAGATCATGAAGATCAAAAAACCGTGCCTCTATGATCTTCCTGATGAATTCATTCATTTTGGGGACCTGAGTATAGAGCCTGTTCAATTTAGATCTTGATAGTTTGAGAATTTCACAATCTTCATAAGCCTCAATTGAATGACGGCTGGTGCGCTGAGATACGAAGCTGTCATATGCGCCGGCAAACATATTTTCGGTAAAGAAATAGGCTGAAATATCTTTACCATCCTTTTCATAGAATAACCGCAGACAACCTTTTGTTACAAAATAAATTTCTTTTGCAGTATCGCCTGCTTTCAGAATAGTCGTTTTCTTTTCGAGAAACGAAGGCATAAAACAATTTAAGATGATCGGGATCTCTGCCTTTGTAAAACCAGCTGTTTTCTTTAGCAAGTCCGTTAAAATGGGGGATGAAGTCATTTTGGAATTTTGATGTGAAGAGGCTCACTGTCATTTTAACGAAGATATGTAATTCGGCCGTCCTGCAAAGTGACGTTCCCCTTTTCCATTAATGTCTTGAGTTTTTTAAGGTTATTATTTCTTGCCGATTGTATACGACTTTTTACAAAGATTTCGGCTATCCATGACGCTTGTAGCTGCCACACATCTTCTATTCTGGTAAAAGAGCCTGCGCGAGAAAGTTTAAAGCGCATCGTTAGATGTCTTTTCGGGATTAATGTTTCTACCGTAACTATGTTGGGAAACTCGAACTCAATCACTTTCAAATCCTGAGCGTCATTTTTGCGGACCTGATGAAATGTTGAGCCCTTTGCAATCGACCCATCGGTTGTTTTATTTACCTCCAGAACATAATAATTCCACTTTGGCATATTTTCAAAATTTGATAGGAAACCGAAAACTTCCTCGATAGGACGCTTAACTACTATTTCATTAAATATTTTCATACGCTGTGTGGCTGAGATTTATGCAAAAGCAATAGAGGAAGTAATACTTCATCATGCCAGGTTGAGATGCAATAGCAAAGCTAGCTAAAACGATATGTTGAAAACGTTACCTTAAGTTAAGATCGATCCGCATGCTGTTTGTTTCTATTTCGAACCAATGGATTGTACTGACATGCTTGTGTTTTACGATGGCATTCGAAATTGTACTTCGCTACGGTAGCGGAGCGTAACATCTGCAAGTGGATTTTATATAGATTACCCTAATAGGAACTTTGCCGAAAGCCATTTAGAAAAATTGATCGAATTTCTTTTAAAGCGCGTATCAGCTATTGCTCGATAATCCTACTCCGACCTCAACGAATTAATTGGATTGACGATTGAGGCTTTAATTGTCTGAAAACTAATGATCAGCAATGTGATGGTCAACGATGCCGCACTCACTACCACAAATACCCAAACAGAGATCTTTGTGTGATACTGATAGTTCTCAAGCCAGTCCGTCAAGTAGTTCCATGCAATGGGAATTCCGATCAGACATGAAATGCCGACGAGTACCACAAACTCCATCGAGAGCATTCGCCAAAGGTTCGCAGCCGACGCTCCAAGTATCTTGCGTATGCCGATCTCTTTCTTTCGTTGTTCGGCTACAAACGAAGCCATTCCGAACAATCCCAGGCAACTGATGAAGATGGCAAGTGAAGCAAAGAAGCTGGCAAGCTTGCCGATGCGTTCCTCGCCTGCGAATTTCAACGCATATTCCTGGTCAACGAATTTATACTCGAATGGAACTGCAGGCATTATTGTTTGAAACACCTTCGCGGTCCTGGCAAGCGCTTCCCTTGTGCTTAGTTCCGGGTTCAGCCTGATGTTGATCCAGAGACCTTCATCATGAATGAGCCTGAAGATTGTTTGCTTCACGGGATCATACGGCGAGGCCATGACCATGTCCTTCATGACACCGATCACATGATACTTCTTTCCCTGCCACACAATCTCTTCGTCAACAGGGTTCTGTAGTCCCATAAACTTCACGGCCGCCTCGTTCAACACCATAGCGGATGAATCGGTCGAGTGATCTCTGGAAAAATCGCGCCCTTGGACGAACTGCCATCCCATAGTCCTACCGTAGTCCTGCGCAACGGCGATGTTCACGAAATCGTCGTGCATATTCGGGTCCTTGCCTTTCCACATAAAACCTGTGCTCTCGAACCAGACGGCTGTTGGTGGACCCGCAGATTCTGCCACGTTGGACGCAGCCCCTGTCGCGATAAGTTCCGTCCGGATCGTTTCCGCTGTACGCCAGTGCTCAGGTGTGGATTTGCGCACCATGATCAATCCCTCACGCGAATATCCGATGGGCCTGTCTTTAGCATACTGGATCTGTTGCCAAACGATCGTCGTGCCGATGATGAGTGTAATCGAAACGGTGAACTGTACAACCACCAGTACTTTGCGGGGAAGGGATGCAAACCGTCCGGCTTTGAACGTACCCTTCAGAACTTTTACAGGCTGAAAAGAGGAGAGGAACAATGCCGGATAGCTTCCGGAAAGAAGACTCGTGACAAGGATAAATCCAAGGCTGGCTAACCAGAAGGCAACGTTATCCGACGGAAGTGACATTCTCTTGCCGGCTAGGTCGTTGAACCAGGACAAGAAAAATC
>CAZAHL010000030.1:0-34642 GCA_964484845.1 uncultured Chryseolinea sp. | reverse complement strand
ACCTAAAAGTAGCATTTAAAAAAATGCTATGCAAGCACTTCCTTGAAGGAAAATCCCCATGACAGTTTGAAGTTTAATGTTTGAAATTTGAAGTTAAATCCGGGCAACTTCAAACTTTAAACCTCAAACTTCAAACTAATTCAATGCCCAATAGATTAATCCACTCCACTTCTCCTTACTTACTTCAACATTCCCACAATCCGGTTGACTGGTATGAATGGGGTGCTGAGGCATTACAAAAAGCGGTACAAGACGATAAGCCAATATTGGTCAGCATTGGATACTCATCCTGCCACTGGTGTCATGTGATGGAACGCGAGTCGTTCGAAAAGGAAAACATCGCGAATGTTATGAACAAATTTTTTATTTGTATAAAAGTTGACCGCGAAGAACGGCCGGACATCGATCAGGTTTATATGGACGCGGTGCAAGCGCTTGGAGTGCACGGCGGTTGGCCCTTGAATGTTTTTCTTACACCGAATCAAAAACCATTTTTTGGCGGTACTTATTTCTCCCCTCAGGCATGGGTTGAAATTCTAAACAATATTAACCAGGCTTATCAGGGAAATCGAAAACAAATTGAAGACTCAGCCGAGGAACTACGGTTACATCTAATGAATTCTGACGTAGACCGGTATAAACAAAAACCCATAGATTCCGAGCTCATTCCTGACCTGAATGAAATTTACGGCAGACTTCAACCCAAGTTTGATACAACCTGGGGAGGTATGGATAAGGAACCCAAGTTTGTAATGCCATCTATCTGGCTCCTTTTGCTAAGAGTTTATCACCTTACAAAAAACCAGCAAGCACTTGATCAAATCACCCTCACATTAAAACGCATTGCCATGGGAGGAATTTATGATCAGGTCGGCGGAGGTTTTTCCCGCTATTCTGTAGACCGATATTGGTTCGCTCCTCACTTTGAGAAAATGTTATACGACAACGCGCAGTTGTTAAGCCTTTACGCTGAGGCTTATGCTATAACCAAGGATAAACTATTTAAAGATGTTGTATATGAAACGTTTCATTGGCTTAAACGCGAAATGACACATCCAAATGGAGGATTGTATTCTGCTCTTGATGCCGATAGTGAGGGCGTTGAAGGAAAATTTTATGTCTGGACGAAAGCAGAACTTAAAGCAACGCTGGGCACGGATGAACCGGTGGTTTCTGCTTACTATAGCGTGAAAGAGGAAGGTAATTGGGAACATGGTACCAACATTTTAATGAAGTCCTGGGATGATGATGAGTTTTTAAAGAAACAGGGGATCACGCCAGAAAAATGGAGTACGATTTTAAATAATTCTAAGAATACTTTATTAAAGGTTCGCGAGCATAGAACCAGACCAGGACTTGATGACAAAATCATTACGGCATGGAACGCCATGGCAATTTGTGGCCTTGTTGATGCTTATCGGTTTTTTTCAGATCAGCTTTTTTTAGATATGGCGTTGAAAAATATGCATTTCCTTGAAACAGAATTGATGGAGGGAAATAAACTTTATCGTTCGTATAAAGAGAAGCGCTCGACGACCACGGGATTTTTAGATGACTACGCATACGTTATTCAAGCGCAATTAAAATTATATCAGGTAACATTCGATGAGCACTGGGTCGATCGTGCAACAGAGATGATGCAATACACAATCGATCAATTTTTTGATCGTCCCGACGGCTTCTTTTATTACACTTCTGGCGATTCGGAGCAGCTTATCGCCCGTAAAAAAGAAATATTTGATAATGTAATTCCCTCGTCGAATTCTATCATGGCTCAAAACCTTAATTACATGGGCGTTTTATTGGATCGCGAGGATTGGAAGCAAACTGCAGATGCTATGACTGGCTCGCTTGCCCACCTTATTAAAAGTGAGCCAGGTTATATGTCGCAGTGGGCAATCGTTTATGCCGAAATAAAAAAAGGACTAACTGAGGTCGCTTTAACGGGTAAAAATATTCATGACCTGCGTTCTGACCTTCATCAAAATTATTTTCCGTTCATGGTCGTACAAGGAACACAAAATAAAAGTGACCTTCCTTTGTTGAAAGATAAGATAGGCCTGGATGACAAGCCCACGATTTATGTGTGTTTCAATAAAACTTGCAAACTTCCAGTACATACCATAGCCGAAACGAAACTCCAGCTGAATCAATGGTGATTTCACCGAATGTTCCCTCGCACGAGATAAAAGACGTCCGTTTGACATTCAGAATTCGATTCGGCGTTCAACGTTGACATTGGAACAGCAATTAAATGAATGTCGAATGGCGAAAGAACTTGCGGAATTAATAACGATAAGCCATAAATGAAAATTTAAGGTTTGTTAAAATCCTCAGTCCAAAAGACACGAAGTGGACTCGAAAGAGTCAGCTCGATAGACCCAGCGCTAAAACATCTGCCAATGCAGGCGTATTTACCGTAATAGGCATGTGAAATCCACGGTTATCATGTTATCTTAGGTACAGCAAGTAACGTAATCCGAAAGGTTACATGACGTAGCTTATATCAAAAACCTTGTGAGCTTTTAAATGACTTTACGACCTATCTGTTTGTCTTTCTTGGAAACCTGGGATAACAATGGGCTGAAAACACTAGCGCATGGCGATACCGTTGTATATAAAAAATTATCCAGCTTAACTCAACGGAAACCGGTAAGATCAGAGTTTCCATTAGCTTCCAAAGCTCCACCCCTTCCATCCAATATTTAATTTACTAATAGGATCAAATGAAGCTGTCTCTTTTGCTTTTAATCTTTACAACGACCTGCTTCTCTCAGTCTGCACCGCCAGGTATCTATCTCACCTACACCTTCCCAAAAAAAAGCAAATGCGAAAACGTGGTCAAAATGCTGATAGGAAATACGAGGGTTTGTATATCTAAAAAGCCTATTCTTGAAATACAGGAAGTTGAATCAGTGTCCGATATTTTATACGATAATATTCGAAAAGTTGCCTACATCAATGTTGGAATTTCCTCTAAAGCCGTTCAGACATTAAATAAAATTTCTGGAGCGTTGTCAAAGTCACAGTTTGTAATCGTCCTGGAGAACAATGGAGTCGGCCTTTTCACAGTTACTGAAACGATTAAAAATCGGATTATGCAGATCGGCGCCGATGTCGATTTAAAAAATTTACAAGTCATTCACAGCATGCTAAAGAGGGCCCGCCAAGACAACACAAACAAATAAAACTTCTTTTTTTTCTGAACGATTGTTAGTTTCTTCTGTATTCTTCTCTTTAGACTCGGCTGTTTTTTCGGCAGGTATTTAAGGAAATATGCACTTCAATGCCGATCTTTGGTACTATAAAATAATATATGGGGCAGAAATCGTGTACGATTCCAGGTTTACTTAAATTGCACCAAATTATTATAAAAAAAGGGTGACAGGGAAGAACAAAATTAATTGTCACCTGTTGAGGATGATGAAATAAGGATTTTCACAAATTCAATGACGTGTAAGGCTAAGCATAATTATTGACCGCAACCTTAAAACCAAAACGATTTGATCACCTTAATTACCTCAAAAATCAAAAGTAAACGACCTGACCTGTTATTGTTGCAGGACTTCGAAAAATTTTGCGCGGAGAACAGTAATTGGAATACCGCAACGGGTGCCTTGCTACCGCATCCAAATCCTATTTCAACCCGATTTTATACACTTCTGCACTATATTTTACAGCCCATACTTCGATTGTACAAAAAAAAGGGAGCTGTTGTTAGTCTAGGGCTTCCTTACCGATTGTTTCTCTATTCCAAAACCTTTCCCTATTTCACGATAAATAGTGACTTGCGTGTTTTATGGACATATGATGTCTGGCAACCAAAATACCGCGAATTTGAGCACCTGGTTAGAGAGAGCAAGATAAATCTGCTTATGTTATCCAGTCTTCAAGCCACAAAGCACTTTCGTAAACTGAAAATTCCGAATTGTGATGTCCATTGGATACCAGAATCCATTAATACAGCCGACTATCAGTTCAAGCCGTGGAATGAACGTAAAATACACCTATTATCTTTCGGAAGATCCTATTCAAAATATCATGAAGAGATTGTGACTGGATGTAAGTTGAATAATATAAATTATCAATTTGAAGATAGAGATGATAACAGAGACGTTGCCGTAGAACGTGTAAAGGCATCGACATTGCAATTTCCGACCCGAGAAGATTTTATAGCGGGTTTGGCGGATACAAAAATTTGTATCTGTTTTCCGAAAGCATTAACACATCCTGAATATGCTGGCGATGTTTCGACGTTTACGCTTCGCTACTTGGAGGCAATGGCTTCCAAATGCCTATTGATAGGGTCAGCTCCCGCAGAGGCGGAGTACCTTTTTGATTACAACCCGATGATTGAAATTGATTGGAATAACCCGGTTGATCAGATCAAAGAAATTCTCGAAAATCCCGGTCCTTACCTGGACTTAGTGGAGAAAAACTACAATACGGTATTAACAAAATTCCATTATTCAAATAGCATAACAAAAATAGAGCAACTGATTAAAATCTCCCTATTTGGAAAAAAGGCTCCAAGTTTTAAAAGAACCGCTTCACACCATTATCATTCAATGGAAAAAATCGCTTGATTTGAGCGGTGGAAATTTTTGATCAGACCGAACCGTGCGATACCCTCTTTGCAGAGCTTCTTCTGCCGGTTCCCGTTGCTAAACTTTTTACTTACCGTGTTCCCAAAAACTTACGAGATAAAATTCTCGTTGGCCAGCGCGCCATTGTACAGTTTGGTGACCGTAAGATTTTAACCGGGCTCATCGCACGGGTTCACAATCGTCCGCCACAGGAATATGAAGCCAAATATATTCTGGAAATATTAGACGACTATCCTGTCGTCACCGACTTGCAATTCAAACTATTCTCGTGGATAGCCGAATATTATTTGTGCTCCTTGGGTGAAGTCATGAATGCGGCTTTGCCCAGCGGGTTAAAACTGTCAAGTGAATCGATAGTTCAACTTCATCCTGCATTTAATTTGGACGAGACAGATCAACAGTTTTCTGAAAAGGAAGAGATGCTGTTGAAACACTTGATACATCAATCACTGGATTACTCAGGAATTACAAAGTTACTAGGCACAAAAAATATTTTTAGCATTCTAAAATCACTCGTCAGGAAGGAGTCGATTATTATTTATGAAGAGGTTAAAGAAAAATATAAACCGAAAACCGAAAAAAAAATAAGGCTCCGCCAGGAACATAACAATTCAAAAGCCCTGGAAAGCTTATTTGAAATATTTGCATCCAAACCAAAGCAGGAAGCCTTGTTGTTAAAATATCTTCAGGATGTACCGGTATTAAGTCATCCTGATGTGAATAGATCCGGAATCAAAAAGAAGGATTTACTAAAGGATGGATTATCTGAATCTTCCTTAAGCACCTTGATAAAAAATAATGTATTTGAAGAATTTGATGTTATTGTTTCACGCTTTCCGGAGAACAAAATTTCAGAAAATCATTCGGTGCTGTTAAGCGAAGACCAACTGCAATCTCAAAACGAAATCCTAAAAAGTTTTCAGGAACACCCCATCTCGTTATTACGGGGAATTACTGGCAGCGGTAAAACAGAGATCTACATCAACCTTATTAAGCAGGCATTGGATGGAGGATCTCAAGTTCTCTACATGCTACCCGAAATTGCGATTACCACACAGATCGTTCAACGTCTAAAAAAGATCTTCGGCCAGACCATGGGGGTATACCACTCCAGGTTTTCAGACAACGAACGCGTAGAGGTGTGGAACGGAATCCTGCAAGGTAAATTTAAATTTGTAATTGGCGTGCGCTCGTCTATTTTGTTGCCATTCGACAATTTAGGACTGATAATTATCGATGAAGAACACGACCCATCCTACAAGCAGCAGGATCCTGCCCCTCGTTACAATGCCCGGGATGTTGCGTTGGTTGTGGGGCAAATGCACCATGCCAAAGTGCTGCTCGGATCAGCAACTCCCTCTGTGGATACCTATTATCACGCCACTCAGGGTAAATACGGATTTGTCATGCTGGACAAACGATTTGGGGAAGCACAGTTGCCTGCGATCATCTTAGCCGATTTGGGGCAGGAACGAAAACAGAAAACAACGAAGGGAGAATTTTCAAGACTCTTGTTAAAGAAAATAGAGGAAGCTTTAACAAAAAAGGAACAAGTTATTATTTTTCAAAACCGGCGGGGCTACTCGCCTATGATAAGCTGCGAAGATTGTGGATGGATACCGAAATGTGTGAATTGCGCGGTCAGCCTCACTTATCACCAATATCGCCATGCGTTGGTCTGTCATTATTGCGGATATAAAGAGCAGTTACCTAACCAGTGCCCTACCTGCACTTCGGTGCGAATAAAAACGATGGGGTACGGTACCGAAAAATTAGAAGAAGAACTTACGCTTCACTTTCCTTCGGCAAAAGTTCAACGAATGGATCTTGACACCACCCGATCAAAAATAAGTTATGAAACGATACTTGATCATTTTGAACGCGGGGAAACTAACATTCTAGTGGGCACCCAGATGGTAACGAAGGGACTGGACTTTGACCATGTGAGCCTGGTTGGTATTTTCAATGCAGACCGCATGATTCATTTTCCCGATTTCCGCTCTTATGAAAGAGCGTATCAACTGATAACACAGGTAAGTGGTCGTGCAGGCCGGCGTGATAAACCAGGCACCGTCGTTATTCAAACTTCAAGTCCTGATCATCCTTTGCTCAACACTATTCTTACGTATGATTATCAAACGTTCTACACCACTCAGCTGGCTGATCGCTTTCAACATGACTATCCGCCGTTTACGCGGTTAGTGGAAATTACTGTTAAACATACTGACAAGAAGATTTGCCAGTTAACTGCCGGAACATTGGTTAGTCGTTTGCGCGACGTGTTGCCAGGAATAAAAATCTTAGGACCTGGAGAGCCTATGGTATCCAAGATCAGAAATCAATTCTTGTTAAGTATTCTTATCAAAATATCACGAAGCAGAATGGATCTGGCAACGATCAAACAAAACTTGCATGCAACCATCGAAAATCTTGTGAAAGAAAAAGTGCATCGTAGCACGCGGATCATTGTTGATGTTGATCCCGTCTAATCAGAAAAAAATTCATCACAAAAAGTCATTACACTTCATCCGTTATCACGTCATCTCGAAGAGAAATTCAACACACCGTCAGAATTTGTGATGGATGAAGTGTAAATATTTCTTATAAGCACGACGCCATCCACAACATGCAAAATTTATTTTTATTATTCTTCACGATGCTAAAATAACTCACGATCATAACCTTTATTTGCACTTTAATTAAAAAGGATTGTGGGGCAATAAATTACATTAACAAGGATGATAAAATTATTTTTGACGGGTCTAGCGGTAGTCTTTTTTGGATTAGTCGAAGCTCAAACGTTTAAGTTTAGTGCGGGTTATGCAGTACCCTGGATCTCTCAACAAATTGGCGTCAATTCATTTTCCAGCAACACGACGACCGTGGATACGAAAACGAGCTCGAAATTCTCCGAATCAAAAAGTACACACAGAGAAGTGCGGGGCTCTTATGGCGCCGGACTTATTTTAAATGGTTCATTTGGATACAGGTTCTCTCAGCACGTTGGTGTCGAACTTGGTTTAAGTTATTTATTAGGTAAAAAATTTAACACGCAATCGACCCATTCCGATATTCAATTGGATGTTTTAAAAAATTCTAGCAGAGAATCAGAAACTTCATATTCAAAAGGCGTACTCTTTACACCCTCGTTAAAATTTATTGCGTCAGAAAGAGTGGTGACTCCGTATATGCTGATTGGTCCAGTTGTCGGTAAAATAAAATTCAATCGGGAAATGGAACGCTCGGTTGAGGAAGATGGAGTTAAATATTCAGAATACAGATATACCAAATATTCTGGCGGATTTTCCCTCGGGATCAGAGCCGGTATTGGAATGCATTTAAAGATAAATTCCAACGTCAGTCTTTTCACAGAAATGATATTCACAGGAATGAATTATTACCCTGAACAAAGCGAAATCTCCAGGTACATAATAAACGGCGAAGACAAATTACATACATTGGCGGCCAGTGTTCGTAAAACGATCTATCAAAAGAAAGTTGTCTTCAACAGTAGTGAAGTAGATAACTTGATAAATTCTCCCGGAAAAAGTGTACGCTTTCCCGTTGCTATGAGTTCCATCACAACTTCCGCTGGCGTCTATATTAACTTGCAATAAAATTTTACCTGAGTATTTCCCAGTCTTCATTTAATATGGGGATCGACTGATGCGCTGTCAGATCGAATTGACAAGGAACGACCGAGATGTAATTGTTAGCAATTGCCCATTCATCATTATCTTCTCCCTTGTCGAAGTTAACAAAATTCCCTGCCATCCAGAAGTATCGGCGACCGTTTGGATCGTATCGCTGATCAAAATCTTCGACCCACTTCGCGTTCGCCTGGCGACAGACGCGGATCCCCTTAATACTTTCAGTTTTCTTTGGAGGAAAATTTACATTTAAAGCAATTCCCTTCGGTAAACCTTTTTCAATAACCTGCTTTGTGATTTTTTGAAGGTACACTTCCGTATGTGAAAAATCTGCATCGTGCGAAAAATCGCAGAGCGAAAATCCAATGGCAGGTGTGCCTTCAATTGCACCTTCAATTGCAGCCGACATAGTACCCGAGTATAGAACACTGATGGAAGTATTACTTCCATGATTGACGCCACTCACAACAACATCCGGCTGGCGACTGTCTTTTAAAACAAAATGACGGGCAATTTTAACACAATCAGCCGGTGTCCCCGAACATTCAAAAGCTTTGATACCTTTAAAGATAAAATTTTCTTCCAGCCTCAATGTTTCTCCAACTGTGATGGCGTGTCCCATACCTGATTGTGGGCTATCGGGCGCAACAACAATTACATCCCCCAACGCTTTCATCGCATTTACGAGTGTTAAAATACCTTTCGATGTAATGCCGTCATCATTGACGACTAAGATAAGGGGCTTCATTAAATTTTAGATTGATGATTGTAGATTGATTGAGGTAAAAAATTCAATTGGACGCAAGATAACCTCAGTTCGAAGCATGCGGTACTAAGAGGTCCGAAACTTAAACACTTAAACACGTAACCACGTAAACACATCATCACTTTCAAGTTCCGAATAAAGAGTTATAATAGGCAACAATTTTGGCGAAATCATATTTATCGTCGTATTTCAGTCTGTTAGCCTTAATGTATTTTTCAACTTCTTCCGATTTTTTATTCATGAGTTGCAGAAGATCATTTTTGTTGCCCGTAAATTCTTTGATATTACCTTTCTCATCCAGAAAAAAATATTTATAGACCAGCACCAATCTGGTATAAGAGCCCATATAGTAAGGTGAGTTATACGTTCGGTACTCAATTGACTCACGAGATAACAGGGTCATCTTACCTTCTTCCAGAAGTTCGAAAAAAACAGGTGCTTTGTATCCGGATATGGAGGAAAATGGCAATGCGAAAAACTGACGATAGCGTCTAACCGAATTGTCGAAAATCTCAAAGAACAGAAGTTTCCGTGCACTGAAAGCGGTGATCTGCTGCCTTGCATTGAATTGAATAACATCTTGCTGAAGATCGTATTTAATACTTCCCCGGAGTGTGTCGCCTTCCAGCAAAACAACCTTTCCATCGTGCCAAAGGTCCGAGGGAAATTGTTGGCCGTAAACCGATACTGATGAAAAGAACAAGAATAAGCTTATAAAAAAACCACCTTGTTTTTTATAAAAAAAATCGACCATCCCTTTTCTCAATCGTTTCATTTATGTTTTAAAATCGTATGACCTAGTTTGTCGCGCTTTGTCATCAAATATTTTTCATTGTGCGGGTTTGGTGCAATTTCGATCGGCACATTGTCCACGATTTCGAGTCCATATCCCATGAGTCCCACCCGTTTCTTTGGGTTGTTGGTGATTAGTCGAATTTTGCTGATGCCTAAATCGCGGATGATCTGCGCCCCCACTCCGTAATCACGTTCGTCCATATCAAACCCCAATTGCAAGTTAGCTTCAACAGTATCCAATCCCTGCTCCTGCAATTTATAGGCCTTAAGTTTATTTAGCAGTCCAATGCCTCTTCCCTCCTGTTTCATATATAAGACAACGCCTTTTCCTTCACGGTCAACCAACTCCATCGCCGCATGCAGTTGCGAGCCGCAATCACAACGGCACGACCCAAAAATATCGCCGGTTACACACGAAGAGTGAACCCGTACAAGTACAGGTTCATCTTTCTGCCACGTTCCTTTTACCAAGGCCATGTGTACTTCATTTGAATTGATTTGATCGAATGCTATCAATTTAAAATGACCATGCTCGGTAGGCATATCAACTTCAATTTCTCTTTTAATCAGAGATTCTTTTTTGATTCTATATTCAATAAGATCCTTTATTGAAACGAGTTTTAATTTAAAACGTTCTGCCACAAGAACGAGATCCGGAAGGCGTGCCATGCTGCCATCTTCATTCATAATTTCTACAAGAACACCTGCAGGCTTAAATCCTGCAAGGCGGGCAAAATCAATCGCTGCTTCCGTGTGACCTGCTCTTCTTAATACTCCTCCACGTTTTGCTTTTAACGGGAAAATATGGCCCGGTCTACCCAATTCCTCCGGTTTTGTATCGGGATCTACTAACGCCCGGATGGTTTTGAACCGATCGTGTGCTGAAATCCCTGTAGTGCATCCATGGCCAATTAAATCAACGGATACTGTAAAAGGCGTTTCATAGATGGCCGTATTTGTTCCAACCATTAACTCGAGTCCCAATTCTTCACAACGGTCTTCAATGATAGGCACGCAGATCAATCCTCGTCCGTGCGTAGCCATGAAGTTGACGATGGCTGGGGTGATCGTCTCTGCAGCACAAATAAAATCGCCTTCATTTTCGCGATCTTCATCATCCACTACAATAATCACTTTGCCATTCTTGATGTCTTCAAGGGCTTCATCGATTGTATTCAATTTTATTTCCATAAGTTTTCCAAAGTCACCGGCCACTTGTTTGTGATCATTAACGTTAAATGAATTCCATGCGTTCCATATTAATACTTACCAGAAACTATTCCTAGCTGCTTAGCAATCTCTACGTCTGCGTTCTTTAAACGTGTCTGGGTTTCGACCAACTCGTCAATCTCCTCGTTGCTTTTGCTTTTTTCTGCATCCTTCAGTTTCTCTTTATTTTCTTCGATCAATCGTTGCACGTATCGATACTTTCTTCTCAACACATTTTGATGCGCATGTTCCTGAATCTTCTCCTTCTCATCAAAAAAGACAATGTGGTACTTTCCGGCCCAATGTGGACTAACATAATGCTTTCGGGTAGTAAGCTCGGCTATTAATTTTTTAACATCTTCAGATCCAGTGTTTAAGAAATAATTGGAATCAATAAGCTCACCCTTATTCTTAGCTTCATAGAAGTCATGATAAATTTTAGCGTACGTAGTGTTTGTAAACTCCAGCTCTTCAAATTCTGAAATAAAATAGCTCACAAGGTCGATATCCTCTTCCAGTTCGCTATCGGCATAATTTATCAAAAGTCGCACCACTTCCCGTTCCTGAATTTGCTCCATACTTTTCGTATCAAGCTTATAGACCGTAGAGACCTCAGCCGGGATTTCATCCGGAACCTGCACTTCTTTGCGCGTGTTAGGGGTCTCTTTTTTCTTGCGTTCCTGAATGACAATCTTATTAAGCTCCGTAAGCAAGACCGCTTCCGGAATCTTTAACAATTGACCCGTTTCCTGAAGATATACAGAACGTTTTATCGGATCTGGGATAAGAGAAATACTGGTAATAATTTCACGGATGGCTTCTGCTTTCTTGATCGGATCATGGGCTGCATCTTCCGCATACAAATCAATTTTGAAAGAGATAAAGTCCTTAGTGTGAGTTTTTAGATATTGCTTAAATTCCGAAGTGCCCATCTTCTTGGACATGCTGTCAGGATCTTCGCTGTCTGGCAACAAAACAACGCGAACGTTTAACCCTCCCTTTAATACAAGGTCGATACCTCGGAGGGCGGCCTTGATCCCCGCTGCATCGCCGTCGAACAGTACCGTAACGTTTTCGGTAAATCTCTTGATTAGCTTTATTTGCTCTTCGGTTAGAGCGGTTCCGGACGAAGCCACAACGTTATCAACATCCGCTTGATGCAATGAAATCACATCTGTGTAACCTTCTACCAGGTAACAAAAATCCTCTCTTCGAATGGCATTCTTTGCCTGGAACATACCATACAGCACATTGCTCTTATGGTAAATTTCCGTCTCCGGAGAATTGATGTATTTCGGCTGATCTTTTTCTTTCGTTAAAATCCTGGCGCCAAAAGCGACCACCTTTCCAGCCAGATTGTGAACGGGGAAAATAACCCTTCCGCGAAAGCGATCATAAATTCGAAAGCCATTCGTCTTTTCATTTTCTTTCTTAATAACCAGACCCGCCTTTTCCAGCATCTCCTCACTGTAGCCAGCGGCCAATGCTGTTTTATTGAAACGGTCCCACTCATTGATGCTATAGCCTAGCTCAAATTTTTCAATGGTCCGGTCGTTAAATCCTCTCTCATGAAAATAACTTAATCCAATGCTTCTGCCCTCATCGCTTTGAAAAAGTAAATCCTTGTAATAATCCTTGGCATAGTTCATTACGATGTATAAACCATCACGGTCAGTTTGCTGCAAGAGTTGTTCCTGCCCAATCGCCTCGTCTTTTATCTCAACACCATATTTTTTTGCGAGGTAACGCAATGCTTCCACATAACTCATGCCCTCGTGCTCCATGACGAAGCTTATCCCATCGCCGCCTTTACCACTACTAAAATCTTTGAATATGCCCTTGGAGGGCACTACGTAAAAAGACGCCGTTTTCTCATTCGTAAACGGACTTAATGCTTTATAATTTTGCCCTGAGCGCTTTAACGTCACAAAATCCCCGATAACATCGATAATATCGATGCGGCTTTTTATTTCGTCAATGGTTTCGCGTGAGATCACTTAGTTAGTTTAGAGTTTAGAGTTTCGAGTTTAGAGTTTCGAGTTTAGAGTTGGTGTTCTAGTTTCTAGTTTAGGGGGTTGCTTTTTTTGTAGCCCAAAGATATGCGTTCAGGTTGGAAAACGTTTAATGAATTACTTTTAACGATTCAGGGTTTTAGCACTAAATTGTGGACAAATTTCAAACCGAATAGCCTTACCTAGCACGACGTACCTCGCAAATTGAACCTCCAAATGACTCAATCTGATATTTTAAAAGCCCTTTCTACAGTTGATGACCCCGACCTTAAACGAGACCTGGTAAGTCTTAATATGATTAAAGACGTAATCGTAGAAACCGGTAAAGTGAGTTTCACGGTGGTCCTTACAACACCGGCTTGCCCCTTAAAAGAAAAAATCAGGCAGGATTGTGAAGATGCTGTCAGGAAAGTGGTTGGTGAGGATGTAAAGATTGACATATTCATAACCTCGTCAGTTACTACGCAACGAACCAATGCACCCCTTTTACCAAAGGTCAAAAATATTATTGCCATCGCCTCTGGAAAAGGAGGAGTCGGAAAGTCAACCGTTACAACTAATCTCGCGGTTGCGTTGGCCATGGCGGGAGCCAAAGTAGGGCTGATCGATGCGGACATTTTTGGTCCCTCGATTCCCACCATGTTTAATTGTGAATTTGAACAACCGACTGTTAAACAGGTCAATGGCAAAAATATTATCATTCCCATCGAACAGTATGGCGTGAAGCTGATATCCATTGGATTTCTTACCCCACCCGACAGTGCCGTGGTGTGGCGGGGCCCCATGGCCAGTGCCGCCCTGAAACAGTTTTTTGGCGACGCCGAATGGGGAGAATTGGATTACCTGCTTATTGATCTGCCTCCAGGCACAAGCGATATTCACTTGACGCTGGTTCAAACGGTTCCAGTTACTGGAGCTGTCATTGTTACTACTCCTCAAAAAGTAGCATTAGCTGATGCGAACAAAGGACTGGCTATGTTTAGGCAACCGCAGATCAATGTACCTGTTCTAGGTGTCATTGAAAACATGGCGTACTTCACACCGGAAGAACTTCCCGATAACAAATATTACATTTTTGGAAAAGATGGAGGAAAGAACTTATCGCAGAAATACGACGTTCCGTTGCTGGGTCAGATCCCGTTAGTTCAAAGCATCCGCGAAAGCGGTGACAGTGGATTACCGGCCGTTTTAAAAGAGGGACCTACCGCTGACGCTTTCAAAAATCTGGCTGAAACTTTAGCTCAGCATATTGCCATTAGAAATGCTAACTTTACACAAACCAAAAAGGTGGAATTAAAAGTCTGATGATTACTGTAGAAGAATTGACAAAAAAAATAGAATCCTCCCTGGATTCCATTCGACCTTATCTCAAGGCTGATGGTGGCGATGTGAAGGTCAATCACATTTCGGAAGACCACATTGTACAATTGGAATTTGTCGGGGCCTGCGGTAACTGCAGCATGTCGACAATGACCTTTAAGGCGGGCGTTGAAGCGGCTATTAAACGCGATGTTCCCGAAATAAAATCGATCGAAGTTGTAAACCTTATTCCTTTCGGTTAATCCTGGGCGGCGGAAGTCTCTGGTAAAATAACGAGGAAATTGTTTGTTCATTGAAGGGGTGGGCTTCGGGTGAAAAGTATACCGATCGACTCTATCTTAGGTACATAAAATCAACAACGTTAACGCCAATCGCATTCTTAATTTTTTAAGGCATCTCCCGACCCCCGGAGAATTGATTCCCGCTTATCTAAAGTGTGGATAGAAAGCAAAGGGTTGTTAAAAGGATGAGGAGGACAATACGGATTTTTCGGATGTAAATGGGCTTGTCCTGAATCAGGTTGGACTCTTTCTGGGTGACCATATTTTATTTTTAAACATTCTCCTTCTAAAAGCATACCCGTTACAATTCCTTTTAATTATTCGCTTTCTTTAAGCAAAAAAAGGTCAAATTCGACCTTTCTGGCCATTTTAAACGAACGGGGAGTAATCCCGAATAACCGTATCTTCCCTGAATGAGAGCCGGTTATCCCGTTTTTGCTCAACTTGCATTAAGCAAAAGTATCCTATCGTATTTGGTGGGTGCATCGTTTTTCAGTGAAGAAAAAGTAGTTCATATTATTTATATTTGACTCGTGAAATAATTTCGTTGACCCCCGATTTTTGTGCCGCAGATACCGTCATTTTTAAAGCAATTATCTTTTCTTCTTTTCGCTTTCGTGTCGTATGCGGCTTCAGCTCAACAACGATGTGGCACGGTGGAGTATATGAAAAAACTCCAGGTGGGAAATTTCACCAGGAACCAGGTAGAATTTGAACAATGGCTGGATAATCGAATTCGAAAATCAAAGGTTTCGGGTTTGGAACGACAACAAGCCGCCTATCAAATTCCGGTCGTTGTTCATGTAATTCACAATGGAGAGGCTATTGGCTCCGGGCGAAACATCAGTGCTGCACAAATACTTTCTCAAATTTCCGTTTTAAACAACGATTTTCAGCGCTTAAATACAGATGCGGTCAACACCCCTGCCGAATTTCAGTCAGTGGCGGGAAGCCTCAGCGTAGAGTTCGTACTCGCCAAACAAGATCCGGAGGGGTTGGCAACCACCGGCATTAGACGCGTTCAGGGGACTCAAACTTCATGGACGGTCAACGACAATTATGAATTGAAATCATTGAGCTATTGGCCGGCAGAAGACTATCTCAACATCTGGGTTTGCAATCTTACTGATCTTCTTGGATATGCTCAATTTCCTATATCTGGCTTAAGTGGTTTGGAAAATTCCTCCGACAACCGTCTAACCGATGGGGTTGTCATCGCGTACAATGCCTTTGGTTCAGAAGATGAAGGGCCTTTTAACCTCGTTGCTAAATATCGGAAAGGCAGAAGTACGACACATGAGATAGGACATTTTTTGGGCTTACGGCATACATGGGGGGATGATGAAGGTCAATGCAGCGGAAGTGATTATGTATCCGATACGCCCAATCAAGCGGGAAGTTCAAGTGGTTGCCCTTCCCATCCGCAGGTAACGTGTACCAACGTTGTTTCGATGTCCCAAAATTTTCTCGACTATACAGATGATGCATGCATGAACCTGTTTACGATTGGCCAGGTTGGTCGAATGACAACTGTATTACAAAATAGTCCGAGAAGAAAAAGTCTGTTAACCTCACATGGGTTATCGAATCCATTGCCCGTATCAAATGACCTTGGTATCAAAGAAGTAATATCTCCGTTGGCTGGTGAATGTAATTCCCTCATCACTCCTGTTATTGAACTCCGAAATTACGGAAACAACGATGTTTCTTCCGCCAGAGTTAGCTTGAGAAGAGAGGGTACGTTAGTTGAAACGAAAGATTTTACACTTAATCTTTCGTCGTTACAATCTTCAACGGTAAGTTTCTCACCGACATCCATCGCCAGTGGCGCTCATAGTTTAACTTTTGAAATAATATTAACCAATTCGGTAACCGACGGAAATCCCGCCAATAATACGGTACAGCAGTCCTTGACTATACCCGAAACCATTGCAGTGCCTTTTGTTGAGAATTTTAACTCTATTCCACCCTCATGGCAAATTACCAACCCTGATTTAAAAACGACGTGGAAACTAGTTACAGCGCCCAATGAAACTCCTACGAATCAAGCACTGAAAATGGATTTCTATAACTATGAAGATAACCTGGGCGAAGTTGATTTGCTGATAACGCCGCTCTTTGATCTTACCAACGAAACGGTAGCCCTACTGTTATTTGATGTGGCGTATGCTCGATTTCAATCTGATAATGACGGACTCAAGGTGGTAATGTTATCAAATTGTAACTCCGATATCAACCAGGGCACGGTGCTCTATGATGAGGCTGGCGCATCCCTTTCGACCAGTCCATCTACTACCAGCGAATTTATACCGTCCAATAACACGCAATGGAGAAGCGAATTTATCGACTTAAGTTCTTTTGCAGGACAATCCAATTTGCAGCTAGCCTTTGTCGGCATAAATGATTGGGGGAATAATTTATACCTTGACAATATCTCGCTCGTCACTACACCGTTGAACGACCTCGCCTTAAAAGAGGTCATATCTCCCGGCCCCGTGACATGTTTAAACGAGGTAACTCCTAAACTTCGGATTCAAAATGTGGGAACGTTAGCTTCCTCATTTAAAATAAGGACCTCCGTAAACGGACAAACTTCAACTATTCAAACATTTTCAGGATTGAATTTTAAAGGTGGCTCATCATTAGAAATTACCCTCAATTCGATCACGCTAGTGGAGGGTAATAACACCATTGAGTTTGAATTAACAGAACCTAACGGTCTGCCTGACATTCATAAGACAGATAATATAGTAACGACCTCCATGGTCGTTAGTAGTGCTACCGATGAAATCCCACTTCGAATTAATTTTGAAGAGGACCTGGACGAACCATGGACAAATATTAATCTGACAGGCGGAATGAACTGGCAAGAAGTGGCGTTAGATTCTACCAATGCATTGTATTTTAATGCCTATGAAAATGAAGTGATCGGTGACAAAGGCTGGTTCGTTAGCCCTATCCTGGATTTCTCAAAAGCTACAGCCCCCAGTGTTTCATTTGATTTGTCGTACGCCTTCCGAGCGGAAATAATAGATCAATTGCTGGTATTGGCATCAACGGATTGCGGATTGAATTATGGCGATACCCTCCTTAATGAGGTTAGATCTACCCTTTCTAACGGGCGTTCACAAAATACGGCCTGGATACCAACTTCGTCTGACTCATCTGCCTGGAAGAAAAGAACCGTGGATTTGAAATCCCTCATTGGTGAAACACAAATTCGCATCGCCTTCGTCTTTATAAGCGGAAACGGAAATAATATTTACCTCGATAACATTGAATTTTTTGTATCCGAACCTCCTCCGGAGAATATCGGGGGTGTGATTTCGATCTATCCTGTTCCTGCAAAGCTTAGCAATGATGATGTACGCATCTCTTTCAATTTAAAGGAAAAGGAATCTGTTGAGATCGAGGTAATTGATCCTACAGGGAAAATTCTTACTAGCCAGCGATGGGAAAACGTATTGAATCAGACCCTTCCTCTTTTTACGAGTTATGCGACAGCGGGTGTTTATATTGTTCGTGTTAAAACTAAAACTGGAGTTTACACTAAGAGAGCTGTTATAGTTAAATAAGTCCCATTTTTTTTGCGGCCTACAACCGTAATGGGTTTTCATTATCTTTCGGAATAAAAGAATCTTTAATGTCTAAGAAAAAGAAAGTAGCAATCTTATATGGTGGCCGATCTGTAGAGCATGCGGTATCAGTAAATTCTGCGCGCAATATTTTTGAATTCCTGAATAAAGATCTGTTTGAACCTGTTCCTATCGGTATCGGTAAAAATGGTCAATGGTTTTTAACCAAAGGCGTTAACAAAGATATTGAACAGGGAAAGGCCCTGGGAATCATGCTTGATCCGTCAAGTCCTGGTTTTATTTTATTGTCGAGTGGCGATCGGTTTAAAGTCGATATTATTTTTCCGGTTTTGCACGGAACGGATGGAGAAGATGGGAGCATTCAGGGACTTATTAAAACCATGGATATGCCGATGGTTGGCACGGGCGTTTTAGGTTCGTCCCTCTCCATGAACAAAATTGTGGCAAAACATTTAATGCGCCAGGCTGGCTTACCAGTCACAAATTTTCTGACGTTTCGCTTTGATCAAAAGGATAAGATCAGCTTTGCGGCTATATCAAAAAAACTCGGTGTTCCCTTCATGGTTAAATCGGCAAGCCTGGGATCTTCCGTTGGTGTAACGAAAGTGAAAAACAAAGAGGATTTAAAGAAAGCCATTGAAGAGGCCTTTAAGTACGACGATGAAATGCTCGCTGAAGAATTTGTGATTGGTCGTGAAATTGAATGCGCAATATTAGGCAATCATCCCGTCGAGGCATCAAAACCCGGTGAGATTGAAATCAGCAAAAAATATGAGTTCTACACGTTCGATGCGAAATATGTTGATCCGGAAGCCGTTGTAATACATGTGCCCGCTAAATTATCCGAAGCGATTGCTGAAAAGATCCGGAACGTATCCATCAGAGCGTATGAGGCATTGCATTGCCAGGACTTTTCACGAGTTGATCTTTTCGTCGATAAAAAAGGTAAAATTTACATTAATGAGATCAACACGATTCCAGGCTTCACGAACTCCAGCATGTATCCGATGATGTGGAAAGAAAGAGGTGTAAATTTTTCTGACCTGATCACACGACTGCTTAACCTCGCTCAGGAGCGTTACAACCGAAGTAAACGAATTGAGCGTGACTTTCAATCTTCGCTAAAATTCTGATCTTGTATATTTGTTATAATCGAAAGTTCTGATCAATGAAATTTGACATTCGGAAATTCAAAAGCAATACAGTAGGCGGAATGATTATACATTTTTTGTTAGCATTTAGCTTTATCGCAGTCCTTTGTGTTTTATATTTCTTTGCGTACCTGCCCAACGTCACGAATCACGGGCAAACGATCACAGTACCCAACATCGAAGGCATGCAGTTAGGTCAGCTGGAAGATTTTCTGATAAATAGAAACTTGCGGTATGAAATAAATGATTCGTCATATTCATCGGAACATCCTCCCCTCACCGTTCTGAAACAGTATCCACACGCTGGCTCCAAAGTGAAGGAAGGAAGAAATATTTTTATTTCTATCAATCGGCTAAACCCGCCAACGGTTCCAGTACCCAATTTGGTAGACGGATCTGTGGTTAACGCAGAAGCAGTGTTACGAAGCAATGAACTGAAGCGTGGAAAGATTGAACTTGTCGCAGGCCCTTTTAATGTTGTTAAAGAAATGAGATATCAGGGTAATGTTATTCCTGCGGGTGAGCGCGTACCCAAAGGTTCTACGATCGACCTTGTAGTAATGGACGGAGGAAGCAAAGATTTTGAAACACCGGATTACAATGGCCTTAGCCTGGAAGATGCAAAAGTTATTATCTTCGGATCGAACCTAAGCATTGGAAATATTGTCCTGGTAGGGGATACTACAGGCACCCATGCTGTCGTAATTAAACAAAAGCCTGAGCCCAATGAGACTATAAAGGTTGGTGATGTAGTTGATTTATGGATAGGTAAATCCGATAGTGTAGTTCCTGATGACGAACAAAGCGAAAACTAATATTGCCTTAACTGCGTGCGCAAGCCAGTTGCTTAAATTAGTTTTTTGCAAAAGATTCATGTTGTTGCTATTTGCAGCCATTAGCGTTATGCCGGATGGGTTTGCACAATTGAAAGTTTTTCCGCTTCCTCCACTTACCGACATTTCTCCCGTAAAGCAAAAGTCCCGGACCTCTGCGCGTACCAAGGCGCTCGGTCCTCTCGCTCTTCCCTTCTGGGATGACTTTTCTTTTGCGATCGTAGATAAGATTGGAGATACACGGTCAAATTATCCCATCGACTCTTTGTGGGAAAGCTACAAAAGCATTTGGGTAAGTAACGGTATAGGCTTGAATCCTCCCTCTCTGAATGTAGTAACTTTTAATGGCTTAAATGCCTCTCACAAGCCTTATTCGGACCAACTTTTAGCAAATGGCACGCGAGATACACTTACTTCCAGATCCATTGATTTAGACGATGTCATTGAAGCCGAGCGCAACTCTGTTTACTTAAGCTTTTTTTATCAATGGTACGGAAACGGCGAACCTCCGGACGACGTCGACTATTTGCAAGTGGAGTTTAAAGATTCGACAGGCTTATGGGAGCCTGTAATGACGATCCTAACGCGAGATTCATATGATAGAAATGAATTCTACGATACATTGGTTAAAGTAGACGGCGGTAAATTTTTTCACGATGACTTTCAATTTCGGTTTAGAAATAAAGGACGTCTATCCGGACCGTATGATACCTGGAATATTGACTATGTGTATTTGAATAAAGGGCGGGATGCCGACGATCTTTACTTTCCTGATCAAGCCATTGCGTCCCCTCTTACAAATTTATTTGGCCGGTACAGGGCTATCCCCTACCCCCACTTTCTTGATTCAAACTCATATAATCCTCCAACGTTTGATGTCTTCAACGTCAACAATGTCCTCACCGATTTGTCCTATATCACGGAAGCAACGTTCACCAGCTATATTGATAGCGTAACTACTTCCACGCTGGGTCCTGTCAATCTTGGTGATACATCAGCTATCAATGTAGCGAACGGAATTATTTTTGAAAGAGAACGAAGGACGGTTACGTTACGGCATATGCCAGATGGATCGGAGTTTGATCCGGATGCCGATTCTGCCTCTGTTAGTTTAAAGGTAAAATTGTTCACGGGAGATACTTACGATCCAAAAGATTCAACATCCTATGCCGATGACTACGATCCAAAGTATATTCCCATTGATTTCCGAAGTAACGATACACTCCGTTCTGACTATGTACTAGCCAATTATTATGCGTACGACGATGGCTTTGCCGAGAATGCGATAGGCGTCACGCAAGCGGGCAACAGAGCTGCCTATCTTTTTGACATGCTCACGAAAACCCCAGATACACTGACAGGATTTGATATCTATTTTCCCGAGTATGCGATCTCCAGCAATCTGACGGCAGAGTTCGTTGTATACGATGACAATGATGGCGTGCCTGGCGATGTTTTGTACTCTTATCCAAATTATACAATCAGACGTGTCGGACTCAATAAGTTTCAACGTATTAAATTTGATCTACCTTTTTTGGTAGAAGGAAAATTTTATATCGGGTGGAAAGGACCTGTTGGTGGAACTTTAAAGATAGGCTTCGATACGAACAGTGATTCAGGTGAAAAACTTTATCTCAATACCAATGGCTCATGGATCCAAAATACCGATGTCCAAGGAAATGCGATGATCAGGCCCGTTTTCGGAATAGGTGATATTGTGTTAGGATTACCTGAAGAAAGATTGGAATCTAATGTCTATCCAAACCCCAACCATGGAGAATTTTATATTCCAAGTAGCTATTATCTCCATCAGATCCTTAGTGTGACTGGACAATCCATTCCTTTCGAAACACTGGATCAAGGTGAAAATCAAAAAGTGCTCTTGCCACACGTATCTTCGGGTTTATACATTCTCCGTTTACAAAAGGACGGTAAATTCAGCTCATCCAAAATTATTGTTAAGTAGTTTGAAATAGTTTAGAGTTTTGAGTTTCTAGTTTAGAGTGGTTCGAGGTTTGAGGTTCTGCCAGAAGGACGATGTAGAGTTTCATTAGTTAGTTTCGAGATTCGAATTAAGAGTTTAGAGCTCAGGCCTGCTTAGCTCACAAGCAAATTTCCTAATATTGCAAAATTCAATTCTGAAAATTTTGTTTACTTCGCATGAAGTGGAGTTTGGAACTTCACTTTATTCACAATTTCTAATATGCCATTTACCAGATCTCTAATTGTTGCTTCAAGCTCACCGCGTCGCCAGTATTTGATGAAAGAGGCAGGTTTTACTTTTACCGTAGAAAAACCGGAAGTAGAGGAATCATTTCCCCCTGAGTTACCCGTTGATCAGGTAGCAAAATACCTTTCGGAGAAAAAAGCGGAGTACTTTAGACTAACCATGAAAGATGAAGTAGTACTAACAGCGGATACGGTGGTAATATTTAAAAATGAAATACTTAACAAGCCGCAGCACCGCGATGAAGCTATCCACATGCTTACCAGACTTTCCAGCAACACCCATAAAGTTATGACGGGAGTTTGTATTCTTTCAAAAGAAAAAGAAATCAGTTTTGATGATCTTACGGAAGTCACCTTCCAAACCCTTTCGGCTGAAGAAATAGTATTCTACGTGGATCACTACAAACCCTATGATAAAGCCGGGGCATATGGAGCGCAGGATTGGATCGGAATGGTAGCTATACAAAAAATCGTAGGCTCCTATTTTAACGTCATGGGCCTGCCGATCCACAAAGTTTACCAACATCTCAACGCTTGGTAATTGAAGAAAATCTGGACGTATGTTGTGAATCATGTGAAAGAGGATTTCACAGTCAAGCAATATGGCTTTGTATTTCTTTTACTGGCATCAGCACTCTATGTAAACTATACCTTCAATTTCGACGACCTTGTTCTTAGAAGCCAAAAAGGTTTCACAAAGTTGTTTTTCTATTTTCTATTTTATGCGTCAGCGTATTATATCACATTACTTCCCCTTTATCCGATAAAAAAAAATAACTTCTTTTCCAGAAAAGAATTCTGGATAAAAAGTTCAATAGGCCTGTTCGTGCTAAGCCTTGACACCAGTGTTCCCTACTTACGTGACTGGATCGAATTCATGTTTGAATACTCGATGCAATTCTGGGCTTACAAAGTAAGCGTAAACCTCATCAGCTTCTTTACAATCCTTTTTCCATTGTTCGTTTTTTATTGGGTTAACGATAGAACGAAAAATCATTGGTACGGATTGAAGGCTCGTCGTTTTGATGCCAGACCTTATTTTTACATGCTTTTAATAATGCTGCCAATCTTGATAGCAGCGTCTTTTCATCCGAGCTTTATAAAGCAGTATCCCATGTACAAACCAACCGAGGCACATGCGTTATTAAATGTGCCCGAGTGGGTCACTATCCTAATTTATGAAATTGCTTACGGCTTGGATTTTTTAACTGTTGAATTTTTATTCAGGGGATTTTTTGTCATAGGAATGATTCAAATCCTCGGCAGGCATTCGGTGCTGGCCATGGCCGCTATATATTGTTTTCTTCATACAGGCAAACCGCTGGGTGAAGCTATCAGTTCTATTTTTGGAGGTTATCTCCTGGGTGTTGTAGCATACGAAACAAAAAGCATCTGGGGTGGGGTGATTGTGCATCTAGGCATTGCGTGGATGATGGAAATGATGGGGCTTCTGACCATGATTCATAGGATATAAGGATGTATAGGATTAGGTGAGTAGTCTCAATGAATGAGGGCCTGGTCGCAGGTAGATCGATCAGTGAAATTATTTTTTCGCTTCAAAGCTAAAGCTAACACTCAGACAGGATCAGATAATTCTGCATTCATCCCAATTTCACACCAGCGCATAAAGGATCAGATCACTGCATTCATCCCGTCAATCCGATAATCCTGCGAATCCCAGTTCAGACAGTTTTATAAATAGCGTTCAGCTTGTCCGAAATTACCTTTGGTTCAAATTGAGTGATATGTTGTTTCCCCGTAAGGATCATTTGTTCCCTTAGCGTGCTATTCTCCAAAACTTCCTTAATCCGGATCGCAAGCTCTTCTTCGTCGTTGGGATTCACATAAATCGACCCCGGGCCGGCTGCCTCACTAAAACAAGAACCCGTTGAGCTAATAACAGGTATGGAGGATTCTAATGCTTCTACTAATGGAATTCCAAAACCTTCAAATATAGAGGGATAAACAAATAGATGCGCTCCCTGGTAAATGGCCGGCAAGTCTACAAACTTAATGTTGTGCAAAAAGGATATCCATTCTTCTACCCCTAACCTTTTTGCATGTTCAACAACTTGTTTTTTATAAGCAGTTGCCCGTCCAACAATAACAATTTGCTTGCGCAATTCTTTCGGTAATAGCGCTAGCGCTTTAACCAATACCAACACATTTTTTCGTTGTTCAATTGTGCCGACGTTTAATATATACTGCGCTGGCAGATTGTATTTCGCTTTTACATTTACGATTTCCTCAGCAGAATATTTTTTTTTAAAATTGGGATGGACACCCAGGTAAACCACCTCCACCCGTTCGGGTTCCACTTTTAAAAATTCAATAATGTCATCTGCCGTTTGCTGACTAATCGCGACAATTTTGTCGGCGCGTTTGCATGCTATTTTTGCTTTGGCCTTATAGATACTTACATCAATGGGATTGTATAATTCGGGAGAGCGGATAAAGATAAGATCGGCAACCGTAACGACCGTTTTAATTCGGGAAGGCAAATTCATGGGCAATTCCTGAGTAAGCCCGTGAAAAAGGTCAAGATTTTTAACGCTGGGTTCTTTGCTGATGCCCCACGTGCGCCATATGCTGGATGCATGAAACAACGTATAGGCTGAAGAGGGCCCTACAACTTTAACGTTTTTTTGGCGAATGATTGACCTTACTTCCGGGTGATCGTTAATCGTTGGCGTATAGAGAATATACTCGTTTTCAGGCGCGAATTCACAGAGTGCGTTGACGACAAATCTGCTATAATTACCCAGCCCGGTAAAATTTTTAAACAAGCGTTTTGCATCAAAACCAATGTTCATTTTGGAAACGTCTGTTTATAATATTCAATGCTCTGCAAAATAATTTCCATTGCTTTGTCCTTCGATTGAAACTCATCAACGACTACCTTTTTGTTTTCAAGAACTTTGTAGTTTTCGAAAAAGTGCTTCAATTCTACCCGAAAATATTCCGGCAACTCGGTTACATCGTTAATGTGGCTTACGCTTGCATCTTGTTCTGCAACCGCTATTATTTTATCATCTGCTTCTCCCCTGTCAATCATTCGCATCACACCAATAACTTTGGAAGCAATTAAGCAACGAGGAACGACCGTGACTTGCGTTAACACAACAATATCCAATGGGTCATGATCTTCGCCTAATGTTTGTGGAATAAATCCATAATTAAGAGGGTAATACATGGACGCATAAAGCACCCGGTCAAGTTTAATTAAACCGCTGTCCTTATCGATTTCATATTTTGCTCTGGATCCTTTTGGGATTTCAATGATACCATTAACATGTGAGGGGGGATTTTCGCCAATAGATACTTCGTGCCAGGGATGCTTTACCATGAGTATATTTTTTGGCAATATTAAACAAAAAGCCCTCCTGATGCTATCGGAGGGCTTTTTGTTTATTCACCGTCTTTCTTTTCCGGTTCCTTTTTTTCCATCTTCCTCACCTTATCACCTTCTTTCAATCGTTTGGATACAGCCAGGAACGGACCAGTGATCACTTCCGAACTGTCACTTATGCCTGATAAAATTTCTATGTTATCGTAATCACTGATACCTGTTTTCACCTCGACCATCTTTGCAACACCTTTATCGTTCACAAAGATCACGGTTTTGTCTTCCGTCTTTTTTGCTACTTTGCTTTGATCTACCACGGCAGGTTTTCCATTTGAGTTTTGACCCTTCTCTTCTTCTGATTTCTTTTCGTCCTCCGGATTCCGTGTGGTCACTGAAGCCAGCGGTACCGAAAGAGTGTTCTTCTTAGTGGTCGTGACAATATCAACACTGGCTGTCATACCAGGCCTGAATGGAAATTTATTTCCCGCTTTTACCAAATCTTGATAGGAGGAACTCAAAATCAGTATGCGTACCTCAAATTCCGTAATGGCATCAGCGGATACTTTATCCTTTGCTGTATTCGCGATTAGAGTAACGACTCCCTTAAATTCTTTTTGATCGCTTGAATAAGCATCAACATCAATGATTGCAGTATCCCCCAGGTGAACTCGGACGATATCATTCTCATTTACGTTTACACGAACTTCCATTTTATTGAGATCGGCAATTCGCAACATTTCAGTACCTGCCATGGTTTGTGTACCTACAACTCTTTCTCCGTGCTTAACAATAAGTTTTGATATAATTCCCTTCATCGGAGCCACAACGGAAGTCTTGCGAAAATTTTCACGAGCTTCTCTCAGAGAGGCTTCCGTGCTCCTGATAACATACTTCGCCGCTTCTACCGATTGCTCTGATGATTGCACGTCATTTTTTCCAATTTCATAATTCTGTTTTGCCAGCTGCCAATCTGCTTCAGATATTACTTTGTCATTCCAAAGTTTTTCCTGGCGCTTATATTCAGATCCTGCCCGGGTGAATGTTGCTTCTGTCCGCAACAGGTTGGACTTGGATTGCTCCAGATTTGCACGCTGCTGGCTTAACCCTGCCTCAGCTCTCTCTAACTGACTTTGCCAGGTATCGGGACGTATTTTTACAAGAGTTTCTCCTTGTCTTACAGAATCACCTTCTTCAATAAGTAACTCGATAATTTCACCGGAGACCTCGGGTGCTATTTTTACTTCGGTTACAGGCTGTACTGTTCCGGAAGCACTGACTTTTTCTACAATTGTTACCCGTTTTACTTTTGCAAATTCAACTTCTATCTCAGAAGGTTTACCTATCCAGCCCGCTGATTTACCAACCAGGAAAAAAATTAACAGAACAGTTACAGCTCCGATGAGCCAATAAATCATTTTATTTGACTTTTGCTTTTGCTTTGCCATTGCTTGGTTTATTAATAGTCGAGAGGTTTACCTTGGAAGAAATCAAGAACTTTTTTCTTAAAAATGAAATCATACTTTGCACGGGTTAAATCTGTTTTTGCCTGGTACAAATCATTTTGAGAAACTTGAAATTCAAAAGACGTTGCAGCACCGGCACTATAACGTCTATCCATCATACGAAAGGCCTCTTCTCTTGCCTGTACTTGTCGTAGCGACGAATTGTAAGTTTTAGAAGCGGCTAAAGCATCGTTATAGGACGTTTCCACATTTTGTCGCAAAGTTTGTGAAGTTAATTGTGCATCGATTTTAGCCTGTTGACTTAAGATAATCGAACGTTGCACATTGGCTCTGGCACTATAGCCGTTGAGGATGGGTACGGATAGTTGAAATCCCAGCGTCTTATAAATATTGTCCTTGATCTGATCTTGAAATAAGTAAGTATTGCGATAGCTACCTGTAGCTTCAATAGAATATACTCCTGCCGTAAAAGATTTATCTGCATAAGCAAACGGTGGTCGATCGTTACCGTTTTGGTCTTTCGAATATTGAATACCTCCGTCGGGATAGAACTGGGCTTCTTGAGCACTTGAATAATTGGTATTTAACCCGGCATTGACACTTAATCGCGGATGTAAATTTCCACGCGCTGCTTTGATAGCATAGTAAGAACTCTGAATTTTTAATTCGGCGCTTCTTATTTCCGGCATCGTCTGACGGGCAATATCAAAGATCTCATCGCGTGTTTGATCAACGACCAAATCTTCAGGATCAAGCTGCGGAATTTCCACGTCCAGCCCCTGCGATGCAGGGATTTGCAGCGCCTGTTTAAGTTGAAGAATAGAAAACGCTAAAGCATTTTCCTGCTGGACCAAAGCAACTTCGTTACTGGCTACCTGCGCATCAAGATTTAGTTCTTCGGATTTTGGGAGCGCTCCAGCGGCAACTTGTTTTTTCGTTCGATCTAATTGTTGTTGACTGGAGGCAAGCTGGAATTTTGCGTTATCAACCAGTTCCTTATTAAAAACGACATTAATAAAAAAGTTGGCCACGTTTAAGATTAAATCATTTTTCGCTTTCGCGAGATCCAATTGGGAGGCTTCTACAGTGCGCTCATTTTGCCGGATAGCGTTGTGAATCCGCATCCCATTGTATAACGGGAGTGAAGCATTTCCCGAAAGGTTCGAAGATCTGATTTCCTGAGAAGAAAAACTGTTGCTCACCGGATCAAGACCTCTACCCCAACTGTAACCATAGGAGGCCATTCCGTTTAAACTAGGCAGGCGCGAAAATCTTGCCTGTCTTAAGTCTACCTCGCTGCTTGCCACGTTATAGGTGCTCCGTTGCAAGGTTAGATTATTTGCCAGCGCGTGGTCAACACATTGTTTTAATGACCACTTTTCAGCCGATACAGGTGTTTGCGCTTCCTGTTTAAGTGTATCGATTTGCGCTTTGCAAGTAAGGCATCCTGCAAGTAAAAAAAGAGCGGCGATGATGATGTGTTTCATAATAAATATCAACGATCTATATTTTGAATATAAATATTTGTTCAATCCCGTTAAGACTCAACATATGGATTAATGTTACAAGCGGGACGCGATGCATTACTAAATTTAGCTTAACTCTCATTTCCATCAGGGGCGTAACCGGGATGATTTTTTTTTAAGTTTTCCATTCTAAAGCTGCTACTTTCTTCTTCTTTAACGTTTTGATACGCAATCTGTCGGCAAAAGGATGTAATAGTTACAGCAAAAATGGAATAGTTTATTTAAAAAGATGAAATGAAAAGGGAATCACTCCGTTGAGTAACCTAAACTGCTATGGGTGCCTTGATAGACGGATGCGCCTGGTAATTTAAAATTTCAAAGTCCTCATATGCATAATCAAAAATCGAAGCTGGTTTCCGTTTAATCTCTAATTGTGGTAATGCGAACGGCGCACGTTCCAATTGCAGTTTGGTTTGGTCAATATGATTGGCATATAAATGAACATCGCCACCCGTCCACACAAAATCCCCCGGCAGCAGATCGCACTGTTGCGCAACCATGAATGTCAACAGCGCATAGGATGCAATATTAAAAGGAACACCTAAGAAGTAATCGGCGCTACGCTGATACAGCTGACACGACAGCCTACCCTCAGCAACATAAAACTGGAATAAAGCATGACATGGCGGCAACGCCATTTTATCTACTTCCGAAGGATTCCAAGCAGTAACAATATGGCGGCGTGAATCTGGCTTTTGTTTGATCTGTTGTATTACTTGTGAAATCTGATCGATAGATTTCCCATGTGGGGCGGGCCAACTCCGCCATTGATGACCATAGACCGGACCGAGTTCGCCGTTTTCATCTGCCCATTCGTCCCAGATGCTAACTCCGTTGTCTTTCAGGTATTTGATATTGGTTTCGCCCCGCAGAAACCATAGCAATTCATAGATAATCGATCGCAGATGAAGCTTTTTGGTAGTGATCAGCGGGAACCCTTCTGCCAAATCGAATCTTAACTGCCTCCCGAACACTGAGATCGTGCCTGTTCCCGTACGGTCACTTTTCTTTACCCCTTTTTCGAGGATCTCATTCATCAGGGCCAGATATTGCTTCATATTCGTTTCTGAAATTTTTGCAAGTAATGAATAGGGCGCAACAATCTCAAGACCTCTTGAAAATAACAATGAGCAATGAGTAATGAGTAATGAGCAATGGACGCGCTATTTTTGGGTGTATCATTGGTCATTGTTCATTGCTATTTCACTGTATGCGTTCTTGTTACCCCATTTACCGTGACAACCACTGACTTATCACCGTCACCGTAATCAACAACAATTTCTTTGTCATTATCAATAAGATATTTTTTGATACCATCTACTGCAATTCCGCAGAATCGTTGGTATTTCAGGTCTCCTACCAAGGATACACTAGGCGCAACAATCTCAAGACCTCTTGAAAATATTAAGGCTCGGAAATTTCCGAGCCTCAATCAATTAAACCAACCAAGAAGGTAATCAGTGATCAGTGAAGGGGTAATCGGTGTCAGTAGAAACCGATTACCGATAACTGATTACTAATTTACAGTATGCGTTTTAGTTACCCCATTTACTGTAACAACTACAGACTTGTCACACGCCCCGTCACCATAATCAACAACAATTTCTTTGTCATCATCGATAAGATATTTTTTGATACCATCTACTGCAATTCCGCAGAATCGTTTGTATTTCAGGTCGCCGACCAAGGTTACGCTGTAAGTTCTTCCACCTCTTGTCAATCCATTCGCAATGCTTTTCTCTAAAATAACCAATTGATCATCTACCGCATTTACAGCTTTTATCCATTCCCAGGTTATATTGGATGACCTTTCAGCAAATGAGCCATCAGCAAAAAGGGCTTTTCCGTTTGTAAGAACCACATTAAATTTAGGTGCAACTTCTGTGCTTCCCTGAACGTTTGTCGACGTGCGGGTTCCCTGGAGGGCAATATCATTAATGAAATAACTCTCAAACGTAGTTACAACGGTCGATCCAGGTTGAAAGCGCCTTCCTGTATAAGCAAATTTAATTTTTCCTTTCCGTATGTTTCCACGGCTATCAGAGCAGCCCAAAACTCCAAAATCCACTGTAATAATCCCCTGGGGATTCTCAATATTTCCCGAGGCATCCAGTGTAATAGAGACGCCTGCGCAGGCGAACCGTTCGTCTTGAATAGTAATTGTACCTGCTTTCCTTCCACCTGAATATTCATCATCATCCGGAGATTCAATGGCTAAACCACCAATATCATCTGTATCTTGAAAGTACGAATCGGTCGTAGCTTCTTCCGAGATGTCTTGCGTATCGCCCGCTGTCAACCTATCCTCTTCTTTACAAGATGAAAAAAGGCCGGTCATCGCAATTAATGTAAGCGAGATAATTTTTGTAGTGAGATTAGGAATTTTCATACTTATTATTGTTTCTGTTTAAATTGGCCATTAGACCTTTGTGCTTTTCCAAGGTTTAATCACCGGAGTGAAAATTGTATTTGTTTTTAGTCTATAATAGAGTAGTTATGGTAACCATGTATGTAAGGTTTGCACTGATCCTAATGATTTTTGTGGGTTATGGAGTTACGAATGCACAATTACCTGTCAAAATTGCGAAGCTGAAGTACAATGGAGGGGGCGATTGGTACGCCAATAAAACATCGCTGCCGAATTTAGTTGAGTTTACCAATCAAGAGATAGGAACTAGCATTCATCCAGAGGAAGATGTTGTTGAAGTAGGGAGCCGCGATATATTTCTGTATCCGTATGTATATATGACCGGGCATGGAAACGTAGTTTTTTCCGAATCGGAAGCGGCCAACCTTCGAAAATACCTTATCGGGGGCGGGTTTCTTCATATTGATGACAATTACGGATTGGACAAATTTATCCGGATCGAATTGAAGAAGGTCTTTCCGGAGCTGGAATTGACTGAACTTCCTTTTGATCACCCTATCTATCATCAGAAATTTGATTTCCCGAACGGGTTACCCAAAATACACGAACATGATGCTAAACCACCTCAGGGGTTGGGGCTTCTATATGAGGGCCGGCTTGTAATTTTTTATTCATACGAATGCGATTTAGGAAATGGATGGGAAGATCAGCGGATTCATAATGATCCCCCGGAAAAACGGCTGCTTGCGTTGAAAATGGGAGCAAATATTTTGACCTACTGTTTTACAAATTCATTTTAACTGATACTGAAACGCTGATGCGGATTTACTTTTGTGTTTTTGCTGTCCTTTTCTTAATTACAGTATCATGCGAGAATCAAACAAAAAAAGATGAACGGATAGCCAAACAGTACTGTATGCGCTGTCATGCCTTCCCTGAACCTCATTTATTGGACAAAAAAACATGGGATAAATCGGTGCTGCCGGAGATGGCGTTTCGAATGGGATTCGATGTATCCAAGCTTTCCACCATACCTTTAGATGACCAGGAAGCGGTGATATCCGCGCTTAGTGAAAGCAACATCACTCAAGAGCACTGGGATGCGATAAAACGATACTATTCTGATAATTCACCAGATACTATAATTACATCTAACCCGGAAATACGAGATACTATTACTCAGTTTGTTGCTATTCCGTATGAACTTCCGCGACGATCCTCTGCGTTAACTACACTTATTGCAACCGATACAGTTCACCATAGAATTTATGTCGGTACCCGTAATTCAAAACTCTATGAATTTAATAAACAGTTTGTATTACAAGATTCTTTTTCTTTAAGGAGCGCACCTTCACAGTTGCTCCTTAGCGACAGCGAAAATCCCCAGATCCTTACAATGGGTATTATGGATCCGAGTGAACAGGCAAAAGGAGAGCTCTTTAACTTTCTTCCAAAGGATTTATCAATCGCTCCGATTATAGATTCCCTTCAACGACCTGTCTACTTTGATAGAGCTGACTTAAACAACGATAAGGCCAATGATTTTGTAATATGCACGTTTGGTGATTATACGGGCTCCTTAGTGGCATTTGAATCCCTGGCCAGCGGAAAATTTAAAAAACATACTCTGATAAATGTTTCGGGAGCCAGAAAAATTATTATCAAAGACTTCGATAATAATGGGTTTAACGATATCCTGGCTTTAATGGCACAAGGCGATGAACGGGTCGTTATGTTATACAATCAAGGAAATTTTCAATTCAGGATCGCAACCCTGCTCAGATTTACACCCGTACACGGGTCGAGCTATTTTGAAATTGCGGATTTTAACAAAGATGGTAAATTTGACATTCTGTATTCCAATGGCGACAACGCTGACTACTCTGTCATCCTGAAACCCTATCACGGCGTTCATATTTTTTTAAACAACGGCGCCAATGATTTTAAAGAATCCTGGTTCTATCCGATGCATGGTGCCTCACAAGTCCGGGTGAATGACTTTGATAAAGACGGAGATCTTGACATTGCCGCGATTTCTTTCTTTCCGGATTTTACCCGGAGTCCGGAACAAGGATTTATCTATTTTGAGAATACCTCCCAGGGTTTTAACGCACAGATTACACCCATTGCCGCGACCGGAAGATGGCTGGTCATGGAGATGTCGGACTACGATACGGATGGAGACAACGATATTATATTGGGCGCGCTGAATTTTAGTGCCGGCGTTCCGGATTCTGTTAATCAATACTGGAAGAAACAGAAGCATTCCCTCCTTCTGCTTCAGAACAAACTACATTAATGACACCTATAAAATATTTCTGTAAAATCATTTTGATTTGAATAACTAAACTTTTAGTTTTATACCTAAACACATAGTCGATGAAAGATTTGAAAGAGCTCACAAAAGCTGAAGACCAGGTTATGCAGATACTTTGGAAACTGGAAAGTGCATTTGTAAAAGACATCGTGGAGCAGATGCCCGATCCTAAACCAGCGTATAACACCATATCAACCATTGTGCGCATACTGGAAACAAAAGGCTTCGTAGATCATAAAGCCTATGGAAAAACGCATGAGTATTTTCCAGTGATCAGCAAGGATAAATACACTAAGTTTTATCTAAACAATTTGTTAAAGGGATATTTCAACGGATCGTTTCAAAACCTGGTATCCTTTTTTGCAAAAGAAAATAAAATGGATGTCAAAGACATTGAAAAGCTTTTACAGGAAATCAAAAATAAGAAGTCATGAATGATTATCTCAACTATATCATCGAAGCAAACATTGCGCTGATACTATTCCTGATAGCGTACATCACAGTGTTAAAGAATGAAACGGATTTTAAAAGCAAGCGAGTGTTCATGCTTATTGGTATTCTGACTTCATTAACCTTCCCCCTATTTCATATACAATTTGTTGGGTCTTCGATTCCAAGACTTAGTCAAGTCGTCCCGTCTTATCTACTTCCGGAGGTGGTTATATCAGGCGACGGTCCAACACAAACTGCATATTCATCCGCTCTATTCAACGACGGTTGGTTTTACCTTAAATCAACTTACCTCCTGGGGTTATCATTTTTCTTCGTTCGTTTTCTTTTCCAGATTGTTCATCTCCTCACCGTAATAAAAAAATCGAAGAGTAACGATATTGGCAAGTTCAAGATTGTTGAGATCAATGAGAACAAAGCCACCTTTTCGTTTTTCAATTTCATTTTTATCAGTCAGGGTGATTCACTTTCTGGAGACGATAAGCAAAAAATAATACTCCATGAAACTGTTCATGCAAACCAGTTTCATTCATTCGATATTCTTTTGATAAACATATTGAATGTTATTTTTTGGTTTAATCCATTCATAAAAAGTTATAAAAAAATCTTTGTTCAGCTTCATGAGTTCGAGGCAGATGCGCGCGCTGTTGAAAACCGTGATGTGAATGAATACTGCACCCTGTTGGCGAAGGTTGCTTTACAGTCGGCCGACTTCAAACTCGC
>CAZAHL010000029.1:0-34741 GCA_964484845.1 uncultured Chryseolinea sp. | reverse complement strand
CTGCTTTTTCTCTGCTTTCAATTTTTTTTCTTCTATCAGATAAGAAGCTCCAAGGCCCATGCCTCCAAAGATAAATAGCATGGAGAAATAGGCGACCTCCTCCATATCGAACGATCGGTCTAAAAAATGCCCCACGAGTAAGCCCGTGCCCGCTCCTATCATTAAGAGAGACGCTCGTAACGACCATGAAGTGCTGACCTGACTTTTTACATTGAAGAATGCAGGGTCAACTCCCTTTTCAATCATCGCCATACGCTCGACGTTTTGATACTTGCGTAGATTAATTATTACTATAAAAGCCCCGATAAGCGTTATTATCGGTATCATGAGTGCTAAATGACCTTCGTCCATAATTGTATTGTTTGTTAAATCTGGTGCTATGACGCAGTGATTTTGAAGGAGGTTACATACGCCTTTGATTTCTCTCTTTATTAGACATCCTTTATTAGACATCCTTTATTAGACATCCAACTTTTTATTAGACATCCAGCTTTATAGACATCCAGTGAAGTTTATTTATAAACTAATCCTCCACTATTTTTTTAAAGGCTGTAACTTGATAGAAAAAGATTGCGTCCAAGCAATGTCATGACCAACGATCCGGAGCATTCCTGTATTAATAGAATTCTGGCCGGTGAGCAGCAACTCTATGCTCAGCTAGTAAATAAATACAAAAGCTATGCTTATACACTTGCGCAAAAAATTCTTCAAAACAGACCGGATGCAGAAGAAGCAACGCAAGACGCGTTTATAAAGGCATATCGACATTTGGCTGGTTTTAACCAAACGGCTAAATTTTCCACCTGGTTGTACCGCATCGTTTTCAATACAGCCATTAGTTATAAGCGTAAAAATAAAAGGCAGTTTCTGAATATTGAAAATACGATCATTGAATATCGACAGGATGCCGAAGGGCTGCTGGAAAAAACGGATAAAAAAAAGTTTCTAAATCAAGCCATGGCGAAACTTAACGACGCAGATAGAACAGCCCTTACCTTGTTTTACCTGCAGGAGTTTTCGCTGGAAGAAATTGAAGAAATTACGGGTATGCACGCGAATACCGCCAAAGTCCGCATACATCGTGCGCGCCAGCGGTTAGCCGATGAGTTAAAGAAAATATTAAATCAAGAAGCGTTAACTTTATAACGATATGAAAAAAGTACCGCAATCCGTTGACGACACATTACTTGACTACCTGGATGGTCAGCTCTCCACTGCAGAGGTGCAAAGAGTAGAACGGGAGTTACAACAAAATCCCACCTGGCAAAGCAGGCTGGATGAGCTTACGCTCATAACGACATCCCTGAAGGAAATATCATTCGAACAGCCTTCTAAAAATTTCACCCAATCCGTATTGGGAAGACTGAACCAATCCCCTTCAACAAGTGGGGATTCCATTCGAAATGGAGTATGGATGCTCATCGGTGTTTTAATCGTGGTGGGGATCGCTGTGGTGCTGGTTTCTGCAGGAGTTTTTGATGATACAACTACCAGGATAGACTTAAATCAGGTGGACCTTTCTAAAAGATTTATTCAAACACCCCTACCATCTTTTCAGTTTAGCGGTAAACTAATTGTGAATACCATCATCATCTTAAATCTCGGATTAGCATGGCTGGTACTTGACAGGGCAATTTTAAAACCGTTTTTCCGACGCAGACTGCAAACAGGGCATTAGTTTTTTGAAGTCTTATTGCTATCTTAAATGAAAAATCATTTAAGATGCCTCGAGCTAACACTGCATTTCGATACGCTATCGTAGCCGCGCTGGGCGGCTTTCTTTTTGGATTTGACACCGCTGTAATTTCCGGTGTGGAAAAGTCAATCCAGCAGCTATGGATGCTATCCGATGTTGCTCATGGTTTTACTGTAGCCTCCGCCCTTATCGGAACAGTTCTGGGATCGTTATTAGCCGGAAGACCAGCTGAAAAATATGGACGAAAAAAAGTGCTGCAGGCCATTGGTCTTATCTATCTGGTAACATCGCTTGTCACTGCTTTAACTCCCACGTGGTCGTTGTTCGTTTTATTTCGATTTATCGGAGGGATCGGTGTAGGGGCTTCTTCGGTGGTAGGGCCCATGTATATCTCGGAAATATCGCCTGCGAAAAGCCGGGGCAGACTGGTTGCCCTATTTCAGTTCAATATTGTAAGCGGCATTCTTATAGCGTTTGTATCAAATTACTTTCTTTTTGGCGTCGGAGAAGACGCCTGGCGTTGGATGCTCGGCATTCAAGCTTTTCCCGCATTGGCTTTTTTTATTATGGTCTTTGCAGTTCCCGAAAGTCCACGCTGGCTTGTTAAAAATAATCAACCCGAGGATGCAAAGAGGGTCTTTGGGGAAATTGGAGAAGAAAATCCCAGTAACGCTGTTAAAATTATAGAAGATTCTCTTCACACAGAAAAAGGAACGGCAAAGGAAAGTCTATTCAACGGCCTCTATAACAAGCCGGTATTTTACGTAGTTATACTCGCGATGTTCAATCAATTGTCGGGGATTAATGCCATCATGTATTATGCACCTCGTATTTTTGAGATGACAGGCCTTACAAAAGATACGGCCTTGCTCCAGGCTGTTTCTATAGGCGTCACCAATATGATTTTCACGTTGCTAGCCATGTCTGTAATTGATAAGTTCGGCAGAAAAAAATTATTGATCATCGGCTCGTTTGGGATGGTACTTTTTCTAGGGCTTGTAGCCTGGTCTTTTTACACCCAGGATTTCGGGGGATATGCCGTAATGTTTTATCTGGTCGGATTCATTGCATTTTTCGCATTCTCACAAGGTGCTGTAATTTGGGTATACATGTCCGAAATCTTTCCTAATAAAGTACGGTCGCAAGGACAAACCTTGGGAAGCTTTACGCATTGGATCATGGCAGCAGTAATCTCCTGGACTTTCCCAATACTGGTGGAGTCTTCAGGCAACGGCGGATTTTACTCCTTCCTATTGTTTGCAGTCATGATGTTCGCACATGGTATTTTTGTTTGGAAAGTCTTGCCGGAAACTAAAGGAAAATCTCTTGAAGGTATACAACAAGAGTTGGGCATTCACTAAGATAAATGATTCGACACAGTCTAAATAATGTGATCGTACAGCCGACCTTACGATGATTTAAAAATGGTTTGCTAATTCGAATTAGAACTCCGAATCTTTCTTTTCCTTTGATTCCGGACAATCGATCTTCCAATCTTTAGCCAACGCCAACGATCCTTCTTTTACTTTTTTTATAGCTTCCTCTTTTTTCTTGTTGAATTTACAGCCCATGTCTACATGGCGGTATTTTGCGCCATTGATAATAAAATTGAAATGGCAAGTATTTGTTGCCTTGTGGGTTTTATAACAAATAAATTCAATGTTTTCTCCTTGGTCTATGGAAGCGCTTGATGTAAAAATAATTAACAGTAGCAGACCAAGTATAGCCCTAATTTTCATACTTATGATTTTGTGCAAAGGTATAAACAAGCATGATGCCACAAAATAAAAAAGACCCGCAGTCACGGGCCTTTTTTCACTTTCAAAATTCTACTGAGAATCCGATCAATACCGATAGTAATCAGGCTTGAATGGTCCTTTTGTATCCACACCGATATATTTCGCCTGACCAGGTGTTAACTCTTCTAACTCTACTCCTATTTTTTTCAAATGAAGGTTAGCAACCTTTTCATCCAGATGTTTAGGTAGCATGTAAACCTTATTCTCATATTTATCCGTGTTGGTCCAAAGTTCCAATTGGGCTAAAGTCTGATTGGTAAATGAATTTGACATGACGAATGAAGGGTGACCCATTGCACATCCCAAATTTACCAGACGTCCTTCGGCAAGCAGTATTACTTCACGTCCGTTGCTCAATGTGTAGACATCAACTTGTGGTTTAACTGTGTCCTTCTTCCCATTTTTATTTAACCACGCGACATCAATTTCATTATCGAAATGACCAATGTTACACACGATGGCCTTATCTTTCATATTCATGAAATGACGATCCAAAATAATCCCAAAATTGCCAGTCGCAGTTACAATGATATCTGCTTCTTTCACTGCATTATCCATTTTCTTCACAGCATAACCGTCCATAGCAGCTTGCAATGCACAAATAGGGTCGATCTCGGTAACGATAACACGTGCACCGGCGCCTCGTAAAGAAGCGGCCGAGCCTTTTCCTACATCACCGTAACCAGCCACAACGGCTACCTTACCCGCAATCATAACATCGGTCGCCCTGCGAATAGCGTCTACGCAAGATTCCTTACAACCGTATTTATTATCGAATTTAGATTTGGTAACGGAGTCATTAATATTAATAGCAGGCAAAGGAAGCTTGCCATTATTCATACGCTCTATTAAGCGATGTACGCCGGTCGTCGTTTCTTCAGAAATTCCTTTAATGCCCGCCACAAGTTCAGGAAAGCGGTCTAACACCATATTGGTAAGATCACCCCCATCGTCCAGGATCATGTTAAGCGGTTTACCTCCTGTAAAGGCAAACAGTGTTTGCTCAATGCACCAGTCAAATTCCTGCTCGTTCAAACCTTTCCACGCAAATACCGGTACACCAACGGCTGCAATTGCAGCGGCAGCATGATCTTGAGTAGAAAATATGTTACAAGATGACCAACTCACTTCTGCACCTAGTTCAACGAGTGTTTCGATCAATACCGCCGTTTGAATAGTCATGTGAAGGCAACCTGCGATCCGAGCTCCCTTTAAAGGTTTTTGTTTGCCAAACTCTTCGCGAGTGGCCATCAAGCCGGGCATTTCTGCTTCGGCTAATTTGATTTCTTTACGTCCCCATTCTGCTAGGGAAAGGTCTTTAACCTTAAATGTCAATTTTTCGTCAACCGTCATTTTTTGTGTTTTAGAAATGCAAAAATAAGATAAAGGGGTGAAAATGCATAGGCAATAAATGGAATCATCGTTTTATCCTCTTCTATTTGAGTCAGATTGATGAGTAGTCCTTTTAAAGTCTACGGACCAAACTTTGACGTCCCGACTACTTTTTCTTCTTTTTTTTGGCGGATTCAGGCACAGCTATCAGGTCCGATTGCTTTATAACAGCCGTCCAGACACTGGTTTTGCCGCCGTCCATTCTTGTCCAGACTGGAGTGATTATTCCCTTATGAGCGGCTATATTATTATAGTCACCGAAAAAACTGGTGTCGACAGGTGTAAAAGGCGTCTCACTGATTTGGACATTTTTGAAGGACGATCCCCCATTTGTTGAATAGGAAAGGTAAACATCGGTTTGATCGTCCTCATAATTTGTGCGATCGTAATAAATAATATAAATGTATCCAGTTGCTTGATCCACGGCCATCCACGGAAGGTACTGGTGCCTGCCATCTTTATCGTCGCCTAATTTTATGGGGGAGGTCCAATTGTCCCCAAAGTTCGTTGAGCGCATAAACCAGACGTCAGTGTCTTTTTCGCCGTTGCGCTGATCTGCCCAAACTACATAAAGGCTGCTCTGATAAATACTTTTGCTTTGATCAATCATCAATACCGGCATTCCATTGCAACGGTCGTGGCCGGGTATTTTCATATTCCACCCTCCGGACTGCTTTGTAATGGAAATGTCGTTTGTAAGCCATACCCCTCCACCATCAAAAGATCGGTCAATAAAGATCTTACTCTGGTTTGCCCAGGCCACAAACGCTTTCCCATCCACTCCAATGGCAGGTACAGCCCCTTCCGCAGTATCGTCGTCATCCTTGCAATTGCCGGGGGTCTGCGAAATTTGGAAAGGCTTGCTCCATTTTTTTCCGTTCGACGAACTACTTAATAAGATGTTTGACTGACAATTGGGATCGTCGCTATTGTATTTATCAAATTGAGTCCATGCAACCCAGATATTTCCTTTTGAATCGACAGTAGCCCAGGGTTTGTCCTGATCTTTTGGAGCATTCAATCCTATAGACCCTTCTTCCTGCCACGTCTTACCCCCATCCTTCGAAAGATGGCAAATAATCTGATTTAAGCTCTTCTCATTTTTCCAGCCTTCACCGGTAGGGTCCGATAAATGGAACGAATAGATATTTCCTTTTTCATCGGATAGGAGCACGGGATCACCATAAACCCCCAAAGGAGAGGTAACCTTGGAATTCTGCCATGTCACCCCGCCGTCTAATGTGACATAGATATTGTCAAGCATAGAAGCTGCGACAATGTTGTTTGGGTTCTTTTTATTGATTGTAATGGTAGGTTCGCAGACTCGGTTTGTCGCCGTTGCCTCATCCAGTCTAATATTTTTGAATTGTCCGTAGGAGCTAAGGGAGGTAAACAAAAACAGGATAAACCATTTACCGATATGCATCTTATTTCATTTTTAACAAAAATAAAAACTATTCGCTCTTAATGAAGAGAAATCTCATGAGGAGTATGTCTACCACAGTTTTTTTAAAAAAGCATTTTATCACAAATGCTTTTTTTTTATAACGGTTAAAATTTTAATACAATTTTTATTTTCTTTGTTGACTAAAGATTGACGCTTACGGGAGCTCAGGGAGAGCTGCTTAAAATAATTACATAAATACCAAGTGAACATGAAAAATGCTTTAACTCTAATAATTTTATCTTTCGCTATTACCGGTTATTCCCAAAAAATTAAGTTGATAGAAGGTGACCTGAGTCCTCTGAAAGGACAAAAAGCCATTAATACTAAATTCGAATATGATGGGATGTCGGTGGGAAAATTTCCAAAAGAGGAGGATTATATAGCTAAGAAAAAGAATGAACTAAATGAAAAGGAAGCCGGACGGGGAGATACTTGGGAAAAGAGCTGGAAGTCGGACAGACAAGAGCGATTTGAACCGCAGTTTCGTGAATTACTTTCTAAGCACGCCGACTTATCTACAGTGGATGAATCGGCCCAATACACTTTAATTTTTAAGACTATTAAGACAGAACCTGGTTTCAATATCGGCGTTACCAGCAGACCCGCCTTTATAGATGGCGAAGCACGACTTGTTGAGTCAAAGAACCCAAGCAAGGTGATAGCAAAAATTACTTTAATAAAAGCACCTGGCCGGGATGTTATGGGGTTTGATTATGAAACGGGGGCTCGCCTTCAAGAGGCTTACGCCAAAGCCGGAAAAGAATTGGGCTCGTTTATTAAAAGTAAAATAGATTAATTGTTTGTTGCTAAACTTTACAATGTCAGGTAAGTGCCTGACTTTTTTGCTTTTAAGTACCTCAACTTGTTGATTTTTTCATCACTATGACGCAAGTTTTTGCCACCATTAATAAACATAAACACAATAAACCCGTTTTGTAATCGTTTTTCGGGGTTCTAATGTAGGTTTCACGAAATAATATTTCTTGCCTCAGGTTTGCTAAGCTCTATCCAAGAACTTAAAAACTTAAAGTTATGATCAGAAAAATAGTATTTGGATTAGCCATAGCTGGCGCATTTTGGAGCTGTGATACAAAAGAAAAAGAACATCTTCAAACTCAAGTTGATTCTCTAAGAACCGAACTTCAGACAAGCCAGCAAACAGCACAAACTCTTCAAGAGATTGGTGTTTTGATTGATTCGATCGATGCGAATCGTCAATTGTTAAGAACAGATGTTGTTGAAGGTACTTCTTATGCTGACTACAAGAGTCGCTTGAAAGACATTAACAATCACATCAAGGAAACTCAAACGAAAATTGCTTCGCTCGAAAAATCTGTAAAATCAGCTAAAGGTGGTTATGCAACAACCATTAAAAGATTGAAAGCAGATCTGGAAATGAGCACACAACAAATCGTTGCTCTTCAAGGTGAAGTAGAAAAAATGAGAACTGAAAACTCAACTCTTGCCATGACAGTTTCTCAACGTGATTCAGCTATAAACCAAAATCTTGAAACGATCAAGATGAAAGAACAAGATGTAGCAACGCTTGAAACAAGCGTCATCGACATCAATGCACAATCTAAGGCTAGCCAGGCTGACTTATATTTCGCACAAGCTCAGGCTTTGGAAACTGCTGCCGACCGCACCAAGTTTGCTCCTCGCAAAAAGAAAGAAACAAAACGCGAAGCTCTTGAACTTTACAAGTTGTCTTTGTCTCTTGGAAAAGCAGATGCACAAAGCAAAATTGATGAACTTGAAAAAGACCTCAGCTAATATTTGTTAACTTGAAATAGATGAGAAGGATGATCTTAAAAGGTCATCCTTTCTTATTTACGGTGGTCTATAAACTTGCTGATTTTTCTGCTTTTCCCATCCATTTGCAACTTCTCCATTTCTGTACTACTTATAAATTTAAATAAAGGGATCACCCGAAGGCGCGACTGGAATGCATTTCTTAGCTCTTCATCAACGCTATGAGTAATGTCATCATGGACCTGGAGGTAAATTCTGAGTTCATCCGTTCCCAAATCACCTGTGTAGGCTTCGACAACGTAATCTTTTACGGCACGAACCTGGTTCAAAATCTCAAAAATTCCGGGCGGAAATAAGGTTGTTCCTTTTAACTTAATCATTTGCTGACGCCTTCCTATGACAGGTCCCAGTCGAAGGGTAGTTCTGCCGCAGGAGCAGGGAACATCGTCGTGAGCTTTTGCCACATCTCCCGTTTTATATCGAAGCAGCGGCATTCCCTCAACGCCAAGGGTAGTGATCGTTACTTCTCCTGGCTCGCCTGCTTCAACAGGAGAATTTTTATCATCCAGAAGCTCCAAAATAATTAACTCAGGGTGAAGGTGCCCGCCGTGACTATAACCGCATTCTGTAAAAGCAGTCTGCATTTCCGTCGAGGCGTAGGTGCTGTATAGTTTTATATTCCAGGCCTCCGATATCTTTTTTCCAAGTGTGTTCAATTCAAAGTTTCCATCCCGTAAACTTTCCCCGATGCATAACGCCTTTTTAACTGAACTTTTATTCAGATCGAAACCTTGTTGATTTGAAAACTCAATTAACTTTACCAGGAAGGAAGGCACAGCCACGAGGACGGTTGGCTTAAGGCGGTCGATGGTCTCCCATTGCATAGCGGGGAGCCCTGGCCCTACGCGAATTAAACCTGCACCCAGTTTCCTGATCCCTTCATAGTAAGCAATTCCCGCCATAAACTGCCGATCGAGGGTGAGCATAAGCTGATACAAATCGTCTGATTTTCCGTCGGCACAGGCAAAGGATATACACTCATTGTAGGCTAGCCGTTGCAAGTCATTTTCCGTTAATGCAATAGTCACGGGTTGGCCCATCGTACCAGAAGTGCTTGTATATTCTACAATAGAAGATTTCGGGACACAAAGAAAATCCCAATTGTATTGTTGAAGGTCATCTTTGGTTGTTACCGGGAGCGATGTTAAATCCTCTAGTCTAAAAACAGAGTTAACAGATATCGATTTTTCTTTGAATAGCCTCTGATAAAAAGGAGATCGTTGGGATAAATAGTGTAACAGTTCCTTCAGCTTTTCTTCCTGAAAGATCTTGATCTGTTTTTTCGATTGTAATTCGATGTCGGGGATATGGTTCATTGCTCGATTATAACGACGGCGCATGCTGTCTGCTGCAAATGAGAAAGAGACAAATGTATTTTATTCCAGTTATTAAGTTCGGCTTGTACTTTAAAATTTCCATGTAGCGCCAACGACGGCTTACCGTTAACATCGTTTATAACTTCGATCTGCGCTAATTCATTCCCTAGTAACAACCCAAATCCGGTAGCTTTCAAGAACGCTTCCTTAGCTGCAAAGCGGGCGGCGTAGTTCTCTGCCTTGATGTTCAATTCACAAAACTCAATCTCTCCCTTTGAAAATACTTTCTCTCTAAATCCGTTTCCCTTATTAATTTTGGACATCACACGTTCCACTTCAATCATGTCAATGCCTATTCCAACTATCATTCGATCTCAGCTTTAGATTGTTGAAGATTCTTTTCCATGTGTTGACGCTCCTGTACGGTCGCAATTTCTTTGTTGAGACCTTGCTCATATAATCGAATAGCCGAAGCCCAATTTTTTTTCTTAAAATAGTGATCTGCCGCCAACATATATGCATGATACGAATTTGGATTCCACTTAATCAAACTATCGGGGTCCAAATCCTCTTTGGGATTAAACGGAAACCGGAATTTGCTAAATTTTTCATATTGCTTGTATTGAGGCGTAAGCAAAAATGAATCTGCAGGTATAGTAAGTTCATCTACATAAATTTCGGAGTTTTGAATCGCCGGATAGGCAAAGGCCTTTTGCAAATCATAACACACAAACTTTCCCAATTGCCAGGGCCCCGCTGAAATCCACATTAATCTTTTTTCAGGTTGAAAAATAACGCCGTGATGCGCCACCAACTGGTTGATTGCTTTCTCATTTCCAAGTCCTATGTCCTTATCGTTTATGCCCAATTGATCGCGAAGAATGCCGGCCGTTTTCAGGACGGAATTTTTGCCGTTCCGATCAACTAATTCTTGCAATCGTTGATAGCGATAAGGAGATGCGCTCGTTTTTATGTGCTCTGTATTCAATGGAGTATTGCCAAGCGTCTTGCCTAAGAAATGATTTGTGCTCAGTAGGTAGTCACTGGTTCCTTCTACAAAATCAATTGCATCCGGTGTTTTTTCTATGATAGCAGCTTTGCCATCGTTCGTCGAGCCGATCATAAAAGATTCTGCTACAAACATTTTCTTTTTTTCAACAATATTGTAAGCCTCCTGAATAGTAGAAGCATATTGAAGAATTTCACGAGTTACCAACGTAACAGGTGTGGCGGAAGCATCTGGTACATCTGATTTTGCTGCATTGATAGTGACGGTTAACCCGGCTTCATTCATTCCTGAGAGTACTCCTGTCATGCCTCCAAAAGTGACCATCATAAATTTATAACCCTGAGAAGGATTATAAAAAGCGATGATCTTATCGCGCGCAAAATCGTCCCCAACATAAAAATCAAAATTACGTCCTATGATGAGTGTACTGTCTTCAGATTTACTGCCCCACGTTGCGAACGCGGTACAACCAACCAGCGACATATTTTGCAGCGCATGTCCTATATCGTGGGCTGCGTGATAATTAAGAATGCGTTGAAAAGGAGGAGCAATATCATCAAACTCGTGGGATGCAGCCTGAGAAACTCCCAAAATCTCCAGTTGATATTCTTCGGTAATATTATCCTGTAAGTCGCGATTAAACCATCCCACAAAATATTTTAGAATGCCGAGATAGAAGTTAGATGGAACCAACCTGTGAATCTGTTCATTAAAAACTTCCTCCTGGTAATGCACCAATTCCTTTGTCAGTTTACCATTGGCAACACCACGTTCAAAAGGTTGGCCTTCTACATACAACTCATACAATCCACTTTCGCTTTTCTTAAACCAGTTCTTACCAATTTTAAACAATCCACTATCAACTTCAATAGGTTCCAACTCCAGCGAAGCCAGGGATGCAGGAGTAGGAGGAGTAATTTCAGCCACGACGCGCACATAAATCACTAGCCCAGCGACCAGGAAAATAACAATTCCGAAAATCCACCCAAAAATTTTAGCTGTCTTTCTGAGCATCTCTTATTTTATCAATCATATAGTCCATTCCGAGTAACTGAGAGCAGGTAAGTACGGAACTTACTGTTACACCAAGAATACCATGGAGGTTTAGATTTTGCCCGGTGAGTAACAAATTTGGAATTTTTGTACGCGGCGATATAAAAGTTTTTAAGGGATCACGATAATCTTTTGTAAGTCCATACAATGATCCATCATCTGTGCCTATATAATCCCGAGCCGACAGAGGTGAAGCTGTTGTGTACGATTTAATGCAAGATTTAAAACCAGGAAAGTGCCTTTCAACATATTCAAATAATATTTCAGCCTTTTCTTTTTTGAAAGCCTCATAGTCCTCACCCCTGCTTGACTCATTTGATACAGTATTAAAGGTATGCGACCATTTTTTTACATCATCAAATCGCATGTATGCCATGACCGTAACGCCTTCCGTAAACTCCTCCTCGTGTGATGAAGTCGTATAAAACAAAGCAAAACCTAAAGGCCAATTTTCCTGTGTATAATTCAATACTCCCCAGGGATCTTCCTGTTCAAAATAATAATAGTTATGGTTTCTGTGTTTAAAAGTGTTTTTCTTCATCACAACGTTAGCATAAAACGTCGAGATTGAATTTTCCAAACTTTTTATTCTGTTGCGGTATACTTTTTTTATTATCGCGCTTTCTGTTATATCCAACGTCTGGGATGGATGGATGTTAGAGATGAAAGTCTTTCCATGGTAACGTACACCTTTATCCGTTTCAGCATAGGTTATTTTGCCTCCCTCCTCCACGAGTTTTGTAACCTTAATGTGTTTCAAAATTTTTCCTCCATGGGAATGGATCTCCCGCGATAAATATTTGGAAATCTGTGAGCCTCCGTTGATAAATCGATAAGAACTCTCAATGTAACTATTGACAATTAATGCATGCACATAAAAAGGAGTTTTATATGCTGCCCCTGCATACAACAAGTTATTTCCTCCCAATACACTTTGAAGTTTCTTGTTTGAAGTAATCGATTCGATGAATGTTTTGGTGTCTATTTCGAGGGCTGTCATCTTCTCAAACAGCCCGCCACCGCTTCTCAGATTATAGAGCGGAAACTTAGCACATACTGCTTTAACCTCATCACAGAACTTTCGAAGAGCTTCCTCTTCATCGGGAAACTCCTTGGCCAGTGTTTTAATAAAGTTTTCATAACCCTGGGCATACTTGTAAATGACCGGGTCTCCCTCAAAAATGATAGCATCAAAGACATCGTCATCCAGCTTTCTCAACTTAAGCTTATCCATAATGCCTAAGTATTTAAAAAGCTGATAGAGATTTTGTCCTTTATCAAGGCCACCAACGTAGTGAACACCGGAATCGAAGATCACTCGATCGCGAACGTAAGTTTGAAGGTTCCCTCCTATCTGCTTATTCTTTTCCAGTATACAGACCTTATAGCCCTCTTTCGCCAGAATGGTGCCACATGCCAATCCTCCCAATCCACTACCGACAATTACCACGTCATATTGTTCCATCATTTATAAGTACGATTTACGAGGTACGAGGTACGATTTTTGTCTTACCGTTATTATCCATTCAATCTTTTCCGTTAATTCCTTATTGCAATTTGTGTTTGTTTCCGTATTACAAAAATAACATTTGAGGTAAATTTAGCATTATCGTCTATCTCTACCGTCATGCCCCTTTTATTTGCTATTCCTTTAATGCTCTCACCTGATAAGAAATTCAGTGAACGAGTTGATTTATTGAACTTAAGCAGTTTTACTGAGAAAAATTCGGTCAGCTCTGTGCCCTTATGCCTTTCTTTAAGGTCTGCGTTGCCTTCTCGGACCAAGAGAACACCCCCCTCGTTAAGAGCATCCATACACCGTCCCAATAAAATTTCTTGCTCACTATATTCAAGGTAGTGTAATACATCGCTAATGACTATACCATCGAATTTTTCAAGCTCAAAGGTAGTGACATCGGCACAAAAAAAGCGTAAACGATCCGTTTTCAAATAGCCATGATTCGCCACACCAATCTTTTCTTCATCGTAGTCTACCCCTACTATTCTCCTTTCGGCAGACAGGAATTGAAGCGTATAACATAGAAAACCATAGCCACACCCTAAATCAAGGATAGCCCCTTTCTGCGGGAGCAATTGATTGAACCTTTCATAATTTTTTTCAAGACGAAGTTTTATACGCGTGTACCATTCCAACACCGGACCTTTATAGATGAAGTTTGAAATGAGCTTGTGTGAAAAATACGAGGGCGTTTCAACGTTTGCTTTTAATTCGGCGAACTCCTGCTTAAAATACCTGCTTATAGATTTTGTGCGTTCTGCGTACGCCTCCCCGAACGATACGTCGTCAACTTCTATTGGCGGAAGAAATTTTAAAGTAAGCTGACCGGCATTAAGATAGAAACTTCCTTTCGGAATGGCGTCAGAGGCGCCATGAATAAGCAGTGGCTGAACGGGTAGCTTCAACATTTCCGCAACATAGAAAGCGCCCTTATGGAAACGTTTGATTATGTCACCCTCAGAACGGGTGCCTTCCGGGAAAATCACAATAGAATATCCCTCTTTTATGCGGTCTTGCAATCGCTGTATACCATCGTCGGCACCTTCGCTTGCAGGATAATAGTCAGCAAGTCGAGCAACGCTGCCAAATACAGGCGAATTCCAAACCCATTTATTAGTGACCAAAATAAGTTTTGGATGAAGCATGACGGTAAGCAGAATATCCAGGAACGAAGTATGATTTGCTATAAGAACACTGGCCCTTGAAAAAGTATCGGTTTTTCGGTTAACTATCCGTTTCCGAACTGACGGTTCAATATAGATGGTCAGCCATGCAGAGGCCCTCAGAAGACGATGGAAATGAAATTTTACACCTTTTTTTCCAAAAGGTACCAGTCGGAATAAGAAGCCAACAATGGTTAGAAAAATCGCCCCGAATACAAATAAGGAGTACGTAAATCCGGTTCGAAACATACCATGAAAAGTCATGGGAGTAAAACCTTTTCGAACCCGATTCGTGATCAAAATTCGAAATAAGAATGGCTCAATGGTTTGCGACATGATGAACACACATAGAATACCAATAATCGATATGGCCGCAATTGACCGTAACGCAGGGTGCTGTGCAAAAATCAAAACTCCCAAACCAGCAATGGTTGTTACCGCTGACAGGAAAATCGACGTACGAATGGAAGCTAAATTTTTTTTTCCCGCCTTATACTCCTGTAGTAATCCATCCATGGTAAAAATACTATAGTCATCCCCTAAGCCAAAGATAAAAGTTGAAACCATGATGTTGATAATATTAAACTCAATGCCTACCAGTCCCATAATTCCAAGGATCCAGATCCAGGTAATGAGCATGGGCACAAAAGTGATGAGCGTCAACTCTATTCTACCATATAAAAGTAACAAGGCGACAAAGACCAATATAGCTGTGAAGGTTACAATGAAATTAAAATCATCGTTTATATACTCTACAAAAAGGTTCGTCAGCATCTGCCGGTCAAACGCATGGGCTGGAGATTGTCGGAATTGATCGTAGAAAAATGTTTTATCCACAGGATTCACATTCGCCAGAGAAATTACGGTAGCCGTGGCGTTATTTTCAATTATGTAATATTCAAAAAAAGATGAACGAATCTGGTTCATCACAGACGTATCTGCTGTCTGATATTCTTTGAAAAGCAATGCATTGAAATTTTGTATTACTTTTTCAGAAAATTTTAATTCGGCACCCTTCGCTTGGACAGTTTCTAGAATTCGTTCTTTTCTTTCCGTTGTCCAGAAATTATTCCATTGTCGGATGCGTACTTTTTGCAGTGAGTCAGAAATTAAAAATGTTGAAATAGAAGAATACTTATTGATGCGGCCATCTTTTTTCAGCTTCGTGAGCAGCGGTATTACCTGTTCATTTTTTTGAAGGGCGCGCTGCAAATCCTCCGCACTTGAAACAACATATACAGACGTCAACGAAGATTTGTTAATGGTTTCCAACCGCTGTTGAGCTATCTCCAGTTCAGGTCGCATAAAGTTCAGCTTGCTCATATCACTATTGAACTTCACATCCTGAGCAAAATACAGGAATACAGGAGTAGCCAATAAAATTGAGAACGCAATAAGCCGGCTTGATTCAAAGGCAGAAAAGGACATTCGCTCGATCCAGTTTTCGCGATGCGAGGCCGAAAATAAATTTCCAGAAATGAAATGAGGTAAAAATATAAGTGAGCACAACGCAGCTCCAATCAAACTGAAACCAGCAAATAATCCAACATCGCGCAGTACAGCAGCTTTTGCGAACTGGAGGCAAAAAAAGGCAAGCACGGTCGTTGCGCTCCCAATAGTCATCGGTCTAACCAAATCGGCGATGACGACTTTCATATCGTGCGTATGTTTTAAATGTGATAAAAAATGCAAAGAATAATTTATCGCAATACCAAGAATTACTGAACCGGCCGCAATGGCTAAAATGGAAATGGATCCCTTCCATAAATAAATACAGCATAAGGAGAATAAAGCCCCGAAGACAACGGGAATAAAAATTAAAAAAGGCACACGCTTTTTTCTGAAAAATCCAACCAGAAAGATCGCCAGTAAAACAACCATTAAACTAATTGTTAGTAGCGTGTCATTCCGAATTTGCTGAGCGTTGCCTACGGCCACAGCAGCGGCTCCGAAGTAGGAAGCGGTTACTTGAGAATGTTTTAGGGATACGTCCGATACGATAGTGTTTAATTGTGCAATGAACTTCGTGTTAATCCCAGTTTCACTTGGCGGATAAACAGGCAAAACAAAAAATAGCAAATGCCGATGATCCCTTGTCATGACGTAGCCGTCGTATAACTCAAAGTTTTCATCGTATTGAAGCTGTTTAAGTTTTTGAAGCGCTAAAAAAGAAAAGCCGAGAGGATCTTTTACAAGGATTCTTTTTGTAACCATTCCGGCCGGTGAAATTAATTGCCGATAATTTTCTTCTAACACCTTTGCCGCTGTAGCCGGTTGGGAAAGGGAATCGAGCTTCACATAATCCGCTTCATCTAAAAAAATCGGAAGATGGTCGTATACTGAGGTAAAAAGGTTAACAATCTTTTCGTCGTCGATTTGCGTTGTCAATTGGCTAATGAAAGGTTTTAACTCTTGCTCCATACGCCTAGCCAATGTCTGGGCAAAATGTACGAGGCTATCGGGTTGCGGGGCTATGCTGCTATCTTTAACAGAAACCATCACAACGATGCGCTCGACAAATTTTGAGTTTTGAAAAACGTAATTAAGCTTTTCTACGCGTGGATCGTCCGGAAAAAATTTAGTAATATCTTCCTCGATTTTAATACGCGACGCGCCAAGTAATATCAGAAAAATTGTTAACGAAAAGACTATCCAGAAAAAAAATTTTTGCTTGAGAAAAAAATCGTATAGGTTTAGAAAGAGTGTAGCCATATTCAAACTTTCGACCGCTTAAAAATTTTCAATCCAAGATAGGTTATACCTCCAAAAAAAATTCCAGCGATAAAGGCTAAAGTAACGGCCCCTAATACGTATTGAATGAGGCTCGCTTGAACCTGGGCAAGCGTAATTTCTCTACTGAATGAAATATACTGAGCCTTATCTCCCATCCACATTGTGCCCGTGAGGTGGCTTAAAAATAAAATCAAAGGTATCATCGGAGGGATGCTGATGTTAGCGGCAAGGATAACCAACACTTTATTTAACCGTAAAAGAAATGCGAATGTTATGGCAATCGCCATTTGAAAACCCCAAAGAGGAACAATTCCCATAAAAATACCAAATGCCACAGAGCAAGCTTTTACCAAATCTGATTCATGGGGATTGAAGAGTTGGTCGTAGACCGCTTGTCTAAATTTTTTTTTTTTATACCTCGGAAGAAGTCCCGGGGTTTGATATAAAACAGAGCGATGGTTACAAGAAACGTATTTAAAATGCTGATCCTCGTGAAATCCTTAAACGGGCGGAAATGTGAAACGCGACTTTCCTTTTCCGCATAAAAGACACGGACTGGAACCTCGGTGATTTCTATACCACGCCAGGCAGAGGCGACGAGTACCTCAATCTCAAACTCAAATTTCCGGGTAATGAATTTCGTGTTCTCCAACAACTTGACGGGATAAAGTCGGTACCCGCTTTGTGTGTCACCCATCTTCAGGCCAGTCTCAACCCAAAACCAAAAATTTGAAAATTTATGGCCGAAGCTGCTCTTCCCCGGAACACTGGATTGATCCATATTTCTTGTTCCGATTATAATAGCAGCAGGATGGTCCTCAAGCTTTGTTAAAAATTTCGGAAGGTCTTCGGCAAAATGTTGTCCGTCTGAATCAATGGAGATCGCATAATCATAACCAGATTTCACTGCGTGCCGAAACCCTGTACGCAATGCGTTGCCCTTACCTCTATTCGGGGAATAGCTTACCTGATTAATTTGTGGAAATTTTTGAAGCAATTGGGGTGTACTGTCCGTTGAACCATCGTTCACAACGATGATCTGATTTGTGTATTCCAACAAACTGTTCAATACCTTTTCAAGTGTCTTTTCATTGTTATAAGTAGGCACCAGCACACATACTTTCTTTTGACTAAATCGCGCGCGAATTTCTACCGGTACCATCAGGTGCTTTGAAGTGTAGCTTTCAATTTAAAAAATGTTACGGTTCCTGCAAACAGTGTAGCATTGATAAAAAACTTGTCCTCATCCACCGTATAATTTACTACTAAGTCTACTTCGTTATTATGCTCCGGATTTATAACGGACAAAAATTTCATATTATCGGCTTGAGAGATCTTCAATTCTTTTCCGCCATTTACTTCCATAATTTCCCGAACAATTTGAAGCATACATACTCCGGGCACTACAGGCAATCCAGGAAAATGACCTTCAAAAATACGATGGTTTTTATTAATGGCTATTCTTGCCTTCACTACGCCAGGGGTAGGTATCGTTTGAAGAATGGTATAAAAGTCATTGAGCAGGATCATTCTTTTTCGAAGTGGGTAAGTTTAATCTGCATATTGAAGGTATGGTGTGTCAATTCAATTTTATCAGGCGATGGGTAACCCTGTCCTGAAATCAGGAGGGTAACTTTTCTTTTTCGAGATGAACCCAATTCCAACCTTCGCAAAGAAGCACAATCTTTATTGGTAATGAAATAGGCTGTTTCTTTTTTTTGTTTTACACCATAAAAAACTTCATCGTTCATGGTCCAGCTTTGAAAGGAATTGGATTGAAAGGGGAGACCTAAAATCAGTTCAAAGTCTTTTCGTAAGGTTTGAATCACCGGCTTTTTATCCAATTGACGGATGATGTTGTGTACCTTAAAACTGCCGTCAGAAAAACCAAAATCAAAAAAGGTTACTCCCGCTTCGTTCGTAAACACCACTCGTTTTGAACTATCCGGCATGTTTTTAATAAGCAGCAAACCGCTGATATGATTTCCCAGCACATCGACGCTCGCATGATACCATGAGGTATTTATTCTGCCGGGAGCCAGTTTGGTTATACACGCATTGTCTTTTTCTATTGACTTCAAGTAACGATAATCTGAAGCACAGTTGAAACATAGCAGGCAAGCAGCACTAAAGAGCAAATACCGCATCGGAAACTGGTTCGTTTAATTTCTTATTCATGAAAGAAATCGTTGTCGTGTCACCTGCAGGTTCATTCATTTTAATGGATTTTACAGAGTAATCCTTTTTATCAACGACGAGTACAATAGTTTGGAAAAATTCCTTCAATGCTTTTGACGATGGGATCAATTCCATCAAATATTCTTTATCGTTTTCAAATACCTTGGTAGTAAAATCTTTGCTATCTAAAATACTACCTTGTACACAATCAATCATGATCCGATTCACTTGCTGAAAGAGTTTATTTGATTTTACATTGATGGTATTTTCTTTGTTATCATCCCGGACCAATATCTTGTCGCCATTCATGATCATGAGATAAGCAAAAGGCTTCACGTATTCTATCCTGACTTTATTACTTCTTTTAAACTGAAACTTCCCGGACGACGTAATTGTCTCAGTTAATGCAGTTAATGTTTTGTCTTGCTTAAAATCGCTGGTAATGGACAAAACTTTGGCAGATTCTGTTGCGAATTTTTTCTTGAATGAACTCAAGTCTGTTATCGAATTATAACCAGCATACTGCGCACATGCCTCAGCGGAAAAAACAAACGAACAGAAGGTGATAACGATGAAAGCCTGCAAAAATAATTTGATCTCCAGATTTGATCGTTTGAAATATTTAGGCATACGCTTTTTCCTTCAACAACTCATCCACTCTTACAATTTTCAATCCAAGCTTGGCTACATGGTCCAGGAAGGCAGGGAGGATTTCCAATGTGGCCTTGCTGTAATCATGAAATAAGATCACATCTCCTCCTTTTAATGATTTGGTAACGCGTCGCATTAAAGCTGCGCTATCTTTAGTCACCGTATCAAATGATCGAATGCTCCATCCAATGGTTTTGTATCCACCCATCTTTACCGCCATCGCTACCATGGGGTTTGAAACTCCATAAGGAGGTCTGAAAAAATTCGGTTTTTTACCAATCGCTTTCTCAATAGCCGTGTCGGTATCTTCTAATTCCTTCGCAATTTTTTCTGGAGATTGTAGATCAAACATCGCTCCATGCCAGTAACTGTGATTCCCAATCAAATGACCCGATTCGTGAATTCGCTTGGTTAAAGTCGGATGGTCATCAACTCGATTTCCAATACAAAAGAAAGCGGCAGGTACTTTATAGGATTTTAATATATCGAGTATCTTTTCGGTCATAACAGGAATGGGTCCGTCATCAAAAGTGATGGCTATTTTCTTGGATTCAACATCCCCCTGGAATTTTACAGGAAGAAAAAACTGAGCTGATAAAACCCAAGCTCCATAAGCAAGAATATTTAAGTAAACGATCAACAACACCGCATACCACCAAGGCGATAGGGAATTCCCCAAATCGAATAAAAATAATCCTACAAGGATGATCGAAAAAAGAATATTTACCTTCTTAGATATCAACATGCGTTTAATAGAATCAGTGAATGATGGGTACCAAAGTACGGGTTATAAATCAAAACCCGTTTGATCGGCCGCCCTACCCTATTTTTATTAAAAACAACTGATTCCGGGATGTAGTTCTCCCTGATTATTTTTGTTGCCAACCACAAAGCAAAGGCAGAAGCCGTTGGGTATTCGCCGCAAAGATGTTTAAATAATCCAATTGCACTGGTAGCAAACAACGAACTGGAAATCGCTTCCGTTTTTTGATCTAATTTTTGATCGCCACATTTACCGAGCAGCAACAAATCAATATCGGTATTTTCTAAGGATGCCGCTTTCAAAAATTGTGAAATTTTTTCCGGCAGACTGCCGAGGTCGGGGTTATAAACGGTAGCGACTGAATCGATACAAACGGACTTTTGAGTTCCCTGTGCTCCGGATAAAACAAAATAGGCTGCACCTTCTCCATTCATGGTCCCATTGGACTTTGAACTAAAAAGGTCCAGGCTTTTTTGTCTTTCGTTTTTAAAGATTCGAAAACGTTTCAGCAGCGTATGGCTGAAGTTTGTAATTTCATCAACTCCACCCACCATGATTGATTGGGCTGGTTCATCTCGTAATTCAAGTAAAGCATCCAGCAACGAGTTTTCAAAGGAAAATGCACCTTGGGTATACGTTTGATTATAACCCTGACATTGAAGCAACAATGCAATCTGCGAACCAATGGTATTGTGCGTAGATTGAATAAAAGGCGTTGGATTCAACGCATGCTCTTTATTTTCAATCATCTTATTCAGAAAAATTCCCGTATCATCCAAGCAACCGTACGCTGTGCCTGTAATTATACCGTCAGGTACAGAAAGGCCAGCATCTTTCAATGCCATCGAACCTGCCGTGACTCCCATCTTTATAATGCGGCTCATTCTACGAAGCTGCTTGGGATCTATGAACTTTGGATAATCAGGTTCCCAACAGGTTAACCGATCCCCTTCGTAACCCAACGGCTGCGCAAGCAAAACATTCTCATCCCACGTCTTCTGGGGAGATATATTGCCGATGCCATTGATGTACGCGACCATTAAGAGTTTAGAGTTAAGAGTTTAGAGTTAAAAGCCGTTCATTCATTGCTCGTTGCTAATTGCTAATTGCCCATTGCTAATTTGTTCATTACTCATTGTTCATTACTCATTGCTTTGAGAATATGATCGACGAACAATTACCTCCGAATCCAAAAGAATTGCTCATTACATTATTGATTTTTACTGATTCTTCAAATCTTACCTGGGGCGTTACATTAATTTCAGGAATTGGATTTTCAAATCGAAGGTTTGGAAATACACATTGATTTTCAATCGACATGACCGAAAAGACCGCTTCAATTCCACCGCTTGCACCAAGGGTATGACCTGTAAAAGCTTTGGTTGAGCTAAGCTTTGGATACTGATCTCCATACATTCTTGTAATGGCCGTACCTTCCGATAAATCGTTATTTAAAGTACCTGTACCATGCAGGTTAATATAATCGATTTCCTGCGGGTTGAGAGCCGCCATTGCCAATGCTTTTTGCATTGCGCCAAAGGAACCCCTTCCTTCCGGAGAAGAGGCCGTTTGATGAAAGGCATCGTTCGTGTTTCCGAATCCATTTACATAGGCACCTGACCTGAACTGCTCTTCCTTTTTCACACGATCCGAAATTAACACGACAAATCCGGCACCCTCTCCTAAATTCAATCCACTTCTGCCGGCGTCAAACGGACGACAAGGTTGCGAATCCAAAATCATCAGACTGTTGAACCCATTCAATGTGAATTTTGAAAGGGCGTCCGTCCCGCCGGCTATAACGACATCAAGTTGACCATGTTGAATAAGGCGCGCCCCAAGTGCAATCGTATTCACAGAAGATGAACAAGCAGTATTAATCGTAGATATAAAATCAGTCACACGTAAGTCGTCCGCAAGTAATTCTGTCGATCTTCCGCATTCATGATTAACAAGTTCTCGGAGTCGTCCTTTTTTTGGCTCTTTTAAGAATTCGATGAAAAATTGTTCCGTCTTATCCATACCGCCGACCGTTGTAGCCGATATGAGTCCGGTGCGCCATTTTTTTAAATCTATTCCGGCGTTATCGACGGCCTCTCTTGCTGCGTGGATGCCTAGCAGTGCTGTTCGTGTTATATGACGTGGAAGGGAGAGCTTTTGACAAAGATCATCATTGGAAATTTTTACCTCACCGACCGGAAGGACTCCCCGGTGGACCGAATCGAATTGTGTAATATGCCCAATACCCGATGCGTGATTTTTAAATGACCGGAGTGTCTCGGCCACTGAGTTTCCGATGGCTGAAATTACACCTATACCGGCTACATGAACACAGCCTTTCAAGATTATGCAGGTTGGTGAGCCTTAATGTATTCCGCAATACTTTTCACCGATTTAAAAATCGTTGGTCCATCCTGTGGATTAGCTAGTTTGATATTGTAATGTTGCTGCAAGAGCACAATTAACTCCAGAGCGTCGATCGAGTCCAAACCTAAACCGTCTACAAACAGAGGTTGATCATCCCCGATATCTTCCGGTTTGAGATGTTTTAAATTGAGTGCTTCAATGATTTGTCTTTTGAGATCAGCCATTAACTGTTCCATAATCTTTCGCCTGATAAAGTTGTTGAAGGTGAACCGCAGAATGACCTAACGCGTTCGCCTTTTCCTGTTTTTCCGTCAAATATAAGAAAACATCGTGGTGCTCACCCATAACATCTACCCAGCCTGAAAGGCAAGCTTGCGTTTTTTCTGACGCCATGACCATTTCGACATATTGGTACATTTGCGTCGCATCAAAAGCTGGCCATACAAAAAATGCATTTTCGCCTTTGATTCTATGGCGGATGCAAATTTCACCGGCCACAATATTGGGCAATGTATAAACGAACAACGCCGGACTTGCCATTGTTTTCGTTGACTCAAAATAGCGAACATCTGTGTCCAGACTTCCGTGGGCATTGGCTAATACCAAAGCAACCTGTTCCGGTTTATAAACCTCTGAAAGACCCAAATCCTTTAGAAGTATTTCCGCACCCAGAAATCCGAGTTTAGAGGATGGGTCCATTTTATAAAATTTTGGATATCCAATGGAAAGAACCTGAAAAGCAAGTTCCAAAAACAATTCCAGACTGCTCTCAGGATTTTTATAGATGACTCTACCCTGTAAGATAAGGGAACGATTGCGAATGTGAACGTACCGGGTGATGAAATTCATTTGATAGTCTAATGGTTAACAAAATTTTAGTCCGGGTCAAATAAACCATATTAAGGCATATCTCCGATACTCTCGATTGTTCATGCCTGAACGATGTTAGCCCTTTCAAAGCTTTAAATTAAAAAAATATAGTAATTATAATATTTTTCATTTTTGCTCCTCAAGTCTTTTATCCGACTAATACAGGGAACGCGGAAACATGTAAGATTATCTGGATAAGGTGTAGCACTTTGGAACGCAAATGATCCCACCTTTGATCAAAGCCTCGCATTTCTATTGGGAATTCAAAAGATTTCTTTCCTAGCGCGAGAGTTAGCAAAACCAAGCATAAGTAAACAGCCGCAGCAGTAAATGCATTTGTCAATGAGACCTTGAAGAAAAATCTCCTTCAAGAATTCATCCTGCTGGGTGACTGGAAGGCTTCTGGTTCACGGAATTAGGTGAGCCGTGCAGTCTATTTGATAAAATGTAACGAAAACATTGGCATACTATCCGACATTTAAACCAGTCGATACAGGTAGGCAATCTGATGGAGTAGGTATTGAAATATCCGACATAAGCAACTTAAGGTCGTTATGGAAAAAAAATATAAAGAAGCGGATCAGCTAATCATCGCTAATATAGAGCTAGCCTTTCTCAGCAAAGAGAAAGAAAAGCGGGCAGCTGAGTTAATTGTTGCTAACAAAGAACTTGCCTTTCAAAACGAAGAAAAAGAAAAACGGGGCGCAGAGCTACTCGTTGCCAACATAGAGCTTGCCTTCCAAACCGAAGAAAAAGAAAAACGGGCAGCTGAATTAATTGTTGCTAACATAGAACTTGCCTTTCAAAATGAAGAAAAAGAAAAACGAGGAGCTGAGTTAATCCTTGCTAAAAGAGAGCTCGTATTTCAAAATATAGAAAAAGAAAAACGGGTGGCAGAATTAATTCGTGCTAACATAGAACTTGTTTTTCAAAATAAAGAAAAAGCAAAACGCGCAGCCGAGGTACTCATTGCTAACAGGGAACGCGTTTTCCAAAATGACGAAAAAGCAAAACGCGCAGCTGAGTTAATCGTCGCCAACAAAGAACTTACCTTTCAAAACGAAGAAAAAGGAAAACGTGCGGCCGAGTTAGTCATTGCTAACAGGGAACTTGTTTTTCAAAATAAAGAGAAAGAGAAACGCGCAGCCGAGTTAATCTTTTCCACTACTGTTGATGTTACTGAACGCAAAATAGAGGAGGAGCATATAGGACACCTAGCTGCCATTGTAGAATCCTCCGAAGATGCAATTATCAGCAAATCCCTGGAAGGAATCATAAAAAGTTGGAACACGGGCAGTGAGAAAATATTCGGATATACTGCAAAAGAAGCTATAGGTAAGCATATCTCTTTGGTAATTCCTCCTGAATGTATCAGCGAGGAAAAAGAAATCCTTGAGAGAATACGCAATAATGAAGTTATTGATCACTATGAAACCATACGAAATAAAAAAGGTGGTGAGCAAATTTATGTCTCTCTTACAGTGTCTCCCCTGAAAGATCGGGTGGGAAACATTATAGCTGTCTCCAAAATTGCCCGTGATATCACGCTCCGAAAAAAATCTGAAGCAGAGATCACTTTACTCAACAAAGAACTTGCCTTTCAAAATAGCGAGAGAGAAAAACGAGCAGCAGAGTTGATCATCGCTAACAAAGAGCTTGTCTTTCAAAACGAAAAGAAAGAAAAACGCGCCGCAGAGCTCATCGTTGTAAATAAAGAACTCGCTTTTCAAAATGAAGAGAAAGAAAAAAGGACCGCAGAGTTAGTAATCGCTAACGAGGGGCTCAAACAATTCGCTTATGTAGCCTCCCATGATCTTCGGGAACCACTTCGGGCAGTTTCTAATTACATGCAGGTATTTGAGGAGGACTATTTAGAGCGGTTAGATGACAATGCACGCAAATATCTTTACTCTGTAAATAGTGCCACAAAAAAGATGAGCAACCTCATCAAATCCCTGTTGGGCTTTTCCCGATTGGGCAATAATAAAAAACTCACGCAAGTGGATTGCAAAGAATTAGTGGATGTTGTGATTTCAGATCTTGATATTATGATCAAAACTTATAACGCTATTATTAAAGTATCAAAAATGCCTAAACTGAATGCCTATGAGACAGAGATACGTCAGGTGTTCCAGCATCTTATTATTAACGCAATTAAATTTCATAAAAAAGACTCTTCCCCTAAGATTAAAGTCTGGTCAGAAAAATTAAATGAAAAATGGAGATTCTCAATAAGTGATGAAGGAATTGGGATTGCTCCTGCTCACTTTGAGTCAGTATTCGATATTTTTCAGCGTTTGAATGTGGATGATGAGCATGAAGGAAACGGAATCGGGCTTGCAATTGTAAAAAAATAGTTCAACTCCATCAGGGGGAAATTTGGGTTGAATCAAGCCCGACACAAACCACTTTTCATTTCACCATATCAAATCTAACCGTATGAGCAAAAAATTAAATTGTATAATGCTGGTTGATGACAACCTGGATGATAATTTCTTTCACGAAAGAGAAATAAAAAAATCCGGCTTCGCAACCATCATAATTTTAAAGAATTCAGGAACAGAAGCGTTGGCCTATTTAAGATCAATGAAAGCTAACAAAGACCCCTATCCAGATTTAATTTTTTTGGATATCAATATGCCCGGCATGAACGGCTGGGAGTTCCTTAAAGAATACCGTCAGTTGGATAAAGAATTACAAGTTCCGGAAGTACTTATTATGCTCACCACTTCCGACAACCCTGACGATGAAGCCAGATCAAAGAAATGGGGTATTGTTTCTGACTATTTAACAAAACCGTTGACAAAAGAAGTAATGGAAGCTATTTGTGCCAAATATTTCGACAAGCAGAAAATGTTTCTCGCCTCTCAGAATGGCAAAGAAAAAAACTGATTTGTCTAGCTGATAAGAAGTACGCTTGCGAAAAACGAAATCCCCCATGCTGCCCGTTGCGCAACATGAAAGGCTCTTAGAGATTCAAAAAAAGTGATAGACTGATCTTTTAAAAAAGGGCAATTAAATTTAAAACCTGATGACGTACGAATATTCTGTAAAGTAATTGTCATGGAAAACGAGTATAAAGAAGCGGATCAGCTAATCAGGGCTAACATGCAACTTGCACTTCAAAGCAAAGAGAAGGAAAAGCGCGTGGCCGAGTTAATTGTTGCTAACATAGAACTTGCCTTTCAAAGCGAAGAAAAACAAAAACGCGGGGCCGAACTAATCATTGCGAATATAGAGCTTGCTTTTCAAAACAAAGAGAAAGAAAAACGGGCAGCTGAGTTAATCATGGCTAACATAGAGCTTGCCTTTCAAAATAAAGAAAAAGAAAAACGGGCAGCTGAGTTAATTATTGCTAACATAGAGCTTGCCTTTCAAAACGAAGAAAAACAAAAAAGGGCGGCTGAGTTAATTGTTGCTAATATAGAACTTGTCTTTCAAAATGAAGAGAAGGAAAAACGAGCCGCTGAGTTAATCATTGCTAACACAGAACTTGCCTTTCAAAACAAAGAAAAAGAAAAACGAGCTGCCGAATTAATCATTGCCAACAAAGAACTAGTCTTTCAAAATGAAGAAAAAGAAAAACGGGCCGCTGAGTTAATCGTTGCGAACACTGAACTCATCTTTCAAAACGAAGAAAAAGAAAAGCGAGCAGCAGAGCTAATCGTTGCGAACACCGAACTTGCCTTTCAGAACAAAGAAAAAGAAAAACGGGCCGCTGAGCTAATCATTGCGAACACTGAACTCACCTTTCAAAACAAAGAAAAAGAAAACCGGGCGGCAGAGTTGAGCCTTGCTAACACAGAACTTACTTTTCAAAACGAAGAGAAAGAAAAACGGGCCGCTGAATTAATCGTTGCTAACACAGAACTTACTTTTCAAAACGAAGAAAAGGAAAAGCGGGCGGCTGAGTTAATCATTGCCAACAAAGAACTTGCCTTTCAAAATGAAGAGAAGGAAAAACGAGCAGCTGAGCTGTTCATTGCCAACAAGGAACTTGTCTTTCAAAACGAAGAAAAAGAAAAACGAGCCGCTGAGTTGATCATTGCCAACAAAGAACTTGCCTTTCAAAATGAAGAGAAGGAAAAACGAGCAGCTGAGCTGTTCATTGCCAACAAGGAGCTTGTCTTTCAAAACGAAGAAAAAGAAAAACGGGCCGCTGAGTTGATCATTGCTAACAAAGAACTTGCCTTTCAAAATGAAGAGAAGGAAAAACGAGCCGCTGAGCTGATCATTGCCAACAAAGAACTTGCCTTTCAAAATGAAGAGAAGGAAAAACGGGCCGCTGAGCTGATCATTGCAAATAAAGAACTTGTCTTTCAAAATGAAGAAAAAGAAAAACGGGCCGCTGAGTTAATTATTGCTAACAAAGAACTTGTCTTTCAAAACAAAGAGAAGGAAAAACGGGCAACAGAGTTACTCATAGCTAATAAAGGTCTTAAGCAATTTGCCTATGTGGCTTCACATGATCTTCAGGAACCGCTTCGTACGGTTTCTAATTACATGCAAGTATTCAAGGAGGACTATTTAGAGCGATTAGATGACAATGCATTCAAATACCTTCATTCAGTAAATAACGCCACTAAAAGGATGAGCATGGTGATCAAATCACTGTTGGACTTTTCACGATTGGGACACAATACAAAACTGACCAATGTGGATTGTAAAACATTGATTGGCGATGTGATTGCAGATCTTGAGACTATCATCAAAACTTCAAACGCCACGATTGAGGTTACAGAAATGCCAAAGCTGAATGTATATGAAACGGAAATGCGTCAGGTGTTTCAAAATCTTATTACGAACGCAGTTAAATTCCATAAGAAAGATACCCCCCCGAAAATTCAAGTCCGCGCCAAGAAAATAAATGGAAAATGGAAATTCTCAATAAGTGATAATGGAATAGGGATCGCCCCTGTTCATTTTGAACGGGTATTCGATATTTTTCAGCGTCTACACACTAGTGAAGAGTATGAAGGAAATGGAATTGGACTTGCCAATTGCAAGAAAATAGTTCAATTGCATCAAGGGAAAATTTGGGTTGAATCAAAATTAGAGCAAGGCACTACATTCCACTTCACTATAGCCAATTTAACAGTATGAAGAAAAAATTAAAATGCATTATGTTGGTTGACGACAACCCGGATGATAATTTCTTTCACGAAAGAGAGATTAAAAAAAGCGATCATTCAAATATTGTGGTTACAAAGAATACAGGTATTGAGGGCTTAGCGTATTTAAAATCGAGGAAAGTAAGTAACGAACCACATCCTGATTTGATCTTTTTGGATATTAATATGCCAGGCATGAATGGTTGGGAATTTCTTCAGGAGTACAATGAACTGGCTAAGGAATTACAAAGCCGGTTAATAATTATTATGCTCACCACTTCAGAAAATCCTGTTGACGAAGCAAGAGCAAAAAAATGGGATTTTGTTGCTGAATACGTAACCAAACCCCTTACAAAAGAATTATTGAACGATATCAGTATCAAATACTTCACTAAATAAAACTTAGTAGATCCGGTAACTAGTCGTAGTTTATCGATAAATGTTAAAAGTTAATCGTGAAAATGCCCTTCATAGTCAATGATTTCTAGTAAAACGGAACCGCCTTCTCATGCTTAGCAGTAGTTTGGTTCCTAAAGCACAGAGCCTGGATAGCCGAAACTTTAAACTTGAAACATCGAAACTTCAAACCATTTACTTACCAGATAATTTCTCCTGCACGTCGATAAGCTTCGCTAGTCGTTTTAACGCTAAGGCATGATCTTTAACATACGGATTACTTTTATCCCAAACGTATCCCGCTAAAACAGAACAAATCTGTCGTTTGATATTTGGATCCGGATTCTTTGAAAAGAAAATCTTTTCTAACGTCCCATCATACCAGGCCATAACATAAGTACGGAACGTGTCTACACCTTGTCTAATAAAGTTTGTATAGTCATTATCCCAGTCGATATTTTCACCTTTTAGTTTTCGGATTACAAGTTGGCTGGCGAGGTGACTCGACACTGTTGCGAACATAACACCCGACGAAAATATAGGGTCCAAAAATTCGGTTACATTTCCAGTCAGCACAAATCCTTTTCCATAAAATTTGTCAGTCGTTGCAGACCATGCTTCCAGTTTCCGCGGTTGAAATACCCATTCTACATCACCAAAGCGTTTTTTTAAATATGCATTTCCATTGATAAACGTTCTGAATTGTTGCGCTTCATCTCCCGGTATGGTAGCGAAGAAATCATAACTACCTACAAATCCCAGCGATGTTACACCCGTTGAAAACGGAATTATCCACGTCCACACCCCTGGTGCATACATCACGGCAATAATCCGGTTCGGTTCATCATAATTATTTCGATTCGGATCTTGTACGTGTGCAAACACTGCTTTGCGAGGATCCAGGTTGGAGGGTTTGTCAAGGTTAAACAAACGTGGGATCACTCTCCCATAACCACTTGCATCTACAATGTACCGTGCTGAAATTTTTTCAGTTGTACCATCTTTTCGCTGCACAGTGGTTTCAGAGCTCTCGTCTTCGAAAAATTCAATCGCAGTTACCGTCGTTTCAAAGTTTACCGGTACCCCCATTCGTTCTACTTCTGAAATCAAAGTAAGGTCAAACTCGGCTCGCTGAACTTGCCATGTCCACGTCCAGCCGTCGGAGAATTGGTCGGAAAAATTAAAGTCTGATACTTTATCTTCCTTCATAAACTTAGCACCAAATTTTTCCTGAAAGTTTTTAGCTTTAATAGCATCCAAAAACTTAGCATCCTCCAAAACCGACATACATCGCGGCAATAAACTTTCACCAATTACGAATCGGGGAAATTTCTCACGCTCTACCACACGTACCGTATAGCCGGCCTGATGAATCATGGAAGCGGCTACTGACCCCGCAGGACCTCCACCAATTACCAACACATCTATCTTGTCACTCATTTAATTTTTAATTAGGAATTTAGAATTATCGACGGATGATTCGATTCCTCCGGTTGAGAGGTTCATGGTATCCGTTCTCTTTACCATAGTTTTGAAACCCGATTAGCTCATTGACAAACTAACAACGTGTGGCTTACACCAATACCATCTTTTTGATCCAGCACACTGAGATCGGCTTCTTCAACGCAACGGATAAATACTTTTGAATCATACATTTGACTGTTTCCATTCGCCATGACTGTAAAGTAAAGGGAAGTCTGTTGAAGGGAAAACGCCGAGGCCTCAAAACGTTGGCGATCCCAGAACGTTTCCAGGATAAAAATATGTCCACCCGGGTTTAACGCTTTTTTGCAGCGCTTCAAAATGGAAACGATTTGCTCATCCGAAAAACAATCGAGAAACTGGCTCATCCAGATCGCATCGAATCCGGAGGGAAATATTTGGGCCTCATCCAGGATGTTGCAAGGGTAAAATGAAATACGATCCCCAAAACCCTTTTTTTGAATTTGCTCTTTTGCGGTTTCAACATAGCCTGGCAAATCCATGATGGTAATTTTAACATCCGGATCATGTTCAAAACTTTGCATGGACCATTTTCCCGTATTACCGCCGATGTCAAGCAAACGTTTTGGCTTGTATTCATAGACATGAGGTAAAACTTCCGGGAAAGCATAGTCAGAATAAAAATGATCGAAAGAAAACCAGCTGGATTTTGCCTTGTCAGGAAGATTGGTTGACAATGCCTGATAAATAGTAGGCCAATTGCCAAATACTTTAAGACCTTCCGGTTTTTGATTTTTGATGCTTTCTTCTAAAAAGTACATCCCGTTATAACACACATCGTGTGTGAAATCCATGTTCACCTTGGTGAGCTCATCATGAAGTATAAAATAGGTTGTCTTTGTAATTTTATACTTACCATCTTTTAAAATCAATAGTCCGATGCCCAATGCGGCTTCTACTAAAACCCGAATGCCGTATGCCGGAAGCTTTATGCCTGCCGTCACTTCATCCAATGTCATCCCTTGACGATTCGATTCAACGAGTGATAAAATTCCACTGTCGCGAAGTACACGGGTGGCTTGAAAAACAAATGGAGCAAAAGTGATCCATTGTGCTTCTTCTTTTGCTTGTAACGCTGAAAGTTTTTCCTTCTCAAAAAAATCCATGATTAAAATTTATGTTCCTTATGTAAAATAATAGCGGCATTACATCCTCCAAATCCCGAGGCCGTTTTCAGACACGTTTGTAAGGGTCTGTGTTCTAGATGTCGAATCACATTCACTGCGTGAGAAACGCCTAACTCGTTAAATCCTACGGTTGGTATAAGCTCATCGTGAAGTAAGCTGTTCGCGCTGAGAACCGACTCAAGAACACCAGCAGCTCCCAACGTATGACCAAAGTATCCTTTCAAACTATTTAATGGAACGTTTTCCATCTTCATCAAATTGAAAGCTTTTGCTTCCATCTCATCGTTGTACACCGTAGCTGTGCCGTGGGCAGAAATAAAGTCAATTTCACCAGCTTGCATACCTGCTTCTTCCAATGCCTGGCTAATTGCAAAGCCAAGCTCTTCTCCTGTGCGAGATGGACCTGAAATATGATTTGCGTCGTTGCTCAGGCCTCCACCTAAAATCCTGATGAAAGGGCCATCACCTAATATCTCTGTTTTACCGGTAAGCACAACGGCCGCGGCGCACTCTCCGAGATTAATACCTTTTCGTTGGATATCAAAAGGCCGGCAGGTTTCAGAACTCAGGGCTTGCAAACTTTGAAATCCCGAAATAACAAAACGACTCAGCACATCTGCTCCTACTACAACAGCGTGTTCGTAAAGGCCTGCTTCAATCATACGCTTACCTACCAGCAGCGCCATTACGCCTGAGATACAGGCGTTTGAAACCACTAAATGATTTTTGAATCCAAATGCCTTTGCTAGCTGAGCAGCAGTCTCGTGCAGATGAATTCTGGGATTGTCACGCTGACCCTCTTCTAAATAAGTAATATTACCCTTGGTTGTTGAGAGAATGAAGAGGGTACGTTCCGGCTTAATTTCGACTTTGGTCAGCAGTTTCCAAACCGCTTCTCTACAAATAGATTCGAATTTTGTTATTGATGAATCGTTTATATAATTCAAGATACGTCCACCGTAAAAAGAATTGGTGCTCAATGTAGAATCGTCAATTAAATTTAATCCAGAAATTCCCTGTTGAAGTTTTTCATAATTTTCATCCGTTGTTATTCCCAACGGAGAGACGATACTATTAGCGGCAATCCAAACTTTCTTCATCGTCTCAAGTAAAATTCTTATTCTTTCGCCACGCTTCAAAAAAATCGGGGACCGTAAGTTGAAGTTCAAAAGTTTTTGCATCGACAAAAACCTGGAGCGACGAACCGCTGGCGACCTCTGTGCCGTCCTGTTGATCAAAAATCCGGTAATTGAACTTAAGTTTTGCGGCACGCATGTTCATATAGGAGGTCTCTACAATCATCGTATCACCATAACGCAAAGGTTTTTTAAAATCACATTCCATCTTAACGACTGGAACAGCAAGTCCATTCCGGTAAAAATCGAGGTAAGAAATGCCATGTATTTTTCCGAAATCTTCACGCGCGTCTTCAAAGTAACGAACATAGTGACCGTGCCACACGATTCCAAGCGGATCGGCCTCGTTAAAACGCACAACTATTTCAGTATGATGCTTCATAGGAGCTTTCAGCTTACAGCGAACAGCTTACAGTAGTAGTCAGCAAAACAGCTTACAGTTTAAATCTGTGCGCAGCTGTATGCTGTTCGCTGTCGGCTGTAAGCTCATCCGTGTTTTATACGCCAGTTTTCAAATTCCTTTTTCTTAATTTTTGCAATTGCGCCATTTACAGCACCTGCCCAAAAGTTACGCATTCCGAAGCCCGACGGCGGGGCTACTAACCGCTCCGTGAACAGAACTTCTTTAGTGTCCATATTGACGAAGGTTATCCAAAAAGATCCTTCTTCAATTAATTTATTAAAGCTTTCTACATTAAAGATCAAACCGATTCCGGTTAGGCCCTTAAAATCATAGGTCGAAATAATCTCCTCTACATCCATTGGTTTGAGATGGATATGATCTTTTCCATCGCTTGACAACATAGCCATCACATCGAGCTCCGCGTTGTGCTCGTTAGCGACTTGAGTTCCGTTCTCCACTTTTTTCTTTTGAATGGCGGCCGCCACATTATACTTATCCGCTTCTTTGATCATCAGTTCGTTGATTGCATCCAACAAATGACGAATATCGGATTCAGATCCTAATCGCTCTCGATCGCCGATTAATTTAGCTCCACTGAAATCAACACCGAGCCAGGTAATTTCGGTGCTCGGACTGAAAATTTCACGCTTATCCTGGGCGAACGCGGCGGCAGTGATAAAAAAAGAAAGTATGAAAACGGTTGATTTCATATTTTAAATAGTTAAGGTTTTAACTTCGCAAAGATTCTCATCTCACACGAGCACAACAAATTCCCTTCCTGCTCAATCCGTCCTTCGACAACGGTTATATCCAGTACTTTGTTTGTGATTTTTACAGACGTGGTAATGCGCGAATTTTGCTTTGGTAAAGTTTGAATCTTCAAATCCTTTACGGCCGCAATGTATCCAATGGGAATAGGAATATTTTTTAATGAACATTGATACCCAAAATGCATGGCCGCCGTTTGTGCAATGTTCTCCACTAAACCCGGTTCCGAAAAATACTCTTTCGAAACAAAAATATTGTCGGGCTCAATGGTCAGTTGCGTTACGGCATGATCATCATCTGCTTCCACCAACTCATGCACCATAACAATGGGGTGTCGTTGAGGAATGTATTTGGTAATATCGTCTCGGGTTGCTAAGATCATTTTGTCCAAAAGTTATAATAATTAAACCACTGTTCAGGGTACATCTTTATTTTTTGTTCCAACTGCTGAACAAAAGTTAACGTTAGCCTTGAAATAAAATCATTTTTCGACTCGTCTTCTCCGCGCAATAATATGGGACTTCCAAAA
>CAZAHL010000028.1:18748-36870 GCA_964484845.1 uncultured Chryseolinea sp. | reverse complement strand
AAAAAGATACCGCTGCTATCGCTCATAAAAATAACAAAACCTGAAGAAAGACATCTATTCTATTTTAAAGTAGGTTCTTTCATTAACCAAACTAAGAGAACTACCGTTCGCGGTACGGATCAAAAAAAATGACTATGGCAAATGAGAATTGAAACTGGTCTTTCCTCTGCTAAGAAAATCAACAAACCTTTCAACGTCATAGTCAGCGCCTTGCGACTCAACCAATTGTTTGCCCTCATTATCAAGCAATACGTACCATGGCTGAGAGTTGGTATTAAATGCTGAAGCCTGAAAGTCACTCCATTTTTTTCCAATCGTAGTTATCTTCTTTCCGCTATAGCTTGAAACAAACTGCTCTGAATCCGGTAAAGAAGTTTTATCATCAACATACAATTGTATAAGCACGTAATCCTCTCGCAAACTTGATAATACCCTCGCGTCTGGCCACACTGTCGTTTCCATTTTCCGGCAGTTTACACAAGCATGTCCGGTAAAATCTATCATGACCGGCTTTCGTTCCTTTTTCGCATACGCCATACCTTCCTCATAGTCAAAAAATGGTTGAAGACCGAGTGGCGCATGAAATATATCATCGTATTTTCTCCGCGAAACATTTGCTTGACTATTCATACCAGAGGTGTTACCGGTCATGGTTGCCGTATAGAGATCAAAGTCCTGAGTTGTTTGTGGCGGCAGAAAAGCAGAAATAACTTTTAGTGGTGCGCCCCATAATCCAGGAACCATGTACAATGTGAATGCGAGTGTTACAATGGCCGTAAAGAGACGCACGATACCAATGTGTTTCATCTCAGTGTCAAGCGGCAACTTGATTTTTCCCAACAGATAAAATCCTAACATACCAAAGATGATGATCCAAAGCACCAGGAAAACCTCACGATCGAACCATTCCCAATGATATGCGAGATCAACATTTGATAAGAACTTCAACGCAAGCGCCAGCTCTAGAAATCCCAAGACAACCTTCACACTGTTTAGCCATCCTCCTGATTTTGGAAGCTGGTTAAGCCAACTCGGAAACATCGCGAATAATGTGAATGGCAACGCCAGTGCCATTGCAAATCCTAGCATCCCCACTGCGGGAGACAAATAATTGCCCATTGACGCAGCTTCAACTAACAAAGTCCCGATCAAAGGACCAGTGCAAGAGAATGACACGAGGGCTAAAGTAGCAGCCATAAAAAACAATCCTACCTTGCCACCCTTGTCAGCATTCGCATCCATCCTATTGGCCCATGCACTTGGTAATGTAATCTCAAAAGCCCCGAGAAAAGATGCAGCAAAAACAACCAGCAATGCAAAAAAGAAGAAATTGAATATACCGTTGGTTGACAAATCATTCAGTGCTCCTGCACCGAAGATGACAGTTATCAAGAGTCCCAACACCACATAAATAACAATGATGGAGACTCCGTATATCAGTGCCTGACCGATCGCACTACCCTTAGAAGATTTGGTGAAGTAACCTACTGTGAATGGTAACATCGGAAAGATGCACGGCATAAAAAGTGCAGCAAATCCTCCGGCGATACCTGCCAGAAAGATTACCCATAGCGATCGACTTTCCGGTTCCGGAGTTGTCGTCACGACTTGCACCTGTTCGTTGATTGCCTTAGCGGTATCACTTTCTGTCAATGAAGGCGCAAACTCAACATCATCAATTGAGGTGGAATCCTGCGCAGATAGCGGTGAGCATAGTTGGGAAAGTGTAAGCAACAGCAATCCTATGAAACATAGCCTTTGTAATTGTCTCATGTTTCAACTCCTCACTTCACAGCAACGCTAAATTCTATTTCCTCAGGAAGAAGGCATTTCTCATCATTGCATGCCATGAACTCAAGCTTACCCTTGACAATTACTGAGCCATTTGCTTTTAGTTCTATCTTCTGCTGGAAAACAACGGATTTTTCAAAGTACTTCACTTCCATGCCGAAATATTCTTCAAACTTTTTTAAAGGAGCTGGTTCTGTTACTGCGCCTACTATCAGGTATTCCGGAGATCCGTTCAGGCTGATGGTTGTTTTAACTGGACCACCCTTGGCTACATTCAACGAGTAAATATGCCAAGGAGCTTCGATCGTTGCCTTAACTAAAATCAATGCCTGGTTATTCCCTATCTTTTTCGCACCATATGTCCACTTCACCGGCGTCAAGATTTGCGCCTCAGCGCTAACCTTAGCGAGTAGAAAGAATAAGATTGCAGCAACTAAATGTTTCATGTTGTGTTATTAAATATGAATGACTCTGATTAATGCTGATCGCGTATCGGGAAGTGATTTTAATTTTTCTCGCTACAAATTAAGCACTTACAGCAAAGCATTTGCTTTTATCAATTCATTAATTATTGGCCGACCAAGGCCATTACAAATGCATGTACCCTGTCATACTCATTTTGAATGTCTTTACTCAAGTATTGAATCTCATAATCCGGAAAGACACCTCTTCCGGCCATAACATCATCCACCGCATTAACAATCATAAAAAGCGGCAACAAGATACGAACTTTAGAATTTGGAAGCGTCAGCTCTATTTCTCCATTACTCGTATTTCCGCCCGCAGCTCCGCCAGTCTCGTCACCAATGAATATTCCAATATCATTTTGTTTACAAATAGCAGCAAAATCAGCGGCAGCTGAGAAAGTGCTGCCGCTAATCAAGATATAAACCTTTCCATTGTAGACCGGCTCTTCAGTCTGGTGGATTCCAAGTGTTGGATGCGAACTATTAAGTACAAATCGGCCCGATGAGTCTATATCCGTTATTCTTTGCATGATCTTATTCAACGAACTGTCCTGATTGGTGTGCATTAAAAACGAGTAATTATCGGTCGTGGCATAAAGTGCTCTTTGAAAGGAAAATGGTTTTTTGCTAAGGAATGAATACAAGTACATCGCATAATCATCCCTGCCGCCATTATTATTGCGAACATCGATGATCAGGTGCTTTATTCTATTTTGCGAAATATCTGAAAACGATGTTTTGATCCAGTCTTTGAACCGAAAGCCCGGGCTATCGGCAAATGAAAAAACTTTTAAATGAGCGACACCTGGCTTAAGAATTTTGTATTCGTTCGTAATTCTATGATCAGTACCGCCGCTGTCCAATTGCGCTAATGAAATTGCCGAAACTTTATTATCAGATATCGCATCTTTGATGCCCTTCGTCCTGACGTGAAAGACATCAACTTCCCCAAAGTGCCTATAATACAGCTCTGCAAAATGCCGTCCTACAATATTGTCTTTGTAAGTCTTGATGTAACCGTCACCTTCAATTGAAGACCTAAAAACGCCCAAAATATCAGAGACGGATTTGCCGTTGATTGAAAGTATTATATCTCCACTTGATACACTCCCATCATTAAGCGACTGGGTTGCAATCAACGTATCATTTACCAAGGCAGTACGTATAGGAAAAAAGTAATCTCGATGTTCAATAAACTTGTAATGATCAGTGGATAACTTACACAGCGTATGCCCACAGCGTATGTTCGCTAATACCGGCTGTATGGTTCGATAGAATTCAGATTCTGTCATAGACTTTGAAAGCAAGTTGTTAGTGCTATCAAAAAGGTGATCCATTTTTTCACGCTTGGTATAGCGATAAATTGCCGGGTGACCTTCCTCAAGACTCAAGCGCAACACATTAAAGTCTTCCCTTAATTCCTTTGCACTAAATTGCCTTTTAATATCGAAAGTGCCTTCGATGCCTTTGCCTTTATCTGACCGAAATTGTTCTTCAAGATTTTCCCTTTCACCAAGTTCTTTCGTGACATCCGTAAACAATTGCGTATTGGCGATCGGAAAACTTTCCCAAAAAGCCGCGTTGTAGGGCTCTTCCATTTGGTAAATATCTTTACGCCAGGCCGTGCGGATTTTTCCAGGCTTCTCATGGGAGATCTCTTCGACATTGAGTTCTTCGATGCGTTCAAACTTTATTACTTTTTCCCCGCTTTTTTCGTTCACAACATCGCCTGAAAGATTCCATGCCAGATAGTTTAAGTAAAGTTTCCCATTAAAATCTTTGTATTGCAGAATCAATTGATCCTTTGTTATTCGTGTTTTCACTCCATCTTCTCTAGCCCAGTTTGGCCTTGGAATACTATAATCCCGATCTACGCGGACAATCGCCCGATCCTCCGATCGTACATAGAATGTAGCGTTGTAATTCGGCCATGCATAGGCGGGATTCTTTGTTGCTGAAATGACGAGAATCTCCTTACCGTCCAATACCGAATATCCTTCGAAGGCATAGGAGAAACCTTTTTTAAATCCGTTCGGGTGCGTTGAGCGTGTCGGTCTCTTGATGAGATCAGGTTTTAGTAATTCTTCAACAGTGCGTGAGTTTAACTGGTCCATCTTCCAGCGAAACATCCGATAATCATTGCTTTGTCGAATCGCGACGTAATCGACTATACGACTGTCTTTATTCATATAGTCCTTATCGTAAATATTAACCGCAGCTTCAATAAGGCGTGTATACGCACCATCCTCTCTGTCTGCAATACGATAGATACCCCGTAATTTATGCGGAGTTATACCGTAGTTATCAGGACGATTCTGTATAGCCTTGCGGATAATATCGACTGCAGCCCCAGCTGTAACCGTAACTTCATTTAGATTAACTATGTCTTCGCTAAGGAAAATTAACTGCTCCTGCGACTTCGTAAGTTCATTTGAAGCGATTCGGTTTGTTTTATAGCCGATAGCCGAAAGAATTAGTGTATCGGAAAGTTCTGTTTCATTCAAATGAATTGTGAATTGACCCGTTTCGCTGCTGCTTGTTCCGCGTTGCGATTTTTTTAAATATACATTTACATAGGGCACGGGCTCGCGTTTCTTTGCATCAAGAATTCTTCCACGAAGAAAAAAATCATCTTGTGCCAGGCTTTCGAAATATACTCCAAGCATTACTGTGCAGAGTAAAAGAAGGACAAAAGGTCGGCTAAAATACATCTTAAGATTCTGCCTTTAAAGATGAACATTGCAAGGCGAAAGTTTTTCAACTTACCAAAAAGATGAAATTATCTTAGGGATTTCTATTTTTGGTAAGGGTTCAAGCGGTAAATTTCTGTTACTATTTTGTTACTCGAATCAGTAAACACACTGACAATCAAGAGTGCGCACATTTTGTATCGGTAAATAGTTGATAATAAGATACCTATAATACATTTAAATTTCGTGTTAACGAAAGACGGAGTGATGCGCGTGTCCACAAAGACTGAGATATTTTCATGCGTATATTCATCTTAACTGATATGTGGGCGAGAATTAATTACCAGTGAGCTTAAAACGGAATTCATTCGGACTAACGCCAACTTCTTTTTTGAATAATTTGGAAAAGTAGGACAGATTCTCAAAACCCAATGCATAGGCAATTTCGGAAATCGATTGATCATCTCTTGTTAGCAAATCTTTTGCCGCTGAAATCAGGAACAGATTGAATGAGTTCAATTGCGGTTTTACCAGGTGGCGGCCACTTTATCGCCACGCTTTAAAAATGCTTCTGTCCAAATCCTTCCAAATCCCCTGGAAGCTCCGGTAATAAAAATAGTCTTTGACATCTTTTTTAGTTTAATGTTGATGCAAAGCTATACGCACCATCCCGTGTGTTGCTTATTCAAAAGTAGGGAAGATTAATACATTTTTACGCCTGACTGAACATGTGCATTAAATAAGATGCGAAATTGTCTCTCCTATCTATCGGCGCGAACGAGTAATTGTTTTATTTTCTTAATAAGCTGATTGAAAACCTTAGAGTTTAAACTAACGGATGCCTTAGATTTGTAATCACAAGATTGAGTTGAATTGCATTTTAGGGCCGCTGTTAGTACGACACCTAAAAAATGAATTGTCTGATTCTTATAATCGAAGCGACTCTTATGGCCATTGATTTATTAACCGTTCCGAATATTTTAGACTTCAATTCTGATCTTAAGCTTCAGGGTTTTAAAGTCTATCCAATTGATACCGAGAAAAACGTTGTGCGTTCTTACAACAGAAAAGACTTTTACAAAATCTGCATCATTACTGGCCACAATGTAATACAGTATGCTGATAAGGGATTTGATGTCACAGGCACTACGCTGTTTTTCGGGAATCCACTAATTCCATACAGCTGGGAAAACATCACGCAACAAACAGGATATACATGCCTGTTTTCTGAAAGCTTTTTAAAAGGTCATGACCGTTCAGACAGTCTGCAAGAGTCGCCCCTTTTCAAACTTGGTGGAACCCCTATCTTTTCAATCAATGAACAACAACGTGAATTTATTGAGCAACTCTTCCAGCGAATGCTGCAAGAGCAGAATACAGAATATCAATACCGCGATGATCTCATTCGCAATTACATCAATTTGATTATTCATGAAGCATTGAAGATGCAGCCTGCAGAAACGTTTGTAAAACACAAAGATGCACCATCAAGAATCGCTATTCACTTTCTTGAACTTCTTGAAAGACAATTTCCAATAGAGCATGCGGGCGAGCCCCTCGAGTTGAGAACAGCTCAGGCTTTCGCAGATAAATTAGCGGTTCATGTCAACCACCTGAATCGCACTGTAAAGCAAGTGACCGGAAAATCGACAACGGCACATATTTCCGAACGAATTATTACCGAAGCAAAAGCACTACTCCAGCATACTAATTGGACCGTAGCCGAAATTGCGTATGCACTCGGGTACGACTACCCTACCTATTTCAACAATTTTTTCAAGAAGATAACCGGATCATCCCCTACTTCGTTTCGGCCGTGAGTTCAGCAATTACTCCTTGTACAGTCGTTGTGTTTGAAAATCATAGCAAAGTGTTTGAATATCTTTATCTACGCATGTTAGGCTAGAGGTAAATTTGATTTTTTAATCATGAATCGGACACCTTACATCGTCCATCATCTTCAGACGGATGGATTTACAGCATACACAGTGCGGAATCACAATGAAACTATGCAATACGGAGGCCATGATGGCTATCACAAAATAGTTTTGATTTCCGGCATCGGAGAAATCAAATACAATCACCATGTATACAAGGTTAAAGGCTCGGCTTTGTTGATCACTAGACCTGGGATCTCTTGCACATGGTACCTTTCTGGTGCGAGCCACGTAACATATGTATGCGCATTTAAAAAGAATTTTCTCAATATAAATTGGATAACATCGAGCCGTAATTGTGATCAACATTTCTCATTGCATCCTGTCACTCTAAATACTGAACAAGAGGAATTCGTGCGGGCAATCTTCTGTCGAATGATTGACGAGCAAAAAACGACTTATGCATTTAGACAAGAGCTACTGAAAAATCAATTATGCGTATTGACTCATACAGCTTTTAGAATGGTGGCATCAAGGAAATGCGTGCACTCACGCCTTGTCACAAAACCAACAGCAGCTGTTTCTCTTGAGCTGGTAGAATTCGGATTTCCTCTTGTCGGCCAGGTGCTTCATTTCAATTAACCAGCGCTTTCATTCTGTATAAAGTGGCTTGTCACGAATTTCAACATCAAATGTTTGAAAGTCTTAATCATTGATTTGAAATTCGTTATCACTCCGAAGTCCCATACGTGTTTCTTTGTGTAACTAATACAGTTAATAGAAATGAAGACCGATAACATGTTGATCGAGCAGCGAAAAGATATTTTCCAACGTCTTAAAGCTGGAGAACCGATCCGTTTGAACGACCCTGAATATGGAAAAATTCAAGAAGTCGTTGATCGAACATTGAGATTATCAAGCAAGTTGAATGGTTCTGGTAACGTTGATGACGTGCGTGAATATGTCAGTGCGATCACCGGTAAAAAGGTTGACGAAAGCACAACCATTTTAGCTCCTTTGTATGTGAATTTCGGTCAATTCATTCAGCTGGGAAAAAATGTTTTCATCAACCATGCTTGCTCATTCCTCGATATGGGGGGCATCACAGTCGAAGATGATGTACTGATCGGACCAAGAGTGAATCTCATCACTGAGAATCATCCTTTAGACCCTTCAGACAGAAGAGCTCTGATCACAAAACCCATTGTGATTAAACGGAAAGCGTGGATTGGCGCGGGCGCAACAATTCTTCCTGGCGTTACGATTGGAGAAAATGCAGTCATCGCGGCAGGGGCTGTAGTATCGAAAGATGTTCCGGCAAACACAGTGGTTGGCGGAGTACCAGCAAAGATTATTAAGACAATAAATTAATCAAAATTGTTAAAGATTATGAAAATGAAAAAAGCAGCAATAACACTTTTATCCTTTTACATCATGGGACTGAGTTACACCCAAGCTCAACAGGGGCTCTCAAAAAAAACCGTGGAAATGAAACAGATGTCACCAAAAGGTTATACAACATTTAAGGTAAGCGACAATGTCGAAATGTACCAGGTGAAGTTCGAAAATCAATATAACCTGACTGTCGCAGGTCATCTTTTTATTCCCAAGAGTTTAGATAAAAACAAAAAACACGCTGCTATCATTGTGGGTCACCCTATGGGCGCAGTGAAAGAACAGGGAGCCAACGTGTATGCTTCAAATATGGCTGAGCGAGGTTTCATCGCGTTGTCTCTGGATCTGTCTTTCTGGGGTGAGAGTGAGGGCGAGCCGCGCAACGCTGTTGTGCCTGATATTTATGCCGAAGACTTCAGTGCTGCAGTTGACTTCCTTGGTACACGCCCCTTCGTTGACCGGAATAAAATAGGTGTGATTGGAGTATGCGGCAGTGGAAGTTTTGTAATCAGTGCCGCGAAGATTGACCCGCGAATGAAAGCTATCGCCACAGTCAGTATGTATGATATGGGATCGGCAAACCGTAATGCCTTGAATCATTCACAGACGCTCGACCAAAGGAAGAAGAGCATAGCGGATGCTGCGGAACAACGTTATCTTGAGTTTACCGGTGGGGAAACAAAATATACTGGTGGTACTGCCCATAAATTGGATGAAAAAACCGACCCGATACAACGTGAATTCTATGAGTTCTATCGCACTCCGCGCGGTGAATACACGCCCAAAGGAGGTAATCCTGAACTCACAACGCACCCGACACTAACCAGTAACGCGAAGTTTATGAACTTCTATCCATTCGATGATATCGAGACGATTTCCCCACGTCCAATGCTTTTCATTACAGGCGATAAAGCTCACTCAAAAGAGTTTAGCGAGGATGCTTATAAACGCGCAGGGGAACCGAAGGAGTTGTACTATGTCCCGAATGCAGGTCACGTTGATTTGTACGACAAAGTTGACCTTATTCCATTCGACAAACTGGAATCTTTCTTTACGAAACATTTGGGAATACAAGCAAAAACCAAATCTTAGTTTTAAAAAATCATTTTCTTAAATAAGCGACATCATGAAATTTTCATTTGCCATTATCATATTCATATTTCCCTTGCTAGTTTGGTCTGCTTGCAACAGTGAGGACGTGACCCCGCCCGATGAAGCAATCCAAGAGAATCTAAATGAAAACGCAGAGAACATGCAGGACACAATAACCATTACAATTGGCAACAAAGTATTTACCGCCACGCTGGAAGGAAACGCCACAGCGTCTGCGTTCAAAGCGATGCTGCCTTTAACTATAGATATGAGGGATCTCAACAGCAACGAGAAGTTTTTTGATTTCTCAAACAATCTTCCGGCTAATGCGTCTAACCCGGGCACAATCAATTCAGGCGACATAATGCTTTGGAGTTCCAATACCCTTGTACTATTTTACAAAACCTTTTCAACATCCTATGGTTATACAAGGATCGGAAAAATTGAAAACCCAGGTGAGCTGTCAGCCGCTTTAGGTTCTGGGAATGCAACGGTCTTGTTCGAATTGCAGAATTGATAAGCGGGACATTACGTTGGCCATGTTCATATGACCTCAACAATTCAAACCTAAAAACATGGAAGCAACAAAAACTAAAGCCGAAGGCGCAACAAAAATAAATACAAAAGAGGTAAAGGCGTTTGGGACACCAGCAGCAGACGCACGTATAGGTCAGCTCAATATTCAAAGAAGAAAACCCACGCCTCACGATGTGGAGATTGAAATCTTGTATTGTGGTGTGTGTCATTCGGATCTGCATACCGCAAGGAATGAGTGGCACGGTACGATTTATCCTTGCGTCCCTGGGCATGAAATTGTGGGCAAAATTGTAAACGTGGGTGACCATGTTTCGAAGTTTAAAGTTGGCGATGTTGCTGCCGTTGGTTGTTTGGTAGATAGCTGCCGTAAATGTCAATACTGCAACGAAGGATTAGAACAGTATTGTGAGGCGGGCCAGGTGCAGACGTATAATTCAACTGATCCCTACCTTGGAACTGCAACCTATGGTGGCTACTCAGAAAGTATTGTGGTTCATGAGGACTTTGTTTTAAGAGTTCCGAAAAATCTTGCCCTCGCAGCTACTGCTCCTCTCCTATGCGCAGGCATCACTACATATTCTCCGTTGAAGCATTGGAATGTTGGTCCAGGTAAAAAAGTAGGAGTTGTGGGCATTGGTGGCCTTGGTCATATGGGAGTTAAGCTCGCGAAAGCCATGGGCGCCGAAGTTATTGTATTTACAACGTCATCATCGAAGGTAGACGATGCAAAAAGACTAGGTGCTGATGACGTAGTTCTTTCCGCCGATAAAGACCAAATGGCGCGTTATGCCGGCAAGCTTCATTTTGTTTTGGATGCAGTTTCCGCACAACATAACATCAATGAATATTTGAATTTGTTACGAGTTGATGGTTCATTGACGTTGGTCGGAGCACCCGAGCATCCACTTCCTGTTGCCCCATTTAGTTTGATACCCATGCGAAGGAGTTTTGCAGGGTCAATGATTGGTGGCCTTCCTGAAACGCAAGAGATGCTCGACTTCTGTGGTAAACACAATATTGTGTCAGATATCGAATTGATCAACATTCAGCAAATCAATGAAGCCTATGATCGTTTATTAAAAGGTGATGTGAAGTATCGCTTTGTGATCGACATGGCATCGCTGAAGAAATAATTTAAATGACCAAACAGGCATAATACCTTCACCATGAAAATTAAAATAGCAAATTCGATAGTATTCGTGTTGTTCGTAATTACACTACTGAGTTGTAACGGGGACAAAAATCAAATTAAGGAATCAAAATCGGATACCTTAAGGGAAGCAATATTTCCAAAAGGTCAGTTAGGTCCGGCAACAAACTTCACTGGTCATGCCTACAATCTCGGACTTGTGGCAAACGATTCGACATACAATACACTTGTCGGAAACGTTTATTTCGAGAAACGTGCAAGATCAAATTGGCACGTACATCCAAGTGGTCAAATTCTTATCGTACTCGATGGTGAGGGATATCACCAACTCGAAGGACAACCCAGGCAAACAATGAAAAAGGGTGATGTGATCAAGTGCCCTCCCAATGTTAGGCACTGGCACGGTGCCACAGAAAATAACAGCCTTACACAAATGTATATTCTGCCAAAAACAGAAAACGGAATTGTAACATGGCTCGAGCCAGTGACAGATGAGCAGTATAAATCAGCTAATAATTAGGTGCATCTAAAAAGTTGCTATAGGTACAAACAAAATGGAAATTATCAGAATCGGATCTCAACCATCCTCCAAAGGTCCTGAAGATTGGTTTACAGGATCAGTTCGTATTGATCCTCTATTTCAACCAAATGGACACAGACGTGCTGCGGCCGCAAAAGTAACCTTTGAACCCGGTGCAAGAACCGCTTGGCATACTCATCCACTAGGACAAACGCTGATCGTGCTTGCAGGTGTTGGATGTGTTCAACGTGAAGGTGATGCCATCGAAGAAATTCAACCAGGTGATATTGTTTGGATTGCTCCAGGTGAAAAGCATTGGCATGGAGCTTCAGCTACTATCGCGATGACGCATATCGCCATTCAAGAAGAGTTGAATGGAAAGGTTGTCGAATGGATGGAAAAGGTTAGTGACGAGCAATACAAAAGTAGTACGGAGATCTAACAGGATGAATTCAACCATAAAAAGAAAATCTACTAACTAAATTGAAATGAAAAAACTTATTGTTCAATTCTTCTTTTCTCTTCTTCTCTTAACACTATCAATTCAGGTTTTTTCTCAAACCAACCCTGTCATTGATGCATTTCCCAAAGGCACTATTTTATATGAAAACGTAAATTACAATAACGACAGTCTTCCCAAACATTTACTTGATATTTACTTGCCGGCCAATACAAAAGGTAAAGTGCCATTAGTGATTCTTGTACATGGCGGTGGCTGGTTAGGCAATGATAAGTATGCTGACATCGGTTACATGAAAAAGACCTTGGGCGAAATAGTCAGCAATGGTTTTGCCTTGGTTTCAATTGACTATCGATTTAGTACGCAAGCTGTTTTTCCTGCTCAGATCCAAGATTGTAATCGCGCTGTTTCGTTTTTATTCGACAATGCGGATAAATACGGCCTGGATAAAAAACGAATTGCTGTTATGGGCTTTTCTGCAGGTGGACATTTGGCGTCATTGATGGGCTTATCGAAGAATAATAATATCGAAAAGTTTTTCATGCCCGGAACAAATAAATCATTCAGCTTCAAAGCTGTTATAGATTTCTATGGCCCCGCTGAATTGTTATTATTTCCGGGTAATAGTGATATCAAGTCACCTGAAAGTATCTTGATCGGTGCGACTCCGCTAGCACGCCCCGATTTGGCAAAAGCAGCGAGTCCCGTTACGTATGTAGATAAAAATGACCCACCATTTCTGATTATTCATGGTGAAAAGGATGACATAGTTTCAATAAAACAATCACAGTTACTGAATTCATGGCTAAACGTGGTTGGAGTTCCAAACGAACTTGTTATTGTCAAGGATGCGCCTCAGTTCGGTGTCATGTTCGATACAGATGAGGTCAGAAATAAAGTTATGATTTTCCTTAAGAAGCAATTGAATTAAGGGACCGCTTGGAGCAAAGCGAAGTCGCTAAAAACATCGGCTAAATGCAAAGGGGAAGGAGACTTGTTCTCTTTGATGAACTCCGCACGAATTTTAACCTTTGCTTTCGACTAACAAAACGCACTTACATTTCTTTAGGGATATTTAGAGATGTTTAGTTGAATTTAAGTAATTTCTGTTACTATTTTGTTATTCGAAGTGCGCAACGCACTGACTATCAACAAAGGGCACATTTTGTATCGGGAAATAGCCACTTCGTCAAGCCCGCATCTCGTAGGCTGACGGCTACTACTTCTATTCTTTTCGCACATGTCGTCCGACCAAGCTTCGTGGCCTGACGACTACTTTGACTCTGCAATGGTCACCTGATAAACAATCCTGGTTCCCTATAGACATTGTCTAAATAATCTTGCAGAGAACACGGTGGATATATCTCAATATAATCCACGCTGTCGTCTCTTAGCGAAGCCGTAATACCCTGGCTTGCGAAGATTAGCTGGTTGGAAGTCTTGCCTGCACGGGAACGAACCGTTTTTTCCGGTGTGTTAGTGTCAAATGAGTTCTTGAATTCACCCCACAGTCTTTCTGTCAGAACATCATTTGAAATATAGATTATTTTTAATGTGTCGTGTTTGAAAAAGAAAAACTCGTCATTGGACACATCAACGCGAATTGCGCCAGTAATCTTTTCATATCGGACATCTTCAGCTACCTGGTTAATGCCGATTTTATTCTCTGCAATAAATTCATCATAACTGAGAGTAAACCATCTTTTGTAATTGCTTAATTCCATCGCTGCTAGTATACTAAATTCCTGCGAAGTTGTCGCACCGTTGTCCGATCAAGAATCAAAATGTATTCTCTCACGGCCGACTTCTGACTGGCCACAGAATGACTCCGAATTCTATTGTCCTAATGGGTTTAAGGTCCTAACGGATTAAAGCAACTTGAATAGGCTGTTAGATTTGAATCTTGCTCAGTAGTTCGTAAAATTTTTTCACAGCTTTCTTTTCATAGGCTTCTTTGAGAGAGACGATCACTATAGTTCGCCTCATGTTTTTTCCTTCAATTGGTATACCTACTACATGCGGGTCGTTTACACTCGTTTCGCTCAAAATAGTATGCCAATAACCGGTCTTTACAATTTCAAATAAAGTAGGTATATCATTTATTTCCATGCAAATATTCGGATCCAGGTTTTTTTGACTGAATGATTCCACAAAAAATTGAATGGTACTATACCCACTGAAAGGCAAAGCCAATGGAAGTTCGGCAACGTCCTTAAGAGAAATACTGCTTTTGTTAGCAAGCGATGATTTTTTGGATGTTACCAATACCATATTTGCACTTAAAAGTGTTTGGTATTTAAAATGAGGATGTTTGACCTTTTCATAAAATGTCAACACAAAGTCAAAATGATGCGAATTAAGTTTTTCGAGAAGATCTTTCGTGGTACCAAAAACAACTTGAATCTTGATATTGGGGTATTGCTTTGCAAATTGTATTAATGCTTTGGCAAACGGAATGCGCATGGAGTAGATTACACCAATAGTAATTTTTCCGGTGTTTAGATTGTTCAAATCCTTTAGAAGCAATAACCCTTGCTTAGCTTTATCTATACTCTGCAAAGCATATTCACTAAACATTTCTGCCGCCTCAGTAAGAATTATTCGTTTGCCAATTCGATTAAACAATAACACACCCAACTCATTTTCCAGCTGCTTGATTTGCTGTGATAAAGTACTTTGACTAAATATTCAAAATCTTGGCAGCTTCTGTAAAATTCAGTAGTTGCTTTGCTTTAATAAAGTATTTGAGCTGTCTTAACTCCATGTTTCTAAATCGGTTTTATCGATTGAATTCATCGAAAAATACCGTTTTGCAAATATATGCCTTGTTCAGATATTTGGGTATAAAGTTTCAAACTGAAAACCTTGTCGACTTAAATTCAACAATTAAAAAAACACACATGAAATTTAGACTCATCATATCGTTTTTTCTTCTGACCGCATGTTTTGCTGCATTTGGTCAAGAAAAGCAATCTCGTAAAGCTAAAAAGCACAATTCGGCTGTTGTAGAAAAAGGATTGATCAAAGTATCCGTCATGTACCCTTTTGCAGAAGGCAAGACCTTTAATATGGAGTATTATGAAACTAAACATATGCCTATGGTCGCAGATTTTCTAGGATCAAATTTGGTAAAATACACCATTGAAAAAGGCGTTGCCAACGGTATTCCCAATCAACCATTGCCGTATATGACAGTCGGAACATTTTATGTAAAGAGCCTTAGTGATTATCAGGCGGCAATTGGCCCGAATAGAGATGCGATAAGGGCCGACTTCGCGAATTACACCAATGTTGCTCCAGTAATTTTGGTTAGTGAGGTGGTAAGGTAACTTCTCTATCGCTAATTTTACATTTTACATTGGTAGTTTTGCATTGGAAATTTCAAACCGTAAAATGTAAAATTCTAAATTTAAAATGTAAAAGTTAGTCCTTCATCGGGGAGTTGGCCTGCGCCGTACCTATACTCTTAGCAAAAATAGCGATGAGCTCCTTTGATTCCTTTAGTAGTGAACTATCTGTAATATATGATTTTCGATTTAGCAACGTCAGGCAGATGCTCGTTTCTCTTAACTCTTTCAAAATGATTTTTAATTTGTGTATAAAGTCCCTCCTCGATTCGGCTGCCTGAGCCTCACCATAGTTTAAAACAGGTGATGAACCCGAGCGCAGTAATTGCCCACCAAGATAATTGGCAACTTTACTGTCAGGAAGTGACTCAACTACATTGATAATTTTGATCGTGAATTCAATTAACCTGTTTTCCAAATCAAATTTTCTTGCATTATCCATGCAGCAAGATAGATTTTTCCGACACTTTGTTCCTCAGAGATCGTGCCGGTTTTCCAGATTACTTTTCAAAAAGTGATCTACATTTTTACATTCGAATTTTCAAACCGCAAAATGTAAAACTATCAATGTAAAATGTAGAAGTGGTCTGCTACTCGGAAAGCACGTTTTACATTTTACATTGGTAGTTTTATATTGGAAATTTTAACCGCAAAATGTAAAATTCTCAATATAAAATGTAAAAATTTATCGGCTACTTATCAGCAATTCCTCACAGCTTTGGGTTTGGCAATTTTATCGGCTTCTCAAAGTTGTTTGCACCTTTGACATTTACTTTACGTCTGTACACTTTATCGTGACAGGTGATATAAAGCACATTAAATTCCGGTCCGCCGAAAACGAGGTTTGAAACCTGTCCTTTTGTTTTCGGCACGGATATGATGGCTTCAACCCGACCAAGCGGATCCATAACCTGAAGTCCGGCGAGACTCGTGACATAGATTCTGCCGTCGCGATCACACTTGATGCCGTCACTCCACGCGTTCTCATCCACATCCCGTACGTGCAGCCATCCATATCTCTGTTTGTGCGATAACATTCCGTCGGGCTGGATCTGGTAGACCCATACCCAATGCGTTGCTGACTCTGTAACATAAAGCTGCGTCTGGTCGGGTGACAGGCAAACACCGTTCGCGAACTTCAATCCTTCATCAACGATGTGCTTGGTGCCATCGGGTCTGATCAGGTGTAACTTACTCGGACGCTCTCTCCCATCCGGCGATGTCACATAGATATTTCCGTTGAAGGCAATGGTCACATCATTGCCAGGCATTTCGTCAGCCATGACATCGTACTTCGCTGGTGTCTTGTAACGATGCAGTTGCTTCGTGGGCGGCTCCGACCATCCACCCGTGATCGCCAGCATTTCTCCCGATGTCGAGAAGGTTGTACCACTTGCCTTTTTTGAATCGGCAATATACACTTCCGCTTTTCCGTCTGGTGTCACCTTATACGTTTTCGAATTAGGGATATCCTGAAAGAAGACTTCACCTTTTGCGTTGACTGCGATGCCCTCCGTAAATCCGTAATTCTCGCCTACCAGCTCCCAGCCTTTGTCATCAGGGAGGATATCAGTCAAATACTGATTTTTGGTTTTACCAGCTTTGACTGGAGCCGGATAATCTCTCCACAGCCAACGCATCGCCTCCGGAAAAACAGCCGTACCGTGCTGACCATTATGTCCACCAGTACCCCATGCGTGGCTGACATCGTAACCCGCGAACGCCAACGCGCGTTCCATCGACTCATTTGCTTTCCACCAGTCACCTGCGTAGATGTCGAGGTCGCCGGATCCATCCTGCAGGAAGATGCGGATGGGTTTTGGTTCTTGTTTTCTTAAGAGGATATCGTATCGGTCAGCCCCTCGAAGACCCACGTACGTTCCGATGGCGCTGAAAACTCTGGAGAATTCATTTGGATATTCCCAGGCGGCAGTGAATGCACAGACAGCGCCACTGCTGGATCCGCCAATAGCTCTATCGTTGCCGGTCTTTGAAAGCCGTAGCACTCTCCCATCGGCGGCCTTCTGGCTCTCGACAAAAGGAAAGACCTCATCTAAGAGAAACCGCGCGTAGTTCCCGCCGAGTCCGTCATATTCAAAACTTCGATTAAATCGATCACCTACCTCCGTGCTTTGCGCAAGTACTTTTCCAGGTGTAATAAACACACCGATTGTCACCGGCATTTTGTTCTTGGCGATAAGGTTATCGAAAACGGTGGGAGCCTTCCACTGAATTCCGTCCTGATTGACATAAACACACGCAGGCTTATCGGCCTTATATTGTGCGGGTACATAAACACTAATCTCACGCGACGTTCCAGGAAATATCTTTGAGTTTGCAAAGGTGAATTTCAGAATCTCGCCTTTCGGAACCCCGGCCTGTGCTTCAGAGTCGGGATCGACCGGATAAGATTCGGTGTTAGACTGAGCCATTATACGGCCGGTAAATAAGATGAGGAGAAGAATGAGGGAGGCTTTCATCCTGTTAAAATACTTATGTTTTTCGATTTACGCGTGTGAAGGTTATGGAAGGAAAATTGTTTATGCCTATGGCGACTGCCCGGAAAGCATTCTTCTCAAGTTCGCGCAATGCAACGGCTAAGTATTGAAGATTATCGCAATTTTTGAATTGATCTATTAATAGTAGTCATCAGCTATCAAACTTTTTTTTCCTAAACAAATTCCTGACCATGCAGGCTAATTTGCAGAAACCATTTTGAAACAGTCGTTGACGTGGTGTTCGCAGCTCGCACAGGTCATTTAATTTTTCAATGGATGGTTTCGTAGTGCAGGGTGA
>CAZAHL010000028.1:0-18648 GCA_964484845.1 uncultured Chryseolinea sp. | reverse complement strand
GCAGCTCGCACAGGTCATTTAATTTTTCAATGGATGGTTTCGTAGTGCAGGGTGACAACGCCTGATTTCAGGGTTTTTGAGTCTAATAATTTCAGCCTGCTTTTTGTGGTGTTGTTTTTGAACACGCTAAAACCATCACCCAATATAATAGGGTGTACGGTCAATTTGTATTCATCAATCAGGCCCAGCTTCATAAAAGTAGCTGCCAGGCCGGGACTGCCAAATATTGCCAGATCTTTTCCGGGCTCCTGTTTCAGTTTTTTCACCTCTTCGGCAATATTGTCCTTTATCAGCCGGGTATTATTCCAGGTGACGTCGTTCAGGGTTTTTGAAAACACAATTTTAGGTACGTTTTCCACCCATTGCGCATGTTCCAGCGCATGCTTATCAGCACTGGGTTTTGTCAAAACGGTTGGCCAGTAACTTTCCATCAATTGATAGGTGATTCGTCCATATACAGGGGAGCCTACTGTTTTAACCAGTTCTTCAGCGTATTGCTCCAGTTCTTTATCATATGATAAAAAATCAAGTCCGCGGTTTGGGTCTGCTGCAAACCCGTCGAGGGATACATGCATAAATAAGACTACTTTTCTCATTTTGATTGTTGTTTTATTTTTGTTTTTAAAATTTTTTATAGGAATCACACATAGATGTTAACAGCTCAGCAGCCATTGATGACCATATCTATCATGAAGCACACCAAATAACGCACCCCAGTAAGTATTTTCAGGAGGATGGATTTCTGCTCCACCTGACAACAGTTTTTCATAATACCTTTTTAATTCATCTTCATTGCTGCATCGGAGCATTAATGAAACCGCGTTGCCTGTAATCAATCCCTGCTCACTTACCATATCAGAACCTATCAGGATAAGCTGGTCGTTTACCAGGGTAGCCTGCAAAATAACCCGCTTCATAGGACCCGGCAATTGATCAGTGCCAGGCGACTCTCCTACCGTTTGAAACGTAACTGTACCACCAAAACAGTCACTGTAAAAAGCCATCGCCTCGCGGCAATTGCCATTGAAAGTCAGGTAGGTATTTATTTTGGTCATTTCTTTAATTTTAGGTCCGGTTGATGATACAAAGCTATTCCCGCCGCGCAACATTATTTGTAGGGTTTAATGACAATCATAGGGGGATATTATGTCAAACAGTTCAATCACTTTTTATTATGAAACATATTTCGATCATAGTACCGCTTGGTCAAAGCAGCCTGGTAAATATTGAAGGAAGCTTGCAGATACTTTCGGAAATAAACGTGTTGCGCGCAGCAAAAGGTGAAGACCCGCTGTTCCATATTCAGCTGGTAGGATTGATGCGTCAGGTTCCCCAGCGAAACGGCCTGTTCACCATAGCGCCCGATGTGTTGATACAGGATGTAAAAAAGACCGACCTCATCATTATTCCCTCTTTGCAGGGTGACCAGTCAAATGCGGCTGAGATGAATAAGGAATTTATTCCCTGGATCAGACATCATTACGAACAGGGTGCAGAAATTGCCAGTCTTTGTATCGGGGCTTTCTTTCTGGCGGCCACCGGGTTACTCAATGGTAAACCATGTACCACCCACTGGCTGCTGGCCGATGAATTTAAAAGAACCTACCCCGAAGCAAAGCTGATGCCTTCTAAAATTATAACTGATGAAGATGGTTTGTATACCAGCGGGGGCGCTTTTTCTTACCTGAACCTGCTCGTATATCTTATTGAGAAACATGCAGGCCGCGATATGGCTATCAAAATCGCCAAGAGTTTTGTAATAGATATTGATAAAATAAGCCAGTCGCCCTTTATCATCTTTGAAGGACAAAAACATCATACCGATGAAGAAATAAAAAGTGCACAGGAGTTCATAGAGAAGAATTACCTGGAGAAGATAACCATCGATCAGCTGGCCGATAAATTTGCCATCGGCAGAAGGAATTTTGAACGCCGTTTCCTGAAATCAACCAACAATACCGTGAATGAATATGTGCAAAGGGTTAAAGTAGAAGTGGCCAAAAGAAAACTGGAATCCAACAGGAAGACGTTAGCGAGGTTATGTATGAAGTAGGCTATACAGATACCAAAACCTTCCGGGATGTCTTTAAAAAGATAACCGGTTTAACACCGGTTGAATACAGGAATAAATATAATAAACAGGAGGTGACAGGCAAGGTAACAAGTTGACAAGTTAAACTGATTAAGGATAAACAATGCACCCCATTCCTGTAGCTTCCGGATTGGGTACAATGTCCATCTAAATCGATCAGCCTAACTAGATTTGGATTATTGCTCAGTAAGAACTTGGTATTCATTTTCATTTTTGCTTATTTACTTGACAAATAGCAAGGAAATGGCAAAAGAATATCTTGGTGAATTGGAAGAGTTGGTGCTTACGATGGTAGCAGTTCTTAAAGAAGACGCCTACGGAGCAATGATTGCTGAAGAAATTCAAAGGAGACAGAATCGCGAGGCGAATCTCAGCGGCATACACGTGACCCTCTACAGACTCGAGGACAAAGGGCTTATAAAATCATCATATGGTGGAGCCACCAACGAACGAGGCGGTAGGCGAAAAAGGATATACTCAGTGACGAATGCTGGCTTTGCTGTTTTAAGAACAATGAAAGAATCGCGCATGGAACTTTGGAAACTGATACCGCAACTGAAAATTTCAGCAATATGAATGCAGTTCCAAAATGGACACGTAAACTGTTGAGGATTGTTTGTCCGGAAGACCTGTTAGAAGAAATTGAAGGTGACTTAATCCAAAAATTCCATTCTGATATTACACTGTTCGGGCTGGCACCGGCTAGAAGAAGATTTGCGTGGAGTGTGATACGATACATCCGACCGGAGATTTTGCTCAGGAATAAATTGAAACTCCAACCTAATTCTCATCTTATGTTGCGTACCCATCTCAGAGTTGCATTCCGTCATATCGCAAAGGATAAAATATATTCCGTTCTAAATATAACTGGGCTTGCAATAGCGACAGCGACCGCCTTCCTTATACTCCAGTATTTAAATTTCGAACTAGCCTACGATAATTTTCATAACAACAGGGCAACGATCTATCGGATAGTTACCAAACAGCACCGTGAAGGACAAGAGCGCTCAACGGCTGCGACATTCTATGGCGTTGGAGCATTTGTCAAACAAAACTTTCCGGAAGTTGAGCAAGTTACACGATTCTACAAGTGGCCCGCGAGCACAGGTATCTTAATGATGTCTGACAACAAAATTTACAATGAACGGAGCTATGTTTTAGCGGATCCAGAATTCTTTAAAGTATTTCCATCTTTACTTTCGTTAGGAGATGCATCAACCTGCCTTTCCGATCCGAATTCAATTGTAATTTCAAAAGACCTGGCACTTAAGATATTCGGCACCTTCGATGTCGTTGGCAAGACGGTCAAAAGTCTCGACAAACACAAACAGGAACTAAGAATTACCGGTGTTATGCGCGATGTCCCTCAAAATAGCAGTTTGGATCTAGACGTAGTACGACCTCGCGACTGGATACCAGAGGGGCAATGGGAATTCATAAATGACCACACTTACCTTCTTTTAAAAGATGGTGTGCTTCCAGAGGACCTTGAATCAAGGTTAAACCTTGCGCTTGAAAAAAATCAAAAAGCAAACGTTAATTATCGGGGCATCACATTGTCATTACAAAACCTTTCAGAAATACACCTGAACCCACAAAGCATTGGCGAGCTAAAGCACCCGGGAAATAAGCTAGTGCTTTATCTGATGGGCATCGCATTGATTATAGTGCTCCTGGTTGCGTGGGTGAACCACATAAACTTCGAAATGGGCCGGCTGATCCAAAGAATCAAAGAAGTAGCCGTTAGAAGAATAATCGGATCGACAAAAAGACAACTCATTGCGCAATTTCTAGTGCAGTATATTATCGTTCAACATATAGCTATAATGGTTGCAGGTGCCATAGTTTATTTCTCCCTACCTTATTTCCAGACGATCACTGGTATTCCGATAAGTTCACTCAGTCTGAATGTTGCCTCGGTTTGGGTGCCAGCACTCTCCTTCTTTGTTACCGGAATACTTATCTCTTGTATCTATCCGTCCCTCCTGCTCGTAAAGACTGATCTCTCTTCCTCATTAAAGGGTAAGCTGGCAGGTGCAATTGATAAGATGTCGGCCCGAAAAACGTTGGTCATATTCCAATTCGCCTCAGCGCTCACTATTACCTCCATTGTGATTGTAGTCTCGCAGCAGATTGACCTTATGAGAGCAACGGATTTAAATTTGAACTTAGACAGAATTGTTACGGTCTATAACCCAACCAATTATTCTGCCTATGAGGACTCTTTGAGACAAGAAAAGAATTCAGTGTTCCGAAATAAGCTGATGCAGCATGTTGGCATTGACAACTTAACATCGTCCTCTGCAATACCAGGTGAACCAATTGGATTCACATATGTAGACCTCGCCAAACGAACATTGAGTGATCCAGACAGGCAAATTCCCTATAAGGTAGTTTATATCGACTACGATTTCATACCAGTATTTGACTTGAAACTAAAGGTCGGGCGGAATTACGATCAACGATATTCCGACACGGGTTCACTTGTAGTGACAGAAAGTACAATACGTGAACTGGGGTTTGCATCTGCTGATGAAGCTGTTGGAAAAGAAATATATTTTATGGAGGACGAATGGGATAAGTGGAAAATAATTGGTGTGGTGGAAGATTATCATCACGAGGCAGTTAAGGTCCCGGTTCACCCCACCATCTTCAGACTACACCGCAATCAAGGTCAAATGGTATATTACTCCGTGCTACTTAAACCGAACATATCTTCGAAAGATGCAATAGCTACAATCAGAGACGAATGGGCTTCGGTCTGGCCCGAAAAGCAATTTGATTATTTCTTTCTCGATGAATATTATGATCAGCAATTCAAGACCGAGGTAAATTTCAAACAAACTTTCTTATCGTTCTCCTGTGTGGCAATCTTCATCTCGTGCCTTGGCTTGTTAGGAATTACGTTGATGATAGTCAATGTAAGGCGAAAAGAGCTTAGTATCCGAAAAGTTCTCGGAGCCACTTCTGGCCACTTGGCTATGTTGTTGTCTAAAGAAAATTTACAAGCTATCGTCTGGTCATCGATCATATCTACCCCTTTAATATATTGGTTAGGTTCGCTATGGCTCAGCACCTACCCTGTCAAAGTAAGCATCTCATTTACTACTATCGTGATACCACTACTTGTGCTTGTAGTGTTGATTGTCCTGACGTCCGGAATTCAGATCGTTCGTGCTGCCAATTCAAATCCTGTAAAATATTTAAAGAGTGAATGAGCGTGTAAACTTTATTTAAGTACCAAAAATGCAGTGCCAATGATTGCTCATTTTTTCAAAATTCTCACAAGAGTGACACTGAGAAATAAAAGCTACGCGATCATTAATTTGACGGGCTTAGTAATTGGCATGACCGCCAGCCTATTCATTTCTCTATACGTGTTGCATGAGAAAAGTTATGATAATTTCCACGGAAAAAAAGACCGGATATTCAGAATAAGAAATGATCGCTTTACGAATGGCGCATTGAATCAAAGGTGGGCTGCCGGGCCCATGAGCATAGGTTCAGATCTTAAGAGTGATTTCGCTGAAGTGGTTCGCTTTGTCCGGATGAGCAACGCACGGAGACAAACCTACATTCTTGACTACGGTCAGAAATCTTTCAAGGAGGAAAATATCCTCTACGCTTCTGAGGATTTCTTCAAAATCTTTTCCTTCCCACTGGTCAAAGGAAACGACTCTCTGGTGCTCCGAAAACCATTCACGATAGCGATCTCCGAATCAATGGCAACGCGTTACTTCGGGGAAATTGATCCAATAGGAAAGTCAATTGTCTGTAATAAAACACAATCATATGAGGTAACCGGAGTATTCAAAGACTTACCAGAAAATACCCATTTTAAGTTTGATGCGCTGTTTTCATTCGAAAGTTTATGGAAGATAATCGGACCGGAAGAAACGAATAACCTCATGTCGAATTGGGGTTGGATTGGTACTTACACATATGTTGAACTTCGCTCTAGCAAAGAAGCAGAGACCTTGCAAGCCAAGATGCACGCATATGTCGAAAAAAGAATGGGTACACAGTTACGTGAGTGGAATGAGTGGATGGACTTCGCCTTGCAGCCAATAACATCAATTCATCTGAACTCAAATGAGCCAGATGAAATCACTGAAAACGGCAACGGAAAGTCAGTGCAATATCTGACACTGATTGCTTTGGTCATTTTGGTAATTGCATGGATCAATTATATTAATCTGGCTACCGCGCGATCACTGGAACGTGGTCGAGAAGTTGGAATTCGAAAAGTATTGGGAAGCACACGAACGCAACTCATCCGGCAATTTCTCTTTGAGTCAATTGTTTTCAAAGTTGCAGCTACTGTAATATCTGCCGGACTATTAATCCTTCTACTTCCCTCCTTCTCATCAATGGTGAACCGCACATTTGATATCTCCATTTTATATGCCCCTGAAACACTAATTACAATTGCTGTTGTGTTCCTCATTGGAGCCTTATCTGTTGCTATCTATCCTGCCCTCGTCATGTCTGGCTACAAGCCCTTGATAATTCTAAAGGCGTTTCCCTCTTCTGGAAAAGGTAGCCTTTTAAGAAAGAGCCTTGTGACACTACAATTTGTTTGTTCAGCATCTCTAATTGCTTCATTGATCATTGTCTACAAGCAACTAGACTTTATGCAAACTGCTCCTACTGGTTTACAAGCAGAGCAGGTGCTGGTTGTTCATGGCCCTGTTGTGTTTGATGAACCTATGTATCGCAGCAACTTCCATGGCTTTCGAAATTCACTGCTAGACAACGCTGGCGTGCAAGCCGTAACGGTGTCGACAGATGTGCCTGGACATGCGGTCAAGAATATCGGTGGCAACGTCCGCATCGTTGGACAAGGCGTGGAGAATGGAAACAGTTATCAGGGAATTATGGCAAACCAAGATTTCCTTGCTACCTACGGATTGAATCTGGTAGCGGGTCGCAACTTTTCCGGAGATGATAAAGATGAATGGAATGAAGTCATCGTAAATGAAACCAGCATGCGGATGTTGGGCTTCAATGAACCAGAAAAACTGCTTGGGCACAAAATCTATATTTGGGATTCAGAGCCAGAAGTTATCGGCGTTATTAGAGACTATCATCACCAATCATTTAAATCGGGAATTCCTCCAATTGTCATTATATTCGACAAAAGTATTACGCAATATTTCTCGGTGCGATTTAATCCCGGGGTTCCTTTGAATAACTTGATCGCTGAGGTAAAGAACCAGTACACTAAGGCCTTTCCAGGAAATCCGTTTCATTATTTTTTCATGGATGATTACTTTGATCAGCAATACAAAGCAGATGTTCAATTTGCAAGTTTGCTTAATGTACTTACCGTTCTGATTGTGATTGTTGCCTGTCTCGGACTATTCGGGCTCTCATCTTACCTTGTGACGCGTAGGAAAAAAGAAATCAGCATCCGCAAGCTTCTTGGCGCTTCTGTCCACCAGATATCTATTCTGGTTTCAAAAAATTTCCTGACAATTGTATTTCTTGCAAATATCATCTCGTGGCCAATCATCTTCTTTACAATGGATCGTTGGCTAAGCCAATTTGCCTACCGTATTGATATTGGATATGCAAGCATTATTGCTTCATCCAGTTTAACAATCATTATTGCTGCCGCCACTGTTGCTGTTCAGTCTCTAAGGGCTGCAAGGAGTAATGTGGTTAGCAACCTACGGTCTGAATAGACAAATATTATTGAGACGATGTCAATAATAAAGTCCAAGGCTAATTGTCACTCATGGATAAATCAATGGCGATCTGCATCACCCCACTTCCTTTGTTACCAGTAACAAAACGCGAAACATTTTCTTTAGGGATGTTTAGAGATGCTAGCGCTGATTAGTTGATTATTGTTACCATTTTGTTACTTGTATCAGTAAACGCACTGGCTATCAACAAAAGGGCACCTTTTGCATCGGGAAATAAACTTAAGTTAGCATTTTCGATTCCCGATCATTTACATCAACTTGATATGGCTATCATCTGTTTTAAACTCAATCGTTGCTGGTAAAAACTTTGTGCCGTAATGTTCAAACCACCAATTCTTAAATTGCTTTTCGTCCATCGTATGTGTTTGCCTACAGTATAGAATTAATTTTATTTTTTCGAAACCGTGTTCGTTAGTAAAAGCTTTCACTTCGGCATGCTGCACGTCTTCGTTCTTATACACCATTTCAAGCAGCTCATAAGGATAAACATTTAAGCCGTTCACCACGAGCAAATGGTCCGCTCGGCCTCTTAAATAATACCATCCATGTTCGTCCGTTGTTGCTATGTCACCCGTTCTAATGTATCCACTTTTCATGGCGAAACCGGATTTAACATAGAGAATACAATTGCCATTTTCCATTACTAACTTAAGTTTACAACCATTAATAGGCCTGCCAATAGTATCGGGTTTAAGTGCCAGCATTTCGGGCATAGCAATGGTAGCCAAACCTGTCTCAGATGTTCCGTAAAGATTGAAAATAATATCACCAAACTTATTTTTTGCAGCTTGAAAAACAGTTGTGGGCAACACATCTGAACAACTGACGATACAACGCACAGAATTCAGATCATAATCTAAAAGTCTATATAACATTTGAGGGATAAGAATAACAACTTCAATCCTGCTTGTTTCTATTTCCCTCGCGATCTCTATTACATCAAACTTATTTACTATACAAAGTGTTTTGTTCAACATTAAACTCAAGAACAATGTAGACAACCCATAACTGTGATATATGGGAACTGGTAGTATTACTGAATTGTAGTGCTGCAAGCGTAGTGTTTTTACAAGATCGCTAACAGCATTCAGGTATTGCCATAACGTGTTGCTTCTTATAGCCCGTTTGGCGATGCCGGTAGAACCACTCGTAAAAATTGAGAGGCTCGTCCGTACCTTGATAAAAGGCTTGTACGCTTCGTGGCTTAATGTCTCTTCCCAACGGGGTGTAATAAAATAAAGCGGTACATAGTCGTAGTAATCAATTTTTTCCTCAATGCAAGAAAAAATAAAATCATGCTTCGTACAATCAACCGTTCTCGTAAACTGATCGTAATCTTTGATGGGAGCGATAATTTGGATATTACAACCAAGAGCCGATAATGCCAAAAGTAAAACTATGGAGGGTATGGAGTTATCAACAATAACCAGTACGTTGCTTCCTTGCTTTACTTTATAGGTTTGATAGACGTATCCGCTTAATGACGCTACTTGCTTGAACAAAGCCCTGTATGTAACACTTTTGTCTCGATGCTTTATTGCTACCGTGTCTCTATCGGTGCACATGTGCATAACGTTGCCCAGTTGAATACCGTGTCGAACCAAATGCGTCATCAATCGGACAAGTCGACCGAATGTAAAAACTCTTAGCTTAAATAAATCCGTTAAATACATCATCAATTGTTCCTTGGACGGAGTTGTCGCTTCCAGAAAACAGTCCACCAAGGATTTACCAAAAACAATACGACTTGGAAGGGAATATGCCACCACGGTTTAAAGTGATAGTTTCGTTCCAAGAGACTTTTTATGATTATAGCCACGGCTGTATTCATCGACATTGCAGGAGTGTCTTTATAATTTTGATTTGCGTCTTTCATTCTGCTCTCTATCAATGGGAAATAAATATTGCTTACTGTGACATTCATTAATTCCAACTCGGGCGTATTGCTTTCAAACCAGCTATGCATTGTTTTTTTTGATGAGATATAGGCACTCCACTTGGGTGGAGTTTTCATCAACACACTATACGTAGATACATTAACAATATGTGTTCGTGCTTCCTTAAAGCTTTCTTTCAATGCAGATATCAATTGCACGGGAGCGAAGTAATTTACTGCGACTGTTCTTTTGTAATCATGAAATCGATCCACACTTTCTTCTAGTGACCGCATCATACTTTTACCAGCATTAGATACAAAGTAGTCGATATGAATAGGTTGCAAATTGCGACATAACTCGTTTAGACTGTCTTCGCTATAGAAATCGCATGTGAATGTAGTCACTTTTGCTGCAAGCGTTAGCGATTCATTCTTTAGCGCAAACAATTTTTCTGTTGTACGCGCAACAAGAATCAATTGCACATTGTAATGGAACAAATACCTGACTAAGGCCTCACCAATTCCAAAGGTTGCACCTGTAATGAGTATCGTCTTTCCATTTAGACACTTTGATACTTTTTTTCGATCCAATGTAGTTACAGGAAAAAGTAGCCTAGTTTTGAGTGACATTTTTTCTATACAATGTTGTAAAAATAAGCTTTTCATTCAGTCATTGGAACTCTAATGAACGTTTGCCTAAATTGTGTTTCTAATAGAAATGATTTTAAACCCTTCCAGTCTTCCGGCACACCATAGTGAATGACTTTGCTTACGACTAGGTCCACGTCAAAGTCTTCCAAATTGAAATGCAGCTCGAAGGAACGGGATTGGGATTGGGATTGGCGTTGTGTAAAAAAATTATAGAAAGACATCGTGGTAGAATCTGGGCCACTTCAAAAGTTGGAGAAGGGTCCGAATTTTTTGTTACGCTTCCCAAGTAAAGAATATCTCTCACGTTTAGCGGCCATAGGTCTACTTCGTTGGACCAACATTAGGGCAAACCGTCAATAGCCGCATTACGCAACACTATTTACTTTTCTGCTTTAATGTAATACCCTTTGTCTAGTTTGTAATTAACCCTTTTGAATCCGGCATTTTTTAATTCTAATTCAACTTTTTCTATCGAATATTTGCAAAAATCTTTTGTGAACTTGAGATTTTCAAAGTCTGAAGCAGGTGTCATGAAAATACAGTAGACTCCACCGGTATTCGTCATTGAATAGATCTTATTAAAGACTTTACTCAGGTCGGCCCAAAAATAAATCACATTTACGCAAAATATCTTGTCATACTTTTCCGTACCAAGATCGGTCGTTAATAAATCCCCATACCGCAAATTGACAAGTCCCGAATCGATAAATTTCTTATTTCTTTTGGTTGCTTTACGATACATTAGTTCTGAGAAATCGATGCCTCCAATCAAGCAATCCGTTGTGCTATCCGCTATTAAACGAATACCTAAACCTGGTCCGTATCCAATCTCATATATCTTGTCTCCGCTCTTGATATCTAACGCCAGTATAATCTTGTTATAAAATTCCTTATTTCTGATATCCATCATTTTCGAAACCAGTATCCCAAAAATTCCGGATGGTTTTCTCAATTGCTTGCCAAGAGCTTTAAACATAGTTATGGGTTTAAATGTAGCCAGTAGAACCTAAACTTTTAATAAGACGACAGAACAGTTGAACAAAAAATCAATTTTGTATTGGTAAAATACGGAATTCCCCAGCAATCGGGTTTGTACTATGTGGCTGCAACATTCATTATGTGAAATATAAAATTGAACCAGAGAACATTTGACATCGCTCATTGTTGGTCATTTCGATGTTGGCTTATCGTGTAAATCATCAATTCAGATTATCCGCATGTTTCAAGACAATTAACTCCATTTGTTTGCAAGTTTTTCACTTGTCACTTGTAAAAGGCTTCAGAACTTTTCACGATTGAGTTGATAAGTAAAACAGGTTGATCAGGTTACCTCCATTCAGCCCGGCACACAACAGAAATAGTGTATGCTCTTCCTTGTTTATGGATATGGATGGATATGGAACCATTATCGTTAATGCTGTAGTAGTCAGATGGTATATTATACTTAATTTGATCTATCGTTTGTAAGAATACCTTTCTTTGTTCTTCTTCCAGCAAAGATGCGTAGCGAGTAATCGACCAATAGCCGGGATGATAGCCTCCAACAGAATCTCTGGGCCCTGAAGGATCAATAACCAGCAGTTCTCGTTTCTTCGGTGGTTCTTCAGGTTCTTTTTCCCCGCCCCTCTCCTCCTGCTCGAAGCGGCTGATGAAAAGTGTATAGGTGTACACATCACCATTGTCGTCTTTTAACAAAACCGACCATTCGCTATTGGCAGCCTTTGTTGCCAGCGGATGCACTAACCGCCCGCTTACAGCCAATGTATCCGCCATTGTTTGTAATAATTTCCTATGCGCCGTTGGCTGCTGACTAATAAAATTGCTTGCAATAAATATTTTTTTCGCTTCTCTGAAGAAAACGGAGTATGCCATTGGTCGCCGGGTTTCTTATTGTTTACGTAATGTAAAAATTTCTTTTCTTGCTCACGTTCGGTAACGTCGTATTCTAAATAACCAAGTCGGTCACAAGTTCAAGGCCCCATTCTATGCACGTTACAATTGGCCATAAATCAGCGCCGGCTAAAAATAAACAATCTACTGTATTTAGAGACGTTGAGCGATGACCAGGTAAATTCTGTTGCTATTTTATTACTTGAATCGATACACTGACGATCAACAGAGAACACATTTGTATCGGTAAGTAACCGCTTCAAGTGCAAGTAACCGCTTTGAGTGCTTGATTATCAATAAAGTAGATTTCCTAGACAAATGTGAAGTGAAATTCAACTATCTGACCTTCACAACATTACCAGATTTATCCATTTAATTTCATCGTATTTTTGGTGCAAGTTTGTAGCTCAAATCTAAACATCCCCAAATAAGCAACAAAAGTTTTAGGGTTCATTTCGGTGCCAATTGACATAAGATGTCGTAACTTAATGCGTCAAATGACGTACACGAAATTATGATAAAGTTTCTGGAACACTTGGGTGAAGCTGGCCTAGGGGAAGTGGATTCCAGGCAGGGTTTGTGGCGTGCAATACGGCAGCGACCGCTGAAGAAAAGACATGTTATCTTTATTTCAAACAAACTTGGCCTACAGCAAAAAGATACCGCTGAGTTGATAGGCGTTTCCGTAAGAACATATCAACGACAGAAGAGGACAGCGAATATTACCAATGCTGCATCTGAAATTGTTCTTAAGCTTGCTGAACTTTTTGAAATTGGTTTAACCACATTCGACAATGATGAAGAATCATTTCTCACTTGGTTAAACGCTTCCATCCCGGCATTGAATAACGAAAAGCCAATAACCCTGCTCTCTTCTAACCTTGGAATAGAACTGGTTAAAGACGAGCTCTTGAGAATCGAACACGGTATTTATTAATGAGAGTATACCGAATTCAAAAAGTGAAATATGCCGTTGATATCAGCGGATTCGGTTCAACTCTAGTCAGTGGGCGGTGGCATCAGGCTGGCAAGACCACAATTTTGTATACATCAAGCAACGTTTCATTAGCCATCTTGGAATACGTCGTTCACCTACCTCCTGCCGTAAAGCCTCCAAACCTATTACTGTTGACGCTGGAAATACCAGATGCTGGAATTGTCAATGTGCGGGGAGCAGATCTTCCTGATAACTGGAATAAGAAAGGCTATCACGACAATGTTCAACAATGGGGAACAAAATGGTTACAAAGTTTATCATCACTCGCGATAGCAGTTCCTTCAGTTACTTCGCCGGACAATAATATCCTGGTCAATTCAAGTCATCCGGACTTTGGTTCTGTAACAATCACAAACAGCAGACCAATTACTTTGGATGACAGACTGATATAACCTAAGGCAATGTCTAATAGTATGAGCGTTGGACTTGCAATAAATGGACTACTTTCATCTGATCCATAAAAAACGCTTTTATAAACGTCATTCAACTTTAAAAATAGCTGACGAAAGTGGTGGCAAGTTTATAGAATCCACCTTCTTTCCAGATTTGTAATTGCTTTTTCCTGTAGTCCCAAAAGTATAAGCGACTTTGGTCGCGTTGAGTGTGACAATATTCGTAGTTGTTTTTTTATCGGTGGGGTTTAAAGCGATGATATACTTTTCTTTTCCGAATTGACGGCTATAAATCATAGGATAGTTCTGCGCACTGTCATTCAACAATGCCCACTCACCAATATTGCCAAGAGCTTGAGAAGTCTCGCGAAGCTTAATCAACGCCTTAACAAAATTCAGCAATGATTGAGGATCCTTCTCTTGTTTCAGAACAGTTGGCCTGTTCGGATCATTGTCTTGTGGAATGTAAATCTTTTCCGGCGACGCTGTTGAAAACCCTGCATTTACGCTTTCGTCCCACTGCATAGGTGTCCGTGAACCTGACCTGTTCCGACTGCCTTCAACGTCAGGTGAATTCGGAACGTAGCGCATGCCTATTTCATCACCATAGTAAATAAAAGGAACACCAGGCTGAGTGAGTAAAAAGGTCATAAGTACTTTCACCTCTTCTACAGTCTTCCTGTCCTCATTTCTAATCCTTGGCGAGTCGTGATTCCCAGTAGGAAGAGATAGGTATCCCTTACCAAGCGTGCTGTTATACTGGTCCTCAAAATAAGTTTTCCAGGTAGAGAGATTTGCCTGAGCCGCTTTATCGAAATATACTTTCGCATCAGTTTTCTGTCCTCGCGCATAGGCTGATGTCAAAGATCCCGGCCTGAGAAAATCAATATCAAATCCTGCTGATATAGACTCTTTGGGATTGAACCACTCTGCGATTAATACTCCGTTTGGAAATTTACCATCAAACCATCCATTCAATTCCTTCCAAAGCGCGATGGTTGCTTTTTTGTTGGGATCATTCTTGACAAGACTTGCTGCAAGATCAACCCTGAATCCGTCTAAGCCTTTCTCCAACCAGAAGGTGATGATGTTTTGCATTTCTCTTCTTACTGCCTGCGGGCCCGGAGCATTTACACTCTGCTCCCATGGTCTGTTAGGGTTGGGATTTGCATAACCAAAATTCAGTGCAGGCTGTATGTCGTAATAATTTTTGATATAGAATTTACCTCGTGGCGCACTGGATGAAACCCAACGACTGGCTTCCTGCTCCGTTAAGTCAGTTGGTTTTGATGAGGCCCAAATGTAATAATCGCTGTACTGAAGATTTTTATCAGCTTCCATAGACTGCTTAAACCATGGACTCTTGTCTGAGGTATGACCCGCTACCAGGTCAAGCACGATGTGCATTCCTCTTCTGTGAACTTCACTCGCCAATTCAACCAGTCCTGTATTACTTCCAAAACGTGGATCTACCTGATAAAAATCGATTACGTCATAACCACCATCTTCAAAAGCAGATGTAAAAACAGGATTTAACCAAACGGTATTAATGCCCACTGATTGCAAATAATCAAGTCGCGACTGAATGCCTTTAAGGTCACCGATGCCGTCTCCATTGCTATCTTGGAAAGAGGACGGATAAATTTGCATAAATACAGCTGACTTAATCCAATCCGGAGACTGCTGTGCAGAAACAAAAATCGATAATAGTAAAATTGAGGTCAGTAAAAATGTTTTTTTTATCATTAAAAGAAAGTTAAGGTGCCTTCAATTGCGCATAGCGTTGTCACATTGATTAAATAACTTATTTTCCAATCCATACCATAGCATCTGGACCTGTAAAGCCGGAGATTTTGCGGGCGACCTTCATAGTGCCAAGATCAATTTCAACTACATTATTTTCATTAGTAATAGAAACCAGAATGTGTTTCCCATCCGGATGCACGAAGATAGATTCCGCACCATTGCCGGTGGCGATGTTTTGTAATGGCTTGTGTGTTGCCGGGTCAATGATGAGCGCTCTCCCCTCTCCTGGATCGGCTGCAATAAAATACTTACCATCAAGCGAGAACTTTACGCGGGCAATACCTTTTAACTCCGTTTGAAAGGTCTCATTTACTTTTTTCTCAGCGATGTCAACAATGACGACCTCACCAGTTCTACGCAAGCCTATCCAAACCTGCTTTTCGTCCGGGCTAATGTCTAAGCCTTCAGGGTTAGCACCCACCGGCAATATAGTCTCCTTCCAAGCGCCTGCTTTTAAAGGGTTTTCATCTCTTAGTTCAAAAATAGAAATAGTGTTAGATCCGCGATTCGTAGCAACTATATGTTTGCCGTCATTGGTAATAACCAGCATGTGGGTCTGATCCTGCCCCGTACCATTGATCCAAACTAATTTATCCGACACGGGATCGTACGCTGCAATAGAGCGAGATCCTTCAGCTGTAAAATAAAACAAGCCTTTGTGGAAGATCACACCGTGAGGATTCCATAATGGGCCAAGATCAATTTTCCTCTCCTCCTGACGAGCAATGTCAATTAGCGAAAGACTATTATTAGGCTCTTTGTAGCTGCCTGTGTTAGTCACTATGGCAAATCGCTTATCGTCAGAGACGCTGACTTCATGCGGTTCATTGCCAACAGGAATGGTTTTAAGAACTTTACCAGAAGTGTAGTCTAGAAATGCTAAACTGCCCGGCAGGTTAGCATTGCTCTTGACTTTATTCACAACCAAGACATCGGCAGTTTGCGCAGATGTAGGACTGGCGAATATTGCTATTGTAAAAAATAAAAGGCAAGAAACCGTTCGAATAGTTCGCTTCTCTAATTGTAGAATATTCATTTGATTGTGGTGTTTAAGCAATAACGATTTGATGACAAATTACAGCAGCTAAAATACAAATTTGTTAACAAGCTGTTAACAAGAAAGCCTTTACGACAATCCCGCGTTTATAATCTACACATTGCTGTTTAAATTCTACAAGCCGGATGGAGTAAAGCTGGTTAATTTCAGTGATACAAGATCTGTAACGTTACTATATGCAGACTTCATTATTATGGCTAACCTGAATAGAAGGATGTTTATCAAAATTTGACCTCATAGCATCGTTATGTGGGCTTTCCTACCCCGGGTTAATAAATGATGATACATTCCTTGCAATCCGGCCAGTTGCGGGTGCGTTGCGGCCAACAGTTCCGGGGGGTTGTTTTTTACCCATGAGTGGGTAGTGATCGTACTAACAATCCTTTTTTAAAATTAACAGGCTCGCTATTTACTATAGTTGTCCTTTGGCTTGTTTCCCATCTGCAACACGAGCTTGCCACCATTCTGTATGTCGATAAGATTAATAAAGGGCTTGCTGAGCTTTTTGCCGTTCACGGTGAGCGACTGCACGTACCCATTCTGACCATTGTTATTCTTTGTCTCGATGACAAACTCCTTGCCCGTCGCATATGGTGCACGTAGGTGGATGGTAATCTTATCGAACACGGGGCTTCCAATGCCAAACGAGGGCTTTGGGTCTGTGAGGCCTTTCACATCAAACAGGCCTATGCTGGCAATGACGTACCATGCCCCCAGTTGTCCCTGGTCTTCATCCTGTCCATATCCATAACCATGAATACCAGTGGTACCGTAGAATTCATTGCAGATAGCCCGCACCCATTTCTGGGTAAGCGAAGGCTTGCCGGAGAAATTGAAGAGCCACGACGTATGAAGATTGGGTTGATTGCCATGGTTGTACAGACCTGCCAGACCGGAGAATGCATCCAGCGTGGTACCACCACCAAAAGCATTTTTCTGCGAAGTATTGAAGATGCTGTCGAGGCGAATGTTAAAATTTTCGCGCCCTATCTTTTTCACGAGGGCATCTGGGTCGTGCGGTACATAGAAGGTATACTGCCAGGCATTTCCTTCCTGGAATCCACGCCACGGCTCGCTAGGCTTAAAGTTATCAATGAACTCACCATTGGCGAGTTTGGGGCGCACAAGCTTCAGTGTCGGATCAAATAGATGCTCCCACCCGCGGGATAGACGCATTAGTTTTTCATAGTCATTATTTTTACCTAGCGCCTTGGCCCACTGCGCCACAGCATATGAGCTGAACGAATACTCCAATGTGTGCGAAGCTGAGTACTGCCAAAGTTCTCCTCCCCCTACGCCCTTGTCAAGATGAGGCACATATCCAAGTTTCACAAACTGGTCAACATCTAACTTACCAGATCCGTGTGGGCGATCTTTTCCATCGATCTCGTTTTTGAGTGATGCCTCGTAAGCCTTCGCTACATCAAAGTCGCGAATGCCCGCCATGTAAGCACCGGCCATCACGAGACTGACAAAGTTGGTGCCCACTCCCGATACGTAACGACTGTTGGCAATGCCGTCGCCCAACCAACCTGCATCCTGGTACACCAGCAGCTGGCTTTTCACGAAGTCTGAATAATATTCCGGGTAGGCCAGTGCCCACAGTTGTGTGAGGTTCCAGAAGGCACCCCACACGGCATCGGTATTGTAATGATTATGTACGGGCTTGCCTTTAGTATCCAGCGGTATCTGCCCAGTGGTACCGTCGTTCTTTGGATATGCGCCATTCACGTCGCTGGCCAGGCCGCGTCCCAGTAAAGCATGGAACAAACCTGTATAGAACTTCACTTTGTCTTCGCGTACTTTTCCTTCTACACGGATACGGCCCAGATAGTCATTCCAGGTAGCGTGAGCTTTCGCTTTTGCCTGATCGAAGGTGAGATCTTTCGCTTCCGTCTGCAGATTATGACGAGCGTTTTCGATGGAGGTATACGAGAGGCCAGCTTTGATGGTAATACTTTCCTGATCCTGTGTGTCGAAGGTCAGGTAAACACCTGCCCCCGGTCCTGTTTCTTCGGTCACTCCTACGCGCGACGCTGCGCCTTTAAAGACACCAAACGACGAAGGCTTCTTATCGACCACAGCCGAGAAGTACATGCTGACTTCCGCACCCGGCTGATACTTTTGAACATATACCGGAAGCGTTGTAACAAAGCCTTCGATGCGGCCATCGGGC
>CAZAHL010000027.1:0-37489 GCA_964484845.1 uncultured Chryseolinea sp. | reverse complement strand
ATCGCTTTTCAAGTAGTAATCCTGATCCGGCTCCGTAGGTGCCTCCTGTTTATAGGCAAAAAATATCTGCCAATTCAGGCTCCGTAGGCGCCTCCTAAAAGCGAACGAGTATGGTCACAATGAGTAAGACGGACATACCCGGTATCTATCTGATCACTAACGACTAAAACTGTTGAAGCTGAATCAGATTACCACAAGTATCCTCAAACACTGCCTCTATTCCATATTCGGTTTTCTTGGGCGCTTTTCTAAACACGACTCCTTTATTTTTTAATCGTTCATATTCTGTTTGGATATCTCCAACTGTAAATATGATTACAGGTAAACCCGTTGTGTAGATGCCATCCTGATATGCTTTAGCTATAGGATTATCATTCGGTTCCAGAAGCAATGCTGTGCCATCCGGATCTTCCCCGGAGGCAACAATTGCCAAATACGCTTCCGGGACGTACATTTTTTTTACAAAGCCTAAAATTTCCGTATAAAATGTAAAGGCTTCCAATGGACTATTAACAAAAACGCTCGTTAATGCGATCTTCATAATATGTATTATTTAAAGTGTACTTAAGTTGTTACCGACGACTTGGTAGTATCATTTGATTTTCGTTTTAACAGAAGCGCACTGACCAGTGAAATGATCAGCCCTACTGGAAAAACTTCTGAATAAGTAATCAGGACAACAAACAATGGATTTTGATACATCTCTTTAAAACTTGCCATCTCTGCCGTCTTTTCTTGCAATTCCTGCTGAGTAGCACCATCCTCTGTTGCATCTTTCAGAACGTGAGGAATGTATTTGTCCAAAAAATCCGGGATAAAAATATAGTAATCTATAAGCCACACGAACACATAGACACTCGAAGCGATGAGTGTAATATAAAGTCCGGTCTTGAACGCCTTGCCGAACGTAATGACGCCGCCATTATACTTGTCCCTGAAATTTTTTATGCCTACAAAAATAAGAGAGAAGACTGCTATCATCCCCGCATATCCAACAACATCATTGGTTTTCATATCCGGATTGGTATAACACTCCATGGCAAAGTACAGCATAAACGACGAAATGATTAACCCTGTGACTAATCCGAAAACCCAAACATTTTTTTTCATGTCTTTAAAATTTTGTAACCCGGTGCAAAAATCGCATGTGAAGATAAATTTTCATTCATCCTTTAGGATGATTTTAAAAGAAGATGGGATTTTCGTCCCTAAGGGCAATGTCATTAAGTTAAGATTGTAGTTCGCTAATTTTGGAGCTTCAGAAAAAAACTTCGGCTGTAAGCTTCAAGCAATCCAGGTTGTGCAGGAATGTATTATGCATATTAGTATCATTCAGTACTGCTTTTTTTCTTCCAGCTTCTGGATTAGCAACATAATTTTATCTTTGGTCTGGTGGGGGCATGTGCGGATAAAATTCAGTTGCGTTTCCAGAAGCGCGGCCTACGGCCGGGGAGACAAGGCCCTTGGAGTCACCGTGCACTAACTTAATGACATTGCCCTAAGGATGACTTACTATGGTATGATACTCAACTTTTTTGCCTTATCGATCGCCTGCGTTCTACGCGACACTCCTAGTTTATCGAAAAGGTTTCTGGAATGGGTTTTTATAGTGCTCAGTGAAACAAAAAGACGCTGTGCAATTTCATCATTACTCAATCCTTCAGCCATTAATTGGAGAACTTCAAGTTCACGTTTACTTAAATTGAGGTTAATGACTTCAATTTCATTCAGTGTAAAATGATTTCTATTGACAAAAACCTCTTTCTCTATAATCATTGTTTGAACTTTCGGTTTTGCCAGTTTCAAAGCAACCCAAATACCAAGACCCGTAAAGACAAAGGCTATCACACCGATATAAATTTCAAAGGCATGATCAAAAATAATAAACCGGAACTCGAGCCATTTCAACAGAAACAGCAATAGTGCCATGGAGATACCATAGAGTATGACGTGTCTGTTTCTTAAAAGAAAATTCATTGCAGGTTCGGCTGATCTTCCAATCAAAAATAATGTATTTAAAATCTTCATTAAAGGTTCCTTCGTTATTTAAGCCGTACTAAAAAATAGGTTAACGAACTCAACCACAGAATTATATCAATTTTGAAATAGTTAAGAGTAATCTTAAACCATTCTCAATCAAACCAGTCTAAGCATCAGACAACTTAAGTTCGACAAATCATGATTGTTAAAACCCTCCGGACATATTATTGGATTTTTGCCCTTCTTTTAGTTGGTATCGCGCTGACTGCCTTCGTTCTACCATCTTCACCTGGCAAACCGTCCTACAAGTTTCCATATGCGAAAGCCGGGCTATCTGATAAGCAAGCTGCTGCTCATCTGCTGAGCAGGTTTACCTACGGTGCCACACCCGGTCAGGTGGAGAGCATTGTCAATACCGGTCTTGAGAATTGGTTTCAGCAGCAATTGACTTCTGACTTACAGGATGATAAACTTAATGGTTTACTAAATAAATATGATGCTTTGAAATTAAGCAATGCCGAAATTATAAACACCTACCAAAAAAATGGCCAGGTATTGCGAAAAGCCATAGCTGATGGTGTTATCGATAAGGATTCAGCCAAGGTCAATAAGGGAGAATACAAGTCACAACTTCGCGACTATATGGAAGAAAAAGGAATCAAGCCGGAACGGGAACTGGTTCGTCAGTTCGTCAGCCAGAAAATATGGCGATCCGTTTATAGTAACAACCAATTGCAGGAAGTGTTAACTGAATTTTGGTTCAATCATTTTAACGTTTCTTTTACAAAAAATATTTGCAGTCAATTTATTCCGGCCTATGAGAGAGATGTTATACGTCCAAATGTCTTTGGCAAGTTCGATGACCTACTGATTGCAACCGCAAAATCACCTGCCATGCTTTTGTATCTCGATAATTTTAGCAGTATGGCTACGAAAGAAGAGCAAATAAAAAAGAGTCCCCCTCAAAATAAAAAATTCAAAGGTATCAATGAAAATTATGCGCGTGAGGTTATGGAATTGCATACCCTTGGAGTCGATGGTGGCTATACGCAAACTGATGTTACAGAAGCCGCCCGGACTCTCACAGGCTGGACGGTATACCCCATGGGCAATAACCGTTTTGGAAACAAATATAAAAAAATAGTAGCAAAAGTCGGGGAAGATAAATTGAAAACACGCGGCTTTGTGCACGACGGTGATTTTCTATTTACTCCCGACCGACACGATACTGGAGAAAAAACTGTGCTGGAAAAAAATTTCAATTCTGGCCAGGGATATGAAGAAGGCGTTAAACTTTTAAAGATGCTCGCTGATCATCCATCTACTGCTAAATTTATTTCGACCAAGATTGCGATCCGCTTTGTAAACGATGAACCGCCTAAAGGATTGATCGATAAAATGGCGAAGACTTTCCTTGAGAAAAATGGAGATATCAAACAGGTCTTAATAACCATGGTATCGTCACCAGAATTTTGGAGTGAAACAGCATTGCGTGCGAAAACAAAGTCACCGCTTGAACTCGCCATAAGCAGTGTACGTGCTTTGAACGCTGAGGTAAGTCAACCGTATCAGCTGTTCAATTGGATAAAAAAAATGGGCCAGCAACTTTACTTTTATCAGGCACCGACAGGTTTCCCGGACAGAGCACAATACTGGATCAACACAGGTTCACTGCTGAACAGGATGAACTTTGGGCTTGCCTTAGCAGATGGGCGAATACCAGGTGTTACGTTCAATTTGTTGGCGTTGAATAAAAATCATGAACCAGAAAGCGCTGAAGATGCCCTGATCACATACAGTAAAATATTAATGCCTGAGCGCAACACAGATGAAACGATACAGCGGCTTACGCCTTTCCTTAACGACCCAACCCTATACCAGAAAGTAAATGAAGCTGCAGGGAGGGTTGAAAAAAGCGCAATGATGGAAATGGATAGCAGTAAAGCTGCGATGGATTCGCTCAGTAATGACATCGACGTAGTTGAAGAAAAAGATTGGAGTCAACAAAAAGATAAATACCAGTTATCTCAAGTAGTCGGTATTCTATTTGGCTCGCCGGAATTTCAAAGAAGGTAGTGTTATTATTTGGTCTGAAAGTTTGAAAAGAAAGAGTTGCATCATTATGAAGAACGAATAATTAACCGCAAAGACGCAAAGTCGCAAAGGAGTAATGGTATTTCACACCAACCATTGCGTCTTGGCGTCTTTGCGGTGAAGTGCATTTATATTGTATACTAATCCAGTTCATTAACACGATCGTTATGACTACACGAAGAGCATTTTTAAAAGCAGGGGGTTTAACATTATTTGGAATAGGCATTGGGGGTGTTCCTTCCTTTATGGCTAGAGCCGCAGAGGGTAATAAACTAATAAGTCCGTATAAGAAAAATAAAATTCTTGTCTGCTTGTTTCAACGTGGAGCAATGGATGGCCTGATGGCAGTAACGCCTTTTACAGATGATTACCTGAAGGCTGCTCGTCCCAATTTGTTTATGTCTGCAGCGACAGCCGGTACCCATACACCTTTGATAGATCTTGACGGCCGGTTTGGACTTCATCCTTCACTACACGCATTCGAATCTTTGTTCCGGGAGAATCGTCTCGCTATTGTACACGGCATGGGATCACCCAATAATACCCGATCTCATTTTGATGCTCAGGATTACATGGAATCAGGAACCCCCTTCAATAAAAATACGTCCAGTGGATGGCTTAACCGAGCTGTTGGGTTGCTCGGACACGATACGACACCCTTTCGGGCTGTAAGTCTTACTTCCTCTATGCCCCGCTCGTTTTATGGAGATAATTCCGCGCTTGCTATCAAGGAACTGAAAGATTTTGCTGTTCAGCTAAAAGGTAATCCGATGGGAGCTTCGATGGCAGCGCACAGTTTTGAAGAATTATATGATCAAACTTCATGGACATTGTTGAAGGAAACTGGAAAAGAAAGTTTTGATGCGGTCAAAATGCTGCAAAAGGCCGATGTCCAAAAGTATACCCCCGCAAACCATGCAAATTATCCTACGAGCTCTTTAGGTAACGCCCTAAAACAGATTGCACAGCTTATTAAAATGGATGTGGGACTAGAAGTAGCGTTTGCAGAATCCGGTGGATGGGATACCCATTTTAATCAGGGAACGCACAACGGTACGTTTGCACGTAACGCGGCAGATCTAAGCAACAGTATTTCGGCCTTCTGGAAAGATGTAGAGGTGTATCAGGATGATATTATCGTGATGACTATGACAGAGTTCGGGAGAACTGTAAAACAGAACGGCACCGGTGGTACAGATCATGGTAGGGCTTCATGCTCTTTTATTCTAGGGAATAATATAAATGGTGGAAAAGTTCACGGCATGGTGAAACCACTTTCTTTAGAAAACCTAGAGGACAAACGCGACCTTGCTGTCACGACTGATTTCAGATGTGTGTTCAGCGAAGTTGCCGAAAAACATTTAAAGATTAAAAATAAGACGGAATTGTTTCCAGATTGGAAAGGACTTGATATTGGGGTGATGTCAGTTCATTGACGATTGTAGATTTACGATTGTAGATTGATGGTACCTTCCAAATGCCTGCTAAAGTTCAATCGCGCACTCAATCTAAATCGTCAACCTAAAGTCATTGACGATTGTAGATTTACGATTGTAGATTGATAAGGTATTTATCAAATGCCTGCCAGCTTCAATCGAGCACTCAATCTAAAATCGTCAATCTACAATCTAAAATCAATGGTATCTATCAAATGCCTGCCAACTTCAATCGCGCACCCAATCTAAAATCGTCATTCTACAATCTAAAATCAAAAATGCCTATCTTCCATTATCATGAACAGAAGAAACTTTATCAAAACTTCCGGTGTGATTGGTAGCGGATCAATATTGGGCAATTCATTGGCTTTTGGGTCAATTAGCAATTATGATTCTTCTATCGATGCACCTTGGTTCGATCGCTCCATGCGCTGGGCACAGCTTGCCTTTGTCGAAAATGATCCTGGAAATTACGACCCGGATTTCTGGCTGGATTATTTTAAGCGCATTCATGCCGATGGAGCGTTGCTCAGCGCAGGAGGAATTGTTGCTTTCTATCCTACTAATATTCCCTTGCATCATCGCAGTGCGTGGATGAAAAATACCGATCCCTTAGGATACCTCGTCAATGGATGCAGGAAGATGAACATGTCGATCATTCTTCGTACCGATCCGCATGCGGCAAGACAAAACGTGTACGAAAGTCATCCGGATTGGATGGCCGTTGGACCGGATGGCATGCAACGGAAGCACTGGGCAAACAAGGAGCTTTGGGTTACGTGCGCCTTAGGTCCCTATAATTTTGATTTCATGACCCGCGTGAACAAAGAGATTATGGAACGTTATCAACCCGAAGCTATTTTTTCGAACCGTTGGTCAGGGCATGGCATCTGTTATTGTGAGCATTGTAAAAAAAATTTCAAAGACTTTTCCGGGTTCGACTTGCCAAAAACAGCTCAGTCGGGTTTAAGTACAGCGATGGCGGCTGGCAACAGGAATGATCCGGCATATCGTCAATATAGAATGTGGCGAACTAACAGGCTGAAAGAACTGTGGTTTTTATGGGACAACGGGATTCGGAAGGAAAAATCCACGGCCCGTTTCATCCCCAATGGTTTCCCGGATAAATTAATTACAGGTCAGCATTCGGATTTTTTCTTTGCCGACCAACAGGCCCGCAGTGGTGTGATACCTCCGTGGTCGAATGGGAAACATGCTAAGGAACTCCGCGCAACGATGGGTATGAAGCCTCAAGTTGGGATTTTTAGTGTCGGGGTTGAAGAACCCTACCGCTGGAAAGATTCGGTGCAGAGCAATGCTGAGATCAGAGTATGGGTTGCTCAAGGTGTTGCAAACGGACTTCGCCCCTGCTTTGTAAAGTTCGGAGGAAACATCTTTGACAAACGTTGGATGGATACCGTAGAAAAAATGTATGTGAAATACTTTGAAATTGAACCCTACCTGCGAAATACAGCGCCTATGGTTCGGGTTGGTGTAGTTTATTCTGAACAGACAGATGCTAACTACGGAGCACAGCCATGGCAAAAAAATTACCGCGATCACGCTAATGGTATTTACCATGCATTGATCGAAGACCATATTCCTTTTGAAATGGTCAACGATCGACTGATGGACCCAGAACATTTACGATCTTATAAGGTATTGATCCTTCCAAATATCGCAGCACTATCCGACAACCAATGCGATCAGTTAAAAACATTTGTTGAAACAGGAGGAAGTTTGGTTGCTACTTATGAGACCTCACTTTACGATGAAGAAGGAAAGTCCAGAACAGAATTCGGACTCTCTGATCTTTTTGGAGTTACCTACAGCCAAGGCGTTGAAGGACCTCTCCAAAACAGTTATCTTCGGCTGAAGGCAGACGCATCCGGAAAGTTTCATCCGGTATTAAAAGGCCTGAACAACGCCTATCGAATCATCAATGGCACGCATCAGGTGAACGTTACATCAAAGAATAGCTTTCCAAGTCCTGTTACGCTTGTTCCCACCTATCCGGATCTTCCTATGGAAGACGTTTATCCTCGAAGTGACGACACCGATATCCGGCAGCTTTATTTACGCGAAGTTGGCAAAGGAAGGATCGCCTATTTTCCCGGAGACCTCGACCGAACCTTCTGGCAGATCATGAGCACCGATCATGGAAAGTTATTGCAAAACACCATTCGTTGGGCTTTGAACGAAGAACCTATCGTGTCAGTAAAATCGCGGGGCGTGCTGGATGTCACTACCTGGCGTCAGGAAAAATCCATGACCGTTCATTTGGTGAACCTGACAAATCCGATGATGATGAAGGGACCTTTTAGAGAATTAATACCGGTGGATGCGGAGATCGAGATAAGAATACCTCCGAAGTTCAAAGTAACTGGAGTAACCTTGCTGATGCGGGGCGAGAAGTTGGAATATAAGATCAATAGTGATACAATAACAGTATCAATTCCGAAAATTGAAGATCATGAAATTGTGGGAATTGATGTTGTGTAATTAGGAACAGAATCAGGTGAAAGTGGTATAAATAATCGAACAGAATTGGATTACATATGACAAAGATATTTTTAACACTGACTTTCCTGACAACCTTAATCTTTACGATCAAAGGCCAAGAAAAAATTGAATGGAATGAAAACCAAAAACTAACAGTAAATGATTTTAAAGGAACCCCTCCTGATCCGTCGACTCACCAATCACTAATGGCCAGATATGGAATTGAGAATAACTTGGATGGACCCGAGATAAAAAACTTTAAGACATTTAATAAACAAGTCACGAACTACTTCTATCCAAATGATTCGTGGGTTTCATGGGCTGACAAGTCAAGACTTAGATACTTTTTAACTCTTTTCGATATCAACGAATGGACGGCACGAGAGGTAAGAAAAAGATATAACCAAAGCAGACAACAGGTTTTAAAGGGCGAGCATAAAAAAATTTTAAACGATGTGCAAAGCGAGTTTACGAGAATAAGAGAACAATACGACGGAGAAAGTGAGTATGGAACTAACTTAGTTGAACAGGTGAAATGGGAGACCAAAATTAGGGAAAAAATTACTTCACTATCTGGCTTCTGCAGGGCATGTGATTAAAAAAAATCATCTAAGTCTAGTCCCGTATTTTTTCGATGGCATAGCGGCGTTTCTTATGCAGTCGATCACGCCCACGTTAGACAATTGATTCCAACACGAAAGGAAAAGATAGCACTCCGCTTGCAATAAAAACCAATTTATATCCGACATTACCTTTGTAATCCCAAACCAACAACCTTATGAAAAAGAAAATTTACATCGGCCTGGCGGTGCTTCTCGTAGTTCTTGTCGGTTTCGTACTGTATGGCGTCTTTATCGCATCCAAAAAAAGTCCTAAAGATGTCGCCACTTTTAGTGACCAAGGCCTTGACATTAAAGTAGTCTACGGCAGACCTTTTAAACGCGGAAGACCAATCTTCGGAGATGAAGCCCTGTTACCTTATGGCGTATATTGGAGACTTGGCGCTAATGCAGCTACCGAAATCACCTTCAGCAAAAATGTAAATTTTGGAGGCAAACCCGTAGATGCCGGAACCTATCGGATGTATGCTGTTCCCGGTCCTGACTCTTTTGAAATTTCACTTAACAGTGAACTGGGAGTCACTCTTGCCCACAACGAACCTGATTACAGTAAGGACGTAGCAAAGATTACTGCACCTGTTGAACCTACGCCTGAAACTGAACAACTAACCATAAGTTTCAATGGCGACTCATCAGCCATTAACATGAATATTGCGTGGGACAAAACCAAAGTTAGCGTTCCAATTACGCTTCAATAAAGATATCAGCTGTACATGGCGCGCATCTCAAAAAGGACGTGGATCCTCCTACCCCTGGCGGCTCTAGTTGTTCTCGGTGTAGCATACTGGCTTATCGGGAGAATACAGTACAGGCTTAACGTCATGGATGTTGAAGCGTATGAACCTATCTCTACACTGAAAGTCCCGCAGCATATTCTAACTCAATCGAAGTTTCCGTTCATCGATGTGCATAATCATCAATATACCATGCCGGTGCAAAATTTAGATAAGCTCATTGCAGAAATGGATTCACTAAACATGGCTGTCATGGTTAACCTGAGCGGCTTCCGCGGAAAAATGCTGGAGTGGTCACTTGACAATGTAAATGGCCGCTACCCAAATCGGTTTGTTATCTTTTTAAATATCAACTTTGAAAATCTGGACGATAAGGGATGGCCCGATGAAACCCTCACCATGATGGAGGAAGCCGTGAGACAAGGTGCGAAGGGCTTGAAAGTTTACAAGAGCCTTGGGCTTGATGACAAAGACAATGAAGGTAATCGAATTTCCGTGGATGATCCCAGGCTTGATCCAATCTGGTCCAAATGTGGTGAGCTTGGAATTCCTGTGCTCATTCACTCCGGAGAACCTTCTTCTTTCTGGGATCCTAAAGATAAGCACAATGAACGATGGCTGGAACTCAAGCAGGAGCCCGGCCGTTATCGTCCGGCAGATAAGTATCCACCTTTCGAACAAATCATCACTGAACAACATAACGTGTTTCGTAAACATCCTGAAACAAAATTCATCAACGCACATTTAGGATGGTTCGGAAATGATTTGCAAAGGCTTGGTAAATTGTTTGATGCTTTGCCAAATGTTTACACGGAACTTGGCGCAGTTTTGGCAGAATTGGGTCGGCAACCTCGTTTTGCCCGAACATGGATGATCCAATATCAGGATCGTGTGATGTTTGGAAAAGATACGTATAAGAAAGAAGAGTATTACACTTACTTCCGCGTTCTCGAAACTGCCGATGAATATTTTGACTACTACCGCAAGCGGCATGCACATTGGAAGATGTATGGATTGGAACTACCCGATTCTGTCTTAAGAAAAATATACTATCAAAATGCCTTAAAAGTGATACCGGGAATTGATTCGAGTTTGTTTGTTGAGAGATAGATTGGTTTATTTATTGGCGGAATCAATCTCGTAAGCGCCGATGCGTGCATAACCACTGGCGTTACAAAATCAGGTTACTGTACTTTAAACTAAGACGCATGATCTTATTGCTCTTCAGACTTGTCATTTTCATCGGGTTCATCGCCTTGATTTACTTTGTTGTAAAAAGGCTCTTTCAACCCTCCGATTTTACCCGATGTTCGCGATGTGAAGGGAAGGGGTTTTGGTATGGCGCCCGAGGAAAAGAAATCTGCGATTGGTGCAAAGGTTCAGGTAAACTGCCTGGAGGTTTTCAATAAGTCTCTTGATAGAGCTATTGGTTCGATAAATTGCCTTTAGCCAAAGCCGGACGACGAAGAAACGTAAGACAATCCTCCTTTAAGTTGCCGTAGATCATTATTGCAAACGTGAGGCATAAGTTATTTGATACGTTGCGTTACAATACGGAAAGAAAACCAGTAAATTCCAACAACTTTGGAGCTTCACCGTTAATGTTCCGTATGCCGAAGAATCCTCATTGTAACAATAAGTCGCTCGTCAGTATAAGGGGCGAACGATGGAAAGATATTCAAGGCTTTGAGGGACTGTATAAAGTCTCGAATCTTGGAAGAGTCAAATCTGTAGATCGGATAATCCCACACCCGAGGTTAAAAGAGCAGTTTGTCGCAGGGCGCATATTAAGTCAATCAACGGCTACCAATAAGAACATCAAAACGGGCGAACCCATGATTGATCTTCGTGTATCCTTGTCAAAGGATGGGGTCCAGTATTATTTCAACACACGAAGAATTGTCTTCAATACTTTTGTGAAAGAAATCGACTATGAAAATGATGGGCTGTACGTTATTAATAAAGATGGCGATGGATTTAATAACCGTGTAAAAAATTTAAAGCTGGTAACAAAAAGTGAAAAGAGCATTCGTGCCTTTGACCGCGATCGGGTTGTTGAGTCCTTTTTAAAAACTGCTGATCGATCAAAATGGAAAAATTACGGGGGATATACCCGAAGAAAGCCGGTGAACCAATATTCTCTGAAGGGAAAACTTATTGCGCGTTACGAAAGCATTCGGGAGGCGTTTAGAAAAACAGGATGTGGTGAAAAAGAAATCATTATGGTAGCGCGGGGCATTTACCGCCAGACCAAGGGCTTTAAATGGCGCTATGCCTGACCCTGTCCGAAGATTTCAATAACGTCAAGCCTACAGGCAATTTTGATCCGTTTCGATTTTCAACCAACGCATTAATCGGATATTTCTTAAAATCCCAATCGAGAGGCCTTTTAAAATATTCATATGACAAAAGGTTAGCGCTCCACTCGGTCCAGGTATGCTGATGAATGAAGGAGGCTTGGCGATTAGCCATGAATGCACTATCTAAACTAGTCCTGGCAATCGTCCTATAAAAGAAAAAATTGCCCCACATTTTTGCTTGCAACATATGACCAAACTCGTGACGCAGTAATGGCGTATTCCGCACATCATCCGGATGAATAAATATTCCAATCCCCGGCAGCGCAATAGCGGCGCGATTTTTTAATTCTCCCACGGTGCTTGTAAAGTATGGGATCCCTTCAAAAGTCCCCGCATAGCTGCCAAGGCCTATGACTTTAATGGCTCGATAAAAATTACGTCGAATTTTCATTTGGTAGGTACTGAGAACATCCGCACCGATAAATATATTCAAAACCGGAATATCCAATATGTGAATTTAAGAGATGGCTAAATCAACGAGCAGATTCTTGTAAGGGACGAACCGCTCCCTCTCTATTTTCCGGTGGGCTTGCCTTTTTGTGATCGTGTAAAAAGTCCTCAATCGCACGGGCACTATTCCCCAAATTTTTCATTAACTGAAACAATGTAAAAGGAGAAATCGAAAATCTTTGACACCAATAAGTTACATCGGAGTTCATATTGATCTCGATGCAATCGTTATCTGCTTGTTGATTGCGTTGATAAGTATTCATTCAAGGCTTCCAACTTGCAAAAACTATTCCTGAAAATTTGCCCGGCCTAAGGTAGAATACCTTAAAAGGTTATACCTGTCTGCAAGGCATTCTTAATGTGTACGTAAAGCGTTAGGTAAACGTTGAGTCGAAACGAAGTTTAATTTTCAATATCAATTCAACTTCTCTTTCAAATAATTCAAAGAGAGTTTGTACGCATCTGCGGTAGCAACGGGGTCGTGTTTTGGATTACTTGGATTGGCAAAGCCATGTACTGCGTCATACATTTTTACAGTCACCTTTTTGCCCGCAACTTTCATGTTTTCCTCAAATTTTGCAACCATAGCGGGAGGAATTCCCTGGTCCTGAGATCCAAAAATTCCCAATACATCCGTGTTTAACGTTTTTAGTTTTTCGATGTCTTGTTCCGGGCGACCATAATACATAACGCAGCCAACCGCTTTATTTCCGGCTGCAATGGCATTTTGCAATGATAACATTCCTCCGAAGCACCATCCTATACTTGCAATTTTTGCATTCTTACCTGCAAACTCAATTCCGCCTTTTGTAATGGCAGATAATCTCTCGGCCGAAGCACCTTGCATTAGTTTGCCCGCTTCTTCGCGGGACGTAGCCAGTTGTCCGTCGTACATATCGAGCGCCAATACATTCACATCCGCCAGGTCCTTATGAAGCTTTGCAGCTTCTTTCTTGATATGATCATTAAGGCCCCACCATTCCTGATACACCAGTAACCACTTCTCTGATTTTTTTTGGGATTTTAATAAAAACCCAGATGCCTTTTTGCCATCAGGTGTTGCAAAACTTACCATTTCTCCGTCGCCCTGGTAAAGAAAAGCAGCCGGCGATACATGAAGTTTTTGAAATTTCGGATCGGCCGCCATTTCAGCCATATCATTCGGGGTATGACATATGGTGATCGCTTCAGGTTTGGGTTGAGAAGCGAAAAACTGATTGAAGATAAAGACTGCTGCAAGAATAAAAGATACTTTCATATAAAGGGATAATTGATTGCTACTCTATAACATGATTTCTTCTCTCATGTTCTTTCACTCAAGGTAACTATTTAGAGCTTGCTGAAAAAGGCAGGACTTCCAACTTTATTCCTCCGGGCTTTTGACAGGACATCTCCACGCGATAAAAAATCTTTCACGCCATGATTTAATCGCGACAACTTTCTATGGTCTGCCTTTATCCTGAAAATCCTTAAATCTTCTGAATCCTAGTTCAGACTCTTCAACATCATAAACCCTTGAACAGGGCCATCGTTATTTATGATCACAATGGTCTTGTTTTCTCCTTTCCCATGTAGCATCAATATCTCCTTAGCGTTCTTATCAGCAACGAAATTACAATACCGATTTTCAATTTGCTTCCAGTTAAATTTTCCATCACCCAACAACACCGTTCCGATGGAGGCATCGTATCTGCCAAACAAGGTTTCCTGTGAATAATTATTACCTATAATTATCATATCCAGATGGGAGTCACTATTTAAATCCTCTACCAATACATCGTTCAATGTAGACACCTGAGCAATCTCAGGTAGATCGACCCTTTGAAATTTACTTCCCTGCTTGTTAATAAGAAGTACAGAGGAAAGGTCATACACTGTAGCTTCCGTAGCTCCGGAACGTTCTTCGTTTGTAAACGATTTCTCAAAGGGAGTAGAAGCATATTGTGAAAATGTCTCAAACCTTCTTTTGAATCCGGGAACCTGATCAATTAGCACGAGCCTGTTGTGAACGATGAACCGATCCTTTTCAATGGGATTATAATAAGTAATGATAGGATCGATCGATCCATTCTTGTCAAAATCCGCCGCCGTAATCTTTACAGGTGTATCATACGCAGGTTTAAAGAAGGAATTTTTTCCTGTGTTGCCGGCCACGATATCCATGTACCCATCGCTGTTAAAGTCTGCAGATTTAAGGCAATTCCACCATCCGTGCGACTTCTCTAACCCATACTCCTTTGTTTGTTCAGAAAATCGGTTTCCTTCGTTGATGAAAATACGTATCGGCATCCACTCTCCTGCCACGACTAAATCTGGTTTGTCATCTTTATTTACATCTGCCCAGAGAGCCGCGGAAATCATACCTGGAGATTCAAGCTCCTCGATTAGCTGGCTCGTCACATCCTCAAACTTTCCATTTGTATTTTGTAGAATATAACTTCGCGCAGCATGAGGATATTCGCGAGGCTTTATCCGACCACCAACAAATAGATCCACATCACCATCATTATCGTAGTCAGCGCCAACAACGCAGGAGGCTGAAGATGAAATTTCCGGTAGTGCGTTCGATGATATTGTATAACCACCTTTACCATCGTTTGTATAAAGTAAATGTCGCTTCGCGTCTTCCATGCTTGAGGCGCATGACGAAGCAACATATAGGTCAACGTCACCATCTTTGTCTGAATCAAAAAATAAAGCATCGCCATCTTCGCGCGTTGTGTCGGTGGTAAGCTTTGACGAAATAAACCCACCATCCGCCTTCTGAATGTAGAGACTTGATGTTCCGCCAACTTCTCCCCCAATAAATAAATCATCTAAAGAATCTCCATTGACATCGCCCTTGGCAACACATGGGCCAAATCTGGAGAGCTCATGAAGTAACGTGCGTGTCATCTTTATATCGGATGGACTTTTTTCATGATGTCTATAGGCCGACGGAACTGTTTCTGTAAACGTAATGGAAGATTTACTTTCCATAGGCTGAACAGATCCTGAAGCATCCTTTCTTGAAAAATAAAGTGTAGTGTCCGCCTTTACTTGGCGGAATGTTGCCATGGTATTGTTAGGCCACACGACACGTACCGAGTCAATTAGTTTATGATCGCCTAACCCAAAATGCACCATTTTTGTCACGGTAGATTGAAACCCACGATAGGGAGTAACTTCCTGAAATTGTACCTCGCCTGAAGTGTAGACCCAAATTTTTTGATTTAAGAAATCAGTCGAATCTGCGCATACCAATTGCAGATAATGGCCAGATGAATCCAAGTTGTTTGATCGATTTTCGTATAGGGTTACTTCGTCATCAATATTATTTGTAACAATATCTAAATCCCCGTCTTTGTCAAAGTCGGCATAGACTGTCCCGTTCGAAAAGGCTGGAAACTCCACTCCCCATTCTTTAGTGTAGTCTTTGAAAGTTAACGTACCGGTATTTTTAAATATGTAATTACTGAGCTTTACATCGGGAAGCTCACTTAATTGCTTGTTGAATTTTTGTTGTCTTGATTCATCTGTGCCAAAGGGGCTTGCTCCTTTTAAACCAAAAAAAATGAAATCAAGATTGGTAACATCCTTCCGGTATCCGTTCGCTATAAAGAGGTCTTTCCATCCATCGTTATCAAAGTCGGCAAAAAGCGGAGCCCAGCTCCAGTCCGTACTACTTACGCCTGCTAAAAATGCGATTTCACTAAATAATATTTTATCCTGGTATTTTCCACGGTTAAGCTGGAGAGTGTTCCTCATGTATTGAGATTCATACCCCATACCTTCCGAAAGGTGGAAGTAGTCGTAATTCTGACCAGCTGTCATCATCTTTTGACGTTGATGGCCAGGCGGCAACATATCCACGACCATAATATCGGCTAGTTCATCGTTATTAAAATCCGCGATGTCTACACCCATACCGTTATGCGTTTGGTGCTTCAGATACTCTCCAGCCTTGTTTGTAAAAGTTCCATTTCCCTGATTTATCCAGATCAAATCATTCGACATAAAATCATTGGCAACGTAAATATCTAGCCACGTATCCTGGTTGATATCTGCGACATTTACTCCTAATCCATAACCTTCAATTTGTATTCCGGCCTCTTTTGAAACATTCGTAAATGTATTGTTTCCATTATTTTTATATAGCCGGTCTGTACTGGTAGCTTCACCGTTAATGCGTTTTGGACGCAGATTATTTCGGTTGAAAGACTCTAGTGCGTTTGTCAGAAGGTATAGATCCAAATCTCCGTCTTTATCATAGTCAAGGAATGCACCCATCGTTCCATAGCCTTCATCATCAATTCCATAATCATGTGCCGATTCCTTAAAAGTAGGGATACTGTCTTTCAGTCCCTGGTTAATGAATAGCAAATCACGCATGTTTTCCGGCGACGTTTTTCCGGCGACGGCGAGAAAAATGTCGAGCCAGCCATCCTGATTGATATCTACCACAGAAACACCGGTCACCCATCTGTCTGTCGCTACGCCCGCCGATTCCGTTATATCATAAAATTTTAAATTGCCTTTGTTAAGATATAATCGAGATGTAACCTGATTCCCACCAAAAAATAAATCTTCCAGACCATCATTATTAAAATCACCAACGCCTACGCCACTTCCATTGTAAATATATTCGAATGAGAGAGCGTTGAATGTATCAGAAGAAGTGATTGTATTTTTGAAGTCAATTCCAACGCTGCTTCCTTGGTGGATAGAAAAGAGTTTATCTTCTTTTTCTGTGCATGCAGTCAACCATAACAATAAAATGCAAACGCAATTTAAACTTGACAGATTCATACTTTTACTGGTACAGGCTGACAATTTACTCAATCACCTTATTAGTTGTTAGATCAATCAAGGTAGTTGAGTTGGCTTGCTGATCCAACTTTAATACCGTTCTATTTAAAAGTCACGACCCGCCTTCCGCCTGACTTTTACATCAAGGAAGATATTACAGCGTGTTCCAAACTGAATGCCATTCTTAATCCTTTCCCGGTTCTGGCAGGAGGAACCTTATTGACTTTCTTTCATTTATTAGACAAATTTAGTTGGGATAAAAAGAGAGAAGGCCTCTTCGGCCTTCCCTCAATCCTAAACCCAGGTTTTGATTATTTTTAATCACCGGCATATTCATCTAACTGAGACAAATTTGAATTTATATCTCGTTGATTTTGAGGAATTGGTCTAACCAGATGTTTTTCTGACCACTTCGAATTAGCAATTGGTCCTTCAAAGTCAATATCAGTTTTAATGTCAATTAAACCAGCCCTATGCCAGCGAACAAGATCATTATAACGATTTCCCTCGAACGCCAATTCAACGCGTCTCTCATGCATGAGAGCACTAAACATTTGATCCTTGCTTACAGCAACTACAGGGGGTAGTGCGGCGCTGGCTCTCAGTCTCACTTGATTGATTAAATCAGCGGCTCCTGCCAAATCGGGAGATGAAGAAAGTATCTTGGCTTCAGCAAGCATTAGTAAAACATCTGCATATCGGATAAGACGCTCATTATTCAACGAGGCATTAGGGCGGCCAGGGGGTTCAGATGCATCATCGTGCAAAATATATTTTGCAGGAGTTGAGCCAGTTACTGACCAATCACTGTCATAGGGATCTGTTCCTTCAATATGAGTATAGGTGTCGCCATCCAAGAAAATTGTTTCTTCTCTTCTCGGGTCACCAAGTTCAAACTCATTTTGCAAACCCAGTGTAGCATGAACATTACCATATCCTCTATCATTTGCACCAGGCGCACAGGCAGAATTCCAGCACCCTGGTCTGAAGTGAACCGATCGTTGCGTAGCTCCTGATCCAACATTCTGATCTATATCGGCTCCGAAGTCAGTTGACAGCCACGTGTTATCACCTGATCCAAATACAAACTGTACTTCAAATATAGACTCGCCATTATTTTCTGCAGAGGCACTAAAGTTGTCACCAAAAGAAACCAGTGAATATTTACCTAGAACTTTATTAAATTCCGTGATGGCATTTTGATAATAAGCGGGATTATTTTCCCATTGAGCTCTGTACAAATAAACTTTTCCCAATAAAGCAGAAGCCACGTTACTCGTGACACGACCTTTATCATCGGCACTGGCAAACGATGAAGGTAAATTTTCCTGTGCAAATAGTAAATCTGACTCGATCACTTCCCACACATCACCTTTTTCTGATAATGGTAATCTCGCATTTTCGGCCGATCCTTCAATAACATTCAAGGTGATCGGCGGTCTTTCAAAATGGATGGCAAGTAAATAATAGAAATAAGCCCTTAAAAATTTAGCTTCCCCTTCGAACCTTGGTTTATTGGACTCATCAGCAAACCGTGTTGCATTGGGTAACTGCTCAATAAGTGCATTGGCACGCGCTATTCCTGTATACGCTTGAGTCCAAATGTGCCCGGAATTACCTCCGGTTGTAGGAGTCCAGTTAAAATTCTCTAAGTCTTCGGTACTGTTGCCCGGCGGAACAGCATCATCACTGGGCCATATGTCTATTCTAATGTATTGATCATTCCAATAGAAATTGAGAAGTGTGGAATAGATCCCAAAAGTTCCGGCTTCAAATTCTTGCTCAGTTTGATAAAATGTAGCTCCACTTAATTGTCCCAGCGGAACCAGATCCAGTTGTTTGTCACACTGTGTATAAGTAAGACAGAGGACTATGCATAGTAACGATATATATATTTTCATAATTTTAGTTGTCAAAATTCTAGTTGAATACCAGCTTGAAATGTCCGAGGCTGAGGAATACTAGCATTGTCCGAACCGGCTTGTCGCTGGTTACTGCTGTTTCCATAAGTCATTGTCTCAGGGTCTATCCCACTGTAATTGGTAATTACGCCCAGGTTAGAGGCCGCTATGTAAATTCTAGCTTTTGTAATTGCCTTCGTGTTACCTAACAACGGATCCGGTAGTGAATAACCAATCTGAATATTTTTTAATCGAAGAAAGTCTCCATCTTCTATCCAGCGATTTGAAAATCTACCGTTTTGATAAGGATCTCCCCGAATTGCTCTGGGCATATTGTTGCTTGTACCTTCCCCTGTCCAGCGATTCTGAGTAGAGGTAAAAATATTTCTTCCACCCCCTTCAACGTTCTCACCGGCTCTACGGAATTGATTATAAATCTGAAAGTCTCCCTGTCCTTGAATCAATATGGATATATCGAAGCCTTTGTAGTTTGCTCCAAGCGACAAACCATAAAAGTATCCAGGAATAGTCTTGCCTAAATAGGTGCGGTCTTGCGAACCGATCTTTCCATCGGGTTCACCAGAAAATTGCTGACCCTCCGGAGCGGTTTCTGGCGCACTTCCATTATTATCTTCAAAAATTACGTCACCTGCTTCTGCATAGGTACCGGAGGCCTCATCGGATAATGCCTCTCCTGCCGCGGTAGCATTCTGATAAATTCCAAGCGCATTATATCCGTAAAAATATCCTATTGGATAGCCAACCGCTGTACGATAAACTCCATCCGAACCCCCATCATCGCTTGTGTTAAATTCTTCTATTCCAGGAGCAAGAGACTCCAATCTGTTTTTTACTGTAGAAAAGTTAGTCGTAATGTTGAAAGTGAAATCTTTCGAGATAGCTCCATTATATCCTAATTCTAATTCAACACCTTTGTTGCTCACTTCTCCTGCGTTAACCGGCATGGTACCAAATCCACTTAGGATAGGAACAGGTAAAACAAATAAAAAGTCTTTCGTCCTCCTGCTGTAGTATGTAGCAAGTAAACTCACCTTGTTCTCAAATAGCGAAACATCGAATCCAAAATCCAACGTTTCTACTGTTTCCCATTTGATATTGGGATTAACATAGGTTGATTGAACTGCTCCCTGGCTTGCCGTATTACCTACTCCATAATCAGGGGTAACTGAAAACCTTCTTATATGTGGAAATGCAGTAGTTTGTGAATTCCCCAATTGCCCCCAACTCGCACGCAATTTCAAGTCGCTTATTGCATTTATACCTTGGAAGAAATTTTCTTGAGAAATTCTCCATGCGGCTGAAACAGAAGGAAATGTTCCGTAACGATTTGCTTCTGAAAACTGCGCAGTACCATCTCGCCTTATAGACGCTGTTACTAAATATTTACTTTGAAAGTCATACGAAACGCGTCCGATAATTCCGGCAAAAGCATTATTGCCTAAACCTCCTCCAGGAGGTTGAAATCTTCTTGCATTTTTCACGACAGAATAAAATGCTTCATCGGTGCCCAAGAAGTCTTCGCCAGTAATTGAGATCTCATTGCCACGAAGTTTTTGATATTCGTATCCAGCTAATATGTTGAAATTATGCTCGCCTATAGTTTTTCCGTATGTGAGCGTATTGGTGAATACCTGGGTATAATCTTCATTGCGACCGGTTGTATAATATTGGGGTCTATCAAGACCCATTTCAATAGCTCTATAGCCAGGATTCCAAAACGAATTGTTACTATAGTTAAAATCCAATGACGCTGCAGATCTAAACTTTAATCCTTTAATTATTTCAAATTCTCCATAGATCCCGCCGAGTAAACGAAGAAGCCTCTCCTTATTATCTACTATTTCGTTGACCCCTAACATATTTTGCATGGCAAGTCCAGCAACGTTAAGATTTCCGTTAAATCCATATCGGTTATTGGGTACAGGATTGTTAGGGTCTTCATAGATGCTAAAGAACGAAGGCATATTTGCCGTACTGGAAAAAATTAAACCATCTCCACCAGCATTATAACCCCGTTCAACATTTTGATAAGCCAACGTAAAAGTTTGTCCGAATTTAAATTTGCCTCCCACCTTATAATCACTGTTGGCGCGGAATGTATATCGCTCTAAATCCCAATTTGGAGATATGGCTTCTTGCTTAAAATATCCTGCCGAAATAAAGTAATTATTAAATTCACCTCCTCCGGAAACTGACAAGGTAGAATTTGTGATGGGAGAATTTTTAGCGATTGCTGCGTCCTGCCAATCCGTATTAACATCTAAATACGGACTTCCCGGTTGCAGATGAGGATGCAACGTCAAACTGGTTCCATCACGTAGATTTCTATTGTCTATTCCTTCCTGGGCTAAAGCAACATATTGTTGCGTATTAGCCCAATTGGGAAGATTATTTTCAGGAAATTGTTGTATACCATAATATGTGTCAAACGATATTTTGGGTTTTCCTTGCTTTCCTCTTTTAGTGGTAATAAGAACGACACCATTTGCCGCTCTCACTCCATAAACCGCTGCTGCGGACGCATCCTTCAGTACGGAGATACTTTCAATATCAGAAGGATTTAAACTTGCAAAAATGTTTGTATTCGGTGAAACATCAAACCGGTCATTTACCAACGACGTGGTGATTGGAACTCCATCGACCACAAACAATGGAGCGGTGTTACCTACTGTACCAACACCCCTGATACGGATCGCAACGGGTGACCCAGGCGCTCCACTGACGTTTGTAACCTGAACACCCGATACTCTTCCCTGAAGCGCTGCATCAGGGCTAGCCACCGGCAATTTCTGAAGGTCTTTTGCACTGACAGTTCCAATTGATTCGGTTAGCATCGCCCTGCTCTTCTCTCCGTAACCAATGACAACCACTTCTTGCAAAGATTCCACAGACGGAACCATCTGAACATTAATGGTAGTCTGCGTACCTACTGGAATTTCTTGATGAGAGAATCCAATGAAAGAGAACACCAACACATCGCTGGGCTGTGCGTTGATATTAAACGATCCATCACTACCTGAAACGGTACCTTGATTGGTGCCTTTCAAAACAACGGATACACCAGGCAACGGAGTCCCATCAGCTTGGTCTGCTACTTTTCCAGAAATAGATTGTTGCTGCGCTAACAGATTACAGACTATCAACAAACAGCTGACTAGTAAAAATCCTTTCATATACTTTTTGGGGTTAATTGCTGATATAAAATTGTGTACTGACAAAACCAAGCACATCCTGCACTTACATGAACCGTTGGCTAACGATAAAATCATAAAAAAATATTTTAAAAAAAATCAAGACGCATATTTAGCTCTGTAATTCCCAAAAAATATTTTCTGATTTAACTCACACGACCGTTAAAAGACATTTCGATTTTACGCACCGTTCAATAGAAGAACAACGAATCATAGCGAGGTGTTAGGATTGTTTAAAAAGATTTTTGAATCATTCACCACAGATTTTTCAACAAATTATTTTAGCTCATTCATATCAAAAACATGAGGTAGCAGGTAAGCGATAAACACCGGTGAACTAGTAAGATATTTGATGAATTAAAAGAGTGACAAAAAAGAGCCCGAAAAATTCGAGACAATTTAAAAATCCGTGGCCACGGCACAGTTTGTTAACAAAAACAATCAAAACGATACGGTATCTTCAAACGGAGTGGCATTCGATGGCTTTAGCGCTTTACCAACGGAAAATTTGCAGCCAGCAGCCCTTAAAACGGGCTTCCTGCCATAAAGTGATTACGCTTTGATGCCAATATTTGGATGCGCTAAATCAGATTGTAAAATAGCGTGGCTCCATCCATCTTTATTTTTTTGAAAATTTAAATACTTGGTTCTTTCTTCCACTCTCTTCTTGAAGGTCCAGCAGGTTTGCTGACGTAAATCCACCAGTTCAGATAACTCCCCTACCGTATAAAGTTTGCCTTCACTTATTAAAAAGAGCAAGTAAAAAGCCTTTGTAATTGGGAATTTAATTCCGGCAAAAATAGTCCCGGTAATAATGGTTTCAACATAATTGCATTTGGAACACCGCCGGGAATAATCCAAACCTTTAGAGAATTTGTGGTGATTACATTTTTTACAATGAAATTCTTTACTGCTTTTTAATTCGTCAATGAATTTATAACACGCGTCACTATCTGTATAAATTTTGCGGAACTCTTCGAACGACACATGTTTTTGCATTACCCTCGCTTCGACTAAATCCTTTACGTCATGTTCTAGCTTAACATTATCCTCTTGAAGAAGAACATTCATCTCTGCGATCTTTTCGGCTTGCTCCTTCAATTTTTGATTCGCTTCTACCAGGTCTGCCGTCTTTTCTTTTACTTCTTTCTCAAGCTCGAGTTTTTGTTTTATCAGTAGTATCCGATGTTGACGGATGTTGTTAATTCGAATTCTGAATCCTACATATATTATCAATGCCACCGTAAAACATGCGAGCATTTTAAACCACCACGTTTCCCAGAAAGGAGGATCGATGTAAATTTTTAAAAATGTACCCTGATCATTCCAAACATTATCTTCATTTGATGCCTTAACTCTGAAAATATATTCTCGCCCTGCAGGTAAGTTTGTATACGATGCAAATCTTCGAGTTCCTGAGTAATTCCAATTCTCATCGAATCCTTCCATTTTGTATGCGTAGTGATTTTTCTGAGTAGACGAAAAATTGAGAGCAACAAATTCAAATGAAAACTCAGTAGCGGAATAGTTCAGGTTTAATTCCTTAGCTACTGAAATATGCACAGGCAACATTTCGCTTCCAATGGCAACAGGTTGATTTAGAATTTTAAAATCAGTCAGTACCACGTTAGGCGGAATCACATTATCTTTTATACTATCCGGTTGAAAAACGATAAGGCCTTGTTTTCCGCCAAAAACCAGATGACCTGATTCCATCTTTAGAACCGCCTGTTCACTAAACTCTTTCAATAAAAGACCATCGGAAATTTCAAATTTCCGCAGCACAGATGTTTTTCTGTTAAACCGATATAGCTGGTTAGTTGTAGATATCCATAAATTATGATGATTGTCTTCTGCTATCGCCTTCACATCGTCGTCTTCAAAGCCTAACCTGTTCCGAAAACTGGTGACCTTATTGGCTTTATCAACAAGAAAAAGTCCCTGTTCCGTTGCCACCCATAAATTCTTCTCCTGATCCTCGTGGATGTAGTTAATCACGTTAGCAGGCAAACTTTGGGAGCTGTCGGTTGAGTATTTATAATGGAGAATTTCATTTGATACAGGATTATATTTAATCATTCCGCCTTGTCCTCCAAACAACAGATTTTTCCGGCTATCCTGAGTGAGGTGAACTATTGTATAATTTTCAAAAACATTTTGCTGATTTAGACGACCTTGATCCGGATCGTAGGTGTAAAGACTACTCCCGCACCCAATCCATAGACGATTGTCCTGGTATAGCATAACCGGCAGCACACAGTTAGGTGAAAGCTCACGATGGATGGATTTTAAAATGTTTTTCCTCCAGTTATAGATATAGCCGCCGCCAGGCCAGGCTGTAATAAAAATGTTTTCTTTATTATCCGTCGCCAACTGCACGATAGGCTTATTTATAGACGCTAATGCAGCATACTTGGATGAGATAATTTGCACGCCGTTGGATGAAATTTCCAAAACTTCAATCCCATCTGCCGTACCAACAAAAATATGACCTTCACTATTTGAACATAACGTGGTTACATACGGATTTTTCAAGCCCGGTTTTTCCATTGTGGCTTTTCCAAAGTATCCGAAATTTTGATTGCTTCCGTTATAATTCAAACCGTAAAAGGTGCCAAGCCACAGATGGTCGTTGTGATCCTGGAATATACTTCTGACGACATTGTCGCTTAGGGTATTTACACTCCTTTCTTTTGTAAGTAGTTTAATATCTCCTGCCTGTTCGTTAAAAACGTAAAGGCCCTTTTCAGTACCAATCAACATCGAACCATCGGCACGTTGATCGATATCATAAATGAAATAATTTTCTAATTCGGGTAAGATGGGTTCAAGACTGTTTCCGCCTTTCCTTAGTATACAAAGGCCCTTATCATGGCCTACCCACAAGACTCCTTTATTATCAATGTATAAAGATTTAGCCTCATTTGTCGAATCGGTAATTCCGGAATCATTTCGATAATTAAACCTTTTGAAGGTATTTTGCTTTTGGTTATAATAATAGAGCCCGCGATTCGTCGCCAGCCACAAGTTACCTGAAAGCTTCTCCACTTCTATATCAAAAATGACTTTGAACTCGTCTTGTGAAAAGTCTGGTGCGGGGCCAACGGATATCAACGTCTTCGATGTACTATCAGCGTAACGTAGACCTTGCCATCCTCCTACCCAAAGTTTACCATCTAGTCCCCCCTCCAACGTGTTCACGGCGTATTTATAAGGCCCCGGTTCTGCATATCGATAGTACTCAAAGGCGTCAGACTTTCGGTCATATACGTTAACCCCATCGGCGGTACCTATCCATAGATTATTTTTTGAATCTTCAAAAATGGATTCAATGTGGCTGCTCGTTAAGGTGTTTGGATTTGCCGGATTGCTTTTATAAGTTTTGAAGGAGTATCCATCAAAGCGGTTCAGTCCGTTAAACGTCCCAAACCACATAAATCCCTGGTAGTCCTGTTCAATTGCCGTTATCGTACTATGCGAAAGCCCGTCATAGGTATAGAAATGAGTAAACTCAAGCTTTTGCGCGACTCTATGTGAGACGAAGAAAGCAATCCCTAATAATATGGCCAAGGTAAACTTTAGCATAGACGCATGTCCGTGTAATAAAGTTAGGTTGAATATTCCATCTTTTTATAAGCGGAAATTTATATTAGCATTCATTGACCACCTAAAAAACAGACTATAGGGGCATGAAGTTATTACGAAATAAAATAGATTTTATATGCCAGTGGGCTATTACTTTTAGAAGGGAAATCTAACGAGATATAAATTTCTGCAATTCAAAACGCGTTCAACGCGGGCAGTTATTTCTTTTGCATGGCTAACCTAATACCTAACCCAATTAAAACCGAACCGGATAAAATTCTAATCACGTTTTGAATGGATTTGTTCTTTTTTATAAACGTGCCTATAAAGCCTGCAAAATATCCAACGAGACTAAACCATGCTACAGCCACTACCGATAAAGTAACACCTAAAAACAGCAGCTGGCTAACGGGGTTCGAAAGATGAACGTCTACAAATTGCGGCAGAAAGGCAATAAATACTAGGACTGCTTTTGGATTAAAGACGTTTGTCAAAACTCCCTGCATAAAAATATTTTTACTGTTGACTTTCGTTGGCTTTTCGGCATTTAGTTCTCCTTTGGTTCTTAACGTTTTGACTCCAAGATACACGAGATAGGCGGCGCCAAAGTATTGTATTAACATGTAGGCAACAGCAGAGGTCTGAATAATGACTGAGAGCCCAAAAGCTGCAAGCAGCGTATGAACCATTAAACCAGCACTGATTCCGATAGCAGAAATAACACCTGCCTTTTTTCCGAGCGCCATTCCACGTGACATTACATAGAGAAAATCTTGACCGGGGATAGCAACGATCATTATGGATGACAATAAAAACAGCTTATAGTTGAGGATACCTTCCATTCTTAGTTGCGTTTCTTTTTCTTTATCATAACGAAGTAATTCGTGTTTACTCCGTTTTTCATTTCCTCCGCATCGGGAAGCATAATCACGCCTTTTGGAAAATCTTTGGAATAAACATCATAATAAAAGTATTGTGCTACAATTTGTTCACCGGCTTCCTTACGATAAGTTTTAAGCCACTCCGGAACACTTGAAGAGAAAAGTTTATCGAGTTTTTCATATGCGATATAAACTGTTGCTTCATCGTCAGTTTCAAATTGCAAATAATAAGGTTTGGCGTTAGTGGTGTCATTAGCGTCTGTTTGGATTAATGTAAGGCCCTCATACTGTTGTATTCCGCCGCTAAACGTGACTTCATTATCAACAGAATTATGAGGCAGTTCTCCAAGTCTTACTTTGGCAGTTGGAAATGATTTACCTCGATAATTTTTTACATTCCTCACGATTACTTCATTCAGTTTCTTTTGCATCACCTGTAGCTGAAAAGTAGCGCTGGCTACATCCTGATCTTCATCTCGTATATCAATTGAAATAGTATACTTGCCCTCTTTCACTGGTATACCTTTGACTACGCCTTTATCAGTTAATTCAAGACCCTCAGGCAAAACGGTATTCTCTGAAACAAAATAGGTGATGTTCCCATTGCCTTTCGCTTCGATTTCTTTGTGGTAATAATCTCCGGCATGAACAGGGGATAAAATTTTTGGTTGACTGACCTCAGCTGGAATGTTCACCTTTATGGTATGTAGTGCAGTGGCCGATTTATTTTGATTATCGAAAACAGTGACTGCTATTTCCGTATCACCTTTTACAGCTTTGAAGCTTGTATTATACGGTGGCGAATGAAGGACTTTCAGCAGCTTCGCATTACAAAAAATCTCCAAGCGGCTGATGCTTCCATCCGAATCTTTAGCGACCATGCCTAATTCAACAGTTTCTCCTTCGTTATATTGTCTTTTGTACACCGGCGATTTAATGAAAACTGTTGGATACTTGTTGCCATCATTCACTTTAGAATAAGCCCAATCCAACAAATCCGGGTCGCTCACCGCTGGCCACATCACTACATGTTCCATTCCTTTAAAGGTCGTCATGCGCGGATTGATACCAGTTACCCAGTCACTAGAATCAGCATCTCCCCCATTCAGCTTCCTGATAGCCGCCATTTGTTTTCCTAAATGCCGGGCCCACCAATCTTTTTCTCCACGAAATGTCCAGGTGGGAATATCTTTGAATTTCTCAAGTGTTTTCCCTTTAAAATCCATACCCATGGGAATAGCTGCTGCAAAATAAGCTGGATATTTTTCGATGAATTCCCATGTCCCCTGCGACCCCATTGAGAATCCGGAAATATAAATTCGTTTTGGATCGGCTTGCTGGTAGGAAATCAAGCTGTCGATAATGAATTTCAGATTTTCAATATGCTGCTTCCACCCCACTTTTGTTTTGGGCGAAACAATGTAGGTTGGAATTCGCTGGGTGTTCGCGCCGAAGTTATGCCACACGCGTACCGGAGGGTCTACCGTGTTTCGAAGGGTGGCATGGTAATTTTCTCCGCAGCATCCATGCAGAAATAAAACCAATGGATATTTTTCGCCTGCCTTTAAGGAAGAAGGTGAATAGAGGTAGAACTCCGTCGAGTCTTTCTTTCCCCACGACCATTCTGGGAATCCCTTATAATCTATTTGTTGAGCTGCACCTGAAGTAGAAATTAGTAAAAGCGCGCCATAAAGAAATTGTTTTGCCGAAACCATTTAAATGTATTTTTATAGAAGCAAGTAACGCTGTGTAATCTGCGTTACCGTACTGTACTCTACTGTGTCCGGAGGTCAGCATCAAGGTCGAACGAACTCAAAATCTCATAAGGAAAACAGGATAAATGCAGGATGATGAAATTCAAGGAGAGAACTGGCTTTCGGCACCTATTGGCATTGATCGCCCATACTACTGTAGTCTGAATTTCAAACCGGTATTAATTTTATAAAAGCTAATTGGGGAAAGGAATTTTTTAGTCTAGACAGGTATCATTATCCAGTAATAATAAGTATGCTAATTGTCAGGTCTAAATTTTTATTAAGCTTTCGGATTTGCATATGGAAAATAAAGATTGAAAACGGACCCAATATTTGGCTGACCATCAGCAGTAACGATACCGTTGTGGTTTTGCATCACTCTTTTAACAATCGCTAGGCCAAGTCCCGTGCCCATAAATTCCTGCTTAGGATGAAGTCGCTCGAAGGCCTCGAAAATCTTACTGGAGAATGAAGGATTAAAACCAATTCCATTGTCTGTTATGGTTATCTGATAATACTTATTACTGTTAAGCGGAATCTCGGTGGAGAGAGGAGGCCCATTAATTATTTGCGCTTTAATTGTAATCATTAAAGCTTCGCTACGCTTTGAAAACTTCAGCGAATTTGACAATAGATTAAGAAATAGTTGCTGAAACTGGAATCGGACTCCTTGCAATACTGGGAGCACATCGGATTCGATCATCGCATTTTTCTCAACGATCATAAATTCCAGATCATTCTTTACACCTTCAATTATTTCATTCAAATCAACAGTTTCAAACTTAGTTTTATCATTTGATATATGAGAATACGAAAGCAAATCATCTATCAAATTTTGCATCCGCGCAGTAGTGTTTTTTATTTTTTGAAGATATGCCTGACCGCTAACCGGGAAAGCCTCCTGCTTCGCCATGTGAATGGCATAGCTCTGAATTTTGCGCAACGGCTCCTTGAGATCGTGACTCGCAACGAAAGCAAATGCTGAGAGTTCATTGTTGAGCCGCTCTAACATTTTGTTTTTAAGTTGCAGTTGGGCTGAACTGGCTTCGAGGGCCTCATCCGCCATTTTCTTTTCTGTCAAATCCCGGGTAACTTTTGAGAACCCTATGATTTCCCCAGATGGATTATGAAGGGCAGTGACTACAACATAACCCCAAAAAGTGCTCCCGTCTTTTCTTACCCTCCAACCCTCATGGGAGGACCTACCTGCTTTTATCGCTGTATCCAGAAGTGTTTCGGGAAGTTTGTTTTTACGATCTTCTTTAGGATAAAAAATTCTAAAGTTTTGTCCTATGATTTCTTTTGCTGAATAACCCTTAATAGCCTCGGCCCCCGCATTCCAATTTTCAATATCCCCATTAGGAGATAGTAACAAAATTGCATAGTCTCTAACTTCCGAAATCATCTGGTGGTACCTCTGCTCACTCTTCAATAGACGCTCATTATTTTCTCTCAAGGCTTCAGCAACATTACTCAATCGATCTCCAGCTATCTTCTTTTCCGTTAAGTCGCGAGTCACCTTGGAAAAGGCAACGAGTTCACCGGCATCATCCCGGATCGCTGTAATTACAACGCTGCCCCAAAATCTGGTTCCATTTTTTTTAATTCGCCACCCTTCATGACTAACATGGCCCTCTCTTGTTGCTTGCTTTAATAGTTCGTCAGGCAGATGGGAATCCTTGTCCTCTTTTGAATAAAAAAGCCGAAAGGTCTTACCTATGATCTCGTCTCTCGAGTACCCTTTAAGTCTTTCCGCACCCTTATTCCAGTCAAGAATTTTACCATCTTTATCTAAAAGAATAATGGCATAGTCAACTACTTCGGATACCATTTTGTGATACCGGTCTTCGCTCTTTTTTAGCTCTTCGTTTTTTAATTTCAGCTCTTCGATGTAGTTGCTAAAACGATCTTCTGCTATTTTTTTCTCAGTCAGATCACGAGTAACTTTAAAGAATGCCCGGGCCTCTCCACTTTCATTGCGAATGACCGACAATGTAATGCTACCCCAAAAACGAGTGCCGTCCTTTCGAATTCGCCATCCTTCGTAATTGGTCTTTCCTTTTTTTAGAGCTTCACGCAATTGGAACTCCGGAACTAGCAGGTCTTTGTCCTCCGAACTATAAAAGATTCTAAAGTTTTTGCCCAAAACTTCTTCGACATAATATCCTTTTAGCTTTTCCGCGCCCTTGTTCCAAGCCGTAATAACTCCATTGAGATCTAGTATGATAAAAGCATAATCTTCTACTTCATTAATGATACGTTTGTAATCTTCATCATTTAGAGCAGCGGAATAAATGTTGAAAGCATTAAAATCAGAGTCCATTTGATTTTGAGGAATCGTTTTGTTCGTATTTGGGGCCTTTTTGCGTTTGGAAACCACCTTTATAGTTTTATTCGGCTAAAATATACCAGTAGATTGTTCTTTCAAAAGTTTACCGCGTGGAGGGGGGTTAGCTTTTGATCCAATCCCCAGTTCTTGATTGGTCTAATTGCTGGACAGTCCTGATGTTTAATTTTCACATTAGAATTGGTCCTTGTCCTTAACAATTTATTCGGACGAAGGTTATCTGGTGAACGCTGATCAAGGGTTATCCGAATAGCTTAAAACCAATTGTTGCTGACAACAAAGGACTGTCGGTAGATTTCAAATCGCGGCAGCTCCCTGGCCTCCGACGCACAGGTCGCGTCATTTCCGGGTTAAACGCCCTGAAATCCTGAAATAGGTTTTAAAGTATCAGGACGACTAATCCCTGGCAATGCACAAACTTATACCGGATTTGAATTCCGGTTTGGAACACAATTAATACGTAGCGACGGTAACAAATGATTGCAGTTAATAGTCCTTACAGAAATATTCGGATGGGTTGCGAGTTCATGATATTATGGATGGGGTCTTTCATTTACGTATGCTGTCTACCTACCATTTTGTTGGCAGTAGCCTTTTGTGATTTACCATTCTCAACAAAAAATATTCAATACGGAACTGGGTGAACAACCGCTTCCCGAACTATAGTAACCAGATAGAAGATGCTAAGATAAATTGAGATTGACTGTGATTAAAATTCTACAATATAGATTTACGGTGTGTGCAGAGAAAAATACATTAACTTCCCAACGAACTGAAGCTATTAACCTAACCAAGAATTCTTTCAACTCAAGCTTTTAATATACTCAATAGTTTAACCCTTTTTTAAAAATTATGGATTTTGATCATACCGCATTTCAAGTATCAGATATAGATTTAGCTATAAAATGGTATGTCCAAAAACTTAACTTTAAATTTCTATTTCAAGGAATAAATGAGGGAGAGAAAGAGGCTTATTCGTTTTTATCTTATGGTAATTCAAAGTTAGAACTAATCCAGGATCTTGTCATTCCGTTTGTCAAACCTGAAATCAAAAAACCATTCTGCCCTCACTTATGTTTGAAAATAGACGACATGGAAGTCGGGTTGAAATTTCTGAAACAAAATAACATTCCAATACTTAGAGGTCCGATGCTAATTGAAAATGAGGAAACGTGGGTTTATTTCGCTGACCCCGATAATAATGTTTTGGAATTTATACAATGGTTTAATCAAAAATAGATTGAAGTAGTTGAGGCGACCAACGTTCGCTTGGAAAGTAGACTTGATGGCTTGATCCAACACGATAGCTACTCGCAGCTTGAAGCTTGTAGCCCCCCTCTTGATAGCTCGTCTTCATTACGACACCTACCTCGAGGTAACCAAAATTGATTTCTTATCGCTCGGCAAGGGAACGCAAAGTGAAACATCGGGCAACCGTTTACCTTCAACTATCATTTTTCTTTTTTCACGTTTACTTTCTATAACAGGATTTCTGTCAAAGAATCCAAAAGGGGTCAATGTAAATCCCAGCGTATGTGTATTCATGATTGGCCAATCCTCAGGCCTAACAATATGCGTGATGCCCAGATTATACCAGAGCACAACATCCTTGCCGACTACATCTTCATTATCGCTCACCCAACTGGTCAGGCCATCTTTTATTCCTCGTGAATTCGGATACTCGCCAGCGGGATGCAATTCCTTTTCTTTATAGGTTGTAACCCAGATCTGGCTCTCCAGGAAATCTGCCATCTTTCTTGGTCCGGATGGGATACCAGCATAGGGCATTGCATTTGACCCCGGCATAATCATATAACTTTTCAGTTGGCCCAAGGCATTAACGGATCTCGAATCTCCGACCATCCAATGACGGTTGCTTGATGGATTAAGGTTTCGTCGTCCTTCAGATTCATTTTTGATTAATGACATTTGCTTCACAAATGCATTGTTATGTGGATTCCTCGATGAAGCGGGAACTGTAACCGTATTCATCTCCTCCACCAGGTTTTCAGGTCCATCAACGTCCAGGTCTACCCGGAACGACAAGAAATGTTGATGATTGACAGCCTCCACGTGAGGAGCTACCAGCGTGCCGAAATAATTTCCCTCGAACGTTTCATCCGCGCCCCCGGGCAAATCGCTTGTACGATTCACTCCTTTAATCCCAACTATTCCTGTTAGTTCCGCGCGCAAGTCAATGGTACCATCTTCGTGAAAGATCCACTTTATTCCGTAATCATAATTCCAAACCCGTGTGAAGTACTTCACCACAATATTCCTGGCTTCCTGAGAAAACTTCCCGTGTCTTGTCATTGGTCCGCCGGATTCTTCATACACTGCCACTATACTATCGAGTTTCGCTGGCTCCCCTTTCTCGTCATGAAAAAATGTTGATATGAATTTGGAATTCATGGGGACATCCGCTCCGGCTTTCAGGCCGTTCATGATCTTGGGATCCGATTGTCCCATTCGGTAAGCGCCGACATCGTAATAATTCCATGCCGCGTGTGTAAGGTCCGTTGACCCATAGGGAACATACATTTCTGCTATCGATGCGCGGTAAAGAACGGGTCGCATTATCCCATTGTCATTGAATTGGGCGTTGTGAATAATGAGTCCTTCGCGGTTGTCAATTCCGACACGGAATGTCCAGCGCTTACCTTTCACCTCGAAACCTTCGAGGGTAAAACTTGTCCCTTCTGGCTGCGTAATTTGAAGTGGCTTACTTTCAGAAACGATAGTGTCCACCGCAGGATCAAAATATCCAATGTCTTCCGGTTTGAAATAACCTTTTCTTCCGTCATCGATCACTTTCAATACCTTGCGTGAGGTCAAATCTACATAGGCTACCAGTCCATCGATCAGCAGTTCATGGTATTTCTTATTGATATACTGTGGTGCACAGATCATCTCACGATGATCTGCCGGCGCCATTCCCATCTCTCCGGGCGAATACATAGGAAGTTTCTACCGAGTCTGGGTGGATGCCTCGACTTTTTAAACCAGCCAACCACGCAGGATCTTTTTTCAAAAGAATATCGGTTAACGTATCGCCTTCCATTCCACCGGCTGTGACGCCGGGCATGTGATCAAACGATTTTACTTTTTTTGCAGCCAGATCAATGACAGCTTCAAATGTTTTATTGCTGCTCCAATCATAGAGTACCGCCAGCGCTTCTCTTCGAAAAGGTTCTCCGGGTTTGTAATTTAAGACCTCTGACTTTGGTGGTTCTTTCAGGTTAATAACAAAAAAACGGTAAGTCGTATCAATTTTCTTTTCAGAAAGAAGGAGTTGTTTCACTTCCTTGATCTCACTTTCATCGAGCGGATTCAAAGGGTGCGAAATTTGAATTGCGGAAGAATCCGTAGAGCTTCCGGCTATAATTTTTTTTTCGGAGCATCCAACTAAAAGTGTAAGTGCGATCAATGGTTGAATCAAGAAAATAATGCGTACATAATTCTTCATAAGGACTCGAAAGGTTATTCGGGCAAGTTGATAAATTATTTTCTTAGTGCGTAATTTTTACGCTAAGACTTTATACCTTAGTGCGTAATTTCTACGCTAAAGCTTAAATCCCGTTAAAAAACACATTTTAAGCCCTTTTTGAATGAAGTCAGGTTTGCCTACACCATCAGAAAATACAATCAAGGAAGTGTCGGTCGACTGCGTCATGTTTGGTTTTCATGCCGATGAGCTTAAGGTTTTGCTATTAAAATGGAACAATATAGACTGGAGCTTACCAAGGGGAAGGATATTCAGACAAGAGCTTATTGCTGAGGCTGCTTCGCGTGTACTAAAAGAGACAACGGGAATTCAGGAAGTATTTTTACAGCAGTTTCACACCTTTGGCGCGGCTGAGCGATATCAGAATTATACATCCGATCAGAACACCCGCCTGCTTGAAAGTAAATCCAAGGAGAGCATTGAGTACGAGCTTTTTCATGAAGCCATAATATCCATTGGCTTCTATGCCCTCGTAGATTTTGAAAAAGTAATTCCAAATTTAACGGGATCATATCAGTGGTGTGAGATCTCAACAATACCAGATCTGCTGTTTGATCATAACGACATGATCGAACTCGCGCTTGTGGCTTTGAGAAAAGATCTCCGGTACCTTCCCATCGCCAAGCTCTTACCACAGAAATTCACGCTGCGGGAAATGCAAAAGTTATACGAGACCATCCTGAACAGAAAATTCGACAGGAGAAATTTTCATAAGCTACTGATGAATTATGATTTCCTGATCAAGCTGCCGGAGAAAAAAATCGGCACGGCTAATAAATCACCCCATCTCTATCAGATTGATCTCGAAAAATATGAGACGGCTTTGCAAGATGGTATTTCTTATTGATCCAATTATAACGAATATGAAAAATACAAAATTGAAGTTAGTTCCCCTGTTTTGGTTCTCTGCTCTATTTTTCTTTACAGGATCAATGGCTCAAAACCCTGAAAGTCCATCCAAAAAGATCAAGGTTTTCGTCATTGGTTCCGCTGACAAGTACCATAGCCCCATGGTTAAAAAAGCGGAGCCGATGTTTAAAAAAATGGCTGAGGAAAATAATTTTGAAATTCATTTCACAAGAGATACTGCAGAACTAAATCCTTTGACTTTATCGAAGTATCAGGTTTTTATCCAGCTAAGTATTGCTTACTTCGATTTTTCACGTTCTCAACAATTTGCGATTCAGCAATTTATTTCAAGTGGCAAAGGCTGGATAGGAGTTCACGGAGCAGGCCTTACCGGAAAACAGTTTGCAGCAAAAGACGGAATTGATTGGAAATGGTATTGGCATTTGCTGGGCGATGCATATTATACACCTCATCCACCCTTACAGGATGGCGTTGTCAAAATTGAAAACAAAGAACATCCTGTCACCAAAAATCTTCCCCCAAGTTTTTCATTGCGTGACGAATGGTACGAGTTTGAAAAAGCGCCGTCTAACGTTACTGTCCTGGCAGTAGCGGACGAGAGTACATATAAACCAAAAGCTCCAATGGGTTATCATCCCGTGATCTGGACAAATCCAGCTTTTAATCGGGTACTCTATATAAGCGTTGGGCATGATTCAACTTCATGTGCCAGTGAGCCTTATACTATTCTATTAAGAGATGCTATCAAATGGGCGGCAGGCAATGAAGAGAGAGAACAAAAACAGATGGATGCCTTTCTGGATAGCGAAGCCTCAATCCTCACCAACCAGGTGGGCTATAATATCAATCTTCCAAAAAGAGTCATGTTCAAAAGTAAATTTCCGGTTAGCGCAGGGACAGCTTTTAACATCGTTGATGCAATGACGTTGGAGCCAGTGTATACTGGCAAAATCAAAAAATCAGAACAGGTAAACGAATGGAACGATTACTGGTACTCTCCTATGGATTTCAGTGACTTCATTAAACCGGGTTTCTATAAGATTCAGGTGTCAATCAATGATAAGGTTTATGACTCATTTGATTTTGAAATTGACAAACAACTCTTAACCAAAAGACTGATACCTGCGATCACCAATTTTTTTGAAGGACAAAAAGCGAATTCAAAAGAAGAATTATCTGGTGATGAACATGTAAAACTCTTTGGCAGTGATAAAACGGTTGACTTGCGCGGAGGGTGGTGTGATGCTTCGGGGGATGTGAGTAAATATTTTTCACATTTGGCTTATACCAATTTCATGAATCCGCAGCAAACACCGCTGGTAGATTGGTCCATGATCCAAACAGTGGAATCCATTCCCGATATTCTGAACGATGCCAAAATCAAAGATTCACTAATGCAGGAGGCATTTTATGGAGCAGACTACATCATGAAATCGCTTTCACCGGAAGGATATTTTTATATGACACTCTTCTCCTATTTCAAAAAAGATCCTAAGGAAAGACGCGTCGTTGGTTTACTGGCGGATAGCAAAACTACTTCTGACTATCAATGTGGTTACAGAGAAGGCGGTGGAATGGCGGTGGCAGCGTTGGCCAGAATTTCAGGGTGGAAACAAAAAAGTAAATACACACCCAATCAATATTTACAGGCCGCAGAAAAAGCGTTCGATCATCTGCAGAAAAACAGTATTCAATATATAGACGACCATAAAGAAAATATTCTGGATGATTATACGGCTCTTATGGCGAGCACAGAATTATGGATCGCTACAAAAAAACCCATGTATCAAAAAGAGGCAAGATCACGCGCTCAAAAATTAGAAGAAAGATTATCGCCTGAAGGTTTTTTCTGGAGTAACGATGAAAAGACCAGGCCTTTCTGGCATGCTTCTGATGCTGGCTTACCCTTGCTTTCGCTGATCCGATATTTAGACATTGAAAATGACAAATCCTTACGAAAAAAAGCGCTGGAAGTTATTAAGAGATCCATTGATTATCAGCTGAAAATATCAAAGGAAGTTATTAATCCATTTCAATACCCAAGGCAAACTTTCCGAGTAAACAACAAAATAAAGAGCAGCTTTTTTATTCCGCATGAAAATGAAAGTGGCTGGTGGTGGCAGGGAGAGAATGCCAGGATTGGATCACTCGCTACTGTTTTGCTCAAAGGAGGCAGACTTGTGTATCCTGAAAAAAATGCGCTGGGTGTTAGAGCTGACCTGGCTGAATATGCATGTAGCCTTATCGATTGGGTGTTAGGCAACAATCCGTATCAGCAATGTATGATGTACGGCTATGGTCAGGTAAATGTTCCGTATATGGCATCCATGTATGGCCATGGCTCCGGAATAGGTGGGATATCAAATGGCATAACCGGTGGAAAAGAAAATCCTGACGGCTCCGGGATAGATTTTAAATATGAAGATAACGGCAATGAATGGCGGTGGAGTGAACAATGGATACCGCATAC
>CAZAHL010000026.1:16714-38385 GCA_964484845.1 uncultured Chryseolinea sp. | reverse complement strand
TCAGGGACGTTGTGAAGATCCCGATGTTAAATCGGGACAGGTCGTGCTCACTTATCCTCCTCATATGAGCAATGCACATCGCTGTGAATTAAAGGGCGAATCGTTACGAAAAAAATCAATTAAAAACTCTATAGAAAAACAGTAGCTTTGAATCATCAAATCTTATCGCCTGAAGGGTGGGTCAAACCATTACCGGAATAGGTGGGTCATACTTCTCGGAATAATCACCGTTTCTGTTCGTCAGTACCGGAATTTATAGTCTCGCTTCCTTACGTTGGCGCTGAAGCTTTAGCGTAGGCGCTCAGTGCATGGATCACTCCAAACCACCTTGCGACTTACTAACAGGCTTCACCAACTCGCCTGTAAGGGACTTACACCCTCTCGGTATCTTTCGATACCTTGGGCCCATGCTGTGCGCACACAAAGTGCATAATCAATGGCGGGGTTAAATGTAAATTTGTAGTTTAGTTTTTCAAATTACGTTTGGTTTCGTGGGACAGTGAAGCGCTTCGAATTCCCGCCGCTGCATATGCACAAACGTTATGCTGCATTGCTTTTCTGGACAATTTTGCGATGTGAAACTAAATACTACAGGAAATAGGACGAAGGAAACTAAGGATGTTGAATAACTCTCAAGACATGAGGGACTTGCAAACTCCACCTTCAAACAAGTTGGAGAAATTAAAGGGAAGTTTAAAAGATTATTATTCAATACGGATAAATGACCAATGGAGAATAATCTTTAAATGGGTCAGCGGAAATGCAGCTGAAGTTGAGATTGTAGATTACCATTAAACTGTCAAAATGAAAAAGCTTAAAAATATTCATCCGGGAGAGATTTTACAGGAGGAGTTTTTGGTGCCTTTTGGAATCACTGCTTATCGATTGTCTAAAGATATTGCAATACCACAAACCAGAGTATCCGAAATCCTAAAAGGTAATAGGAGAATAACCGCAGATATTGCTTTAAGACTATCACGCTATTTTGGGAACTCTGCAAAATTTTGGCTTGGATTACAGGATGACTTTGATATTGAAGCAGAAGAACAACTCAAGTCTAAAGAACTTAAATTCATTGAGCAATTTCAAAGCAACGCAGCATAACATCATATATAAATCATATGCGGGTCCATTTTGTTATCCTCACTTCTGCAAATAACTTTATTCATTAATAGTTATATTGATGAGATTTAAAGCCGCATACGCTTATATTCTTAACGTTACGCACAATTCCGCGCGGACAAGTGGGCGCGCGCGCATTGCCACATTTGCTTGCTCCGCGTTCCAGCGCGGCACCAAAGCAAGCAAAAGAACCAATCTTCCTCCCCGTGACAATGAATTGAAATGATGACTAAGCAGATGATTGACTTGTCATGAAGTCGGACAACCGAATTCCAGTAACGGACAATCACATCGACAAATTATTCTAAATAGCATAGTTAAAATATGGCCTAATTGTTGACAAAAGCATCAACCAAGCTCAAGCCTTGTGTTCCTTAGTTTTTTAGAAATTGCCAAGGCACAACTATTGATTTATGTTGTGTAATCTTTATAAATCAAAATGAGATGAGAAAACTTATTCTTATGTGTTGGGTTTTATACTTGACAAGCGGTTGTTCAGATAATAAAGATAAAGCAGATCAACACTTAGCGATAAATGAAAAGTACTCGGTGAATAGTTTGCAAGAAGACTATGAACAGTTGATAAGAGTAATGAAAAAGAATCATCCAGCTATGTATGATTTTGCTAATAGAAATGAATATGAAAGTTTAATGAAACAGCAATATGAAAAAATTACAGATTCATTGACGCTCTCAGACTTTTACAATATTCTTTCTCCTCTGGTTACCGAGATTGGTTGTGGACACTCAGGAGTTCATTTACCAGATTGGGTATGGAAAGATTCTACTGTCACTCTTTTACCTCTTGATTTATTTTTCCTAAGCAAAAGAGGTTATATCATTAAAAATCACAGCTCCAATAAGGCGCTAAAAGCCGGTACCGAGATATTGTCCATAAACGGCAAAGAAATTCCATCATTGTTGCAACGAATAGAAAAATGTATATCAACGGATGGAAATAACATTTCAGCCAAACGGGAGGTACTTAATCTATACTTCAATCGATTATTAGCACGTTATGATGGTTTTCCTCGAAAATACGAGATTAGTTTTCGGGTCTCAGAAAAAGATTCTATTCAAAAAATGAATATCTCGTCTATGAGAGCGCAACTCTATTTTGATGCACACCCCAAATCAGATTCACTTCTCCAATTTGAAATTGATTTGGCCAGAAATACTGCTATCATCACAATCAAATCATTTGGTTTCTATGACAAGCTCAAGGAGTTTAAAACATTTGTTGATCGTACATTTAGTCAAATACAACATGCTAAGATTGATCATGTAATTCTTGACCTACGGAATAATAGTGGAGGAGACCCCATTTGCGCCTCCTACTTGATGACCTATTTGACCAAAAAGCCAGTCTCTTACTTTTCTGAGCCTTATCCAACATACACTGAGTTAGCCAAGCCACTACCTCTTTCCATAAATCATTATTCTGGAGAGCTCTATACATTAATTAATGGTATTTGTTTTTCCACTACCGGACACCTTTGTGCGCTGCTTAAATATCACCAAGTAGGAAAGTTTATCGGTACGGAAACTGGTGGAACTTATACCTGTAACGACAACAGCCAAACTTTTCGATTAATTAACACAGGCATAATTGTAAGAGTAGCTCGTAGTACTTTTACTGTAGCTGTTGAAGGCATCCCCCGTTTCAAAGGGATAATTCCTGATTATATCGTAGAACAATCCCTTCAAGATATACTGACAGATAATGATTACGTTAAAGAATTTGCTCAAAGGCGAATTGGAGAGTCGTTAATCAAATAGTCCTCCATATGTGCCATCAATACCACACCAATGCCAGGACCGCACATGCCGACACACGGCCAAAGCACTGGCATCCGTGGGGTTAAAATTGTGCAAACGCAGCACTGTGCATAACAAAAAGCTATAAAACATATGCTGTATTGTCGGTTCTTAAAATGCGTGCTGTTAAATTTCGTCAGCAACGTGGGACAAAGATGTAGGTATTTAAACGCAAACGTCTTATAGACGAATGTTAGTCAGATGCCACTCGGACAGAGTAGTGGCCACCGCACATTGGCACATTTGCTTGCCGTACATTCCAAACGCGACACGAATCAAGAAAAGGGCCAAAGGGAATGTACATAGATCATAAAGTTGATCTTTTAGCAAACACTAAAATTAAATTCCATAATTAAAGCTCAAATGTATTAAGCAAGACCCCTTTGTGTGTTCTTGAATTCTATTCCCGATATAATAATTGAATTTAAAGCCAACATAAATATGTTAATAGTTCCAACGGATATGGAAGGTCAATCTCCTGGAGGCTTAAGCCTCTTCTCAACTACTCAAAAAAGTTTATATATTTAAGAAGTTCAATGACTAAAAAATTATGCGTTTGTGTGAAATGAAAAAAATCCTAGGGCTATTCATTATCGGTTTATTAACTGTATCTGTAGCCCTGGGGCAGCAGCCCATCATTGTAAATCCTAAAATTCAGGAAATAACGGTTTATCTAACTGGGGCTGAAATCAGATTTAAGGAGACCGTTCTTCTGAAGCGGGGCGACAATATTGTTTTGTTCAAAGGGCTTTCACCTTCATTGGTTCAGAACAGTGTCCAAGTAGCTATTGGCGACAATGTGGAGATACTTTCTGTTTCCACCCAATCTGAACAATTACTTCCAGAAGAAGTTAATCCTAAATTCAAAACACTGAAAGATTCGATCGGTACACTGGAGGACCAAATCGTGCTGATCTCAAATCAAGTGGATGCTTATAACATGGAGCAAAAAACACTTATTCAAAACCAATACATTGGAGGAACTCAAACTGGCATTTCGCTGGCGGATCTTACCAGGGCCGCTGATTTTTTCAGAGAACGTACGTTGAAGATCAACAATGCCCTTACTTCACTGAACAAAAATCTCAAACTATTGAATAATAGCCTAACGCAGAAAACGGATGACCTCAAACGCGAGGTCACAAAGACCAACCTCACACGTTATAGCACGACAGCAATTGTAAATTCAAAAGCTGATCAGTCAGTGGATTTTATGGTTCGATACCTAGTGGAAGATGCCGCATGGGAAGCCTCTTATGATATTGTGGCAGATGAAATCAATAAGCCGTTGACGCTTAAATATAAAGCGCAGGTTTATAATGATACGGATATCGACTGGCATGATGTGAAGCTATCCCTGTCAACAGGAGATATTTCTTTGAATGCAACGCGACCTTACCTTACCGCCTGGGTTCTCAACTATTCTTCCGGCGCCAACGAAGGACTCTTGAATACGATGACGCAGAACGTGCTTAGAATGGATTCGGATTCTGTTTTTTTAGCAACCACAGAGGAAAAAGCAGTATCAGAGTTAAACACTTCCTTTGAGATTGAGCAACGACACTCCATTCGTGCTGACGGCCAGCCTCATCGGATTGATCTTCAAAGGGAAACACTTCAGGCTTCCTTTGAATACCTATCTGTTCCGAAGATGGAGCTAAGTGCTTTCCTAATTGCAAAAGTAACTGGATGGGAAAAGTTGAATTTAATTGATGGTACAGCCAATGTGTATTATGGCAATACTTTTATCGGGGAATCAAGCATCAACACACGACTCATCGGTGATACCCTTGAGCTTTCACTGGGCCGCGACAACCTGATTGTTGTTAGCCGGACAAAGATCGAAGACAAAGGAAATACATCTTCTCTGGGGGGAAAACGAAGTGAGTCTTTTGTGTACGAAATACAACTTCGGAATAATAGAAAAATTCCTGTTTCCATTAAAGTACAGGATCAGATTCCCGTATCACAAGAAAAGGATATCACCGTAGAAGTTGTGGACATCTCAAGTGCCAAACTCGATGCACCTTCAGGTCGGTTGCAGTGGATCAAGAACCTGCTGCCTGGTGAAACAATACGCTACAAAATTGCATTTGCCGTTAGGTATCCTAAAAATCAGACAGTGAACATCCGGAAAAGCAGGCTTGTGAGGACACCACGCTACCGACAATAGATCAGTGCAATTGCCATTCGGCAATAAAAGAATTATGCTACTCCAAAAAACCACACCAATGCCACACATGCCAACACACTACCAAAGCTCTAGCATCCGTGTGTTAAGAGTTTAATCTTCAAATAACGTTTTGTTGCGCGAGGAAGTTTATCGTTTCAAAAACCAGCAACGTCATATACATAAAGGTTGTGGATAATGTCTTATGAAAAGTCAGACAGGAATTCTCGCATTGATCAATACGCTTTGGTTCCTTGCCATCGTTGCATGCGATATATTCTACCGAAAAGACACGATTTCTCAAATTATTAACCAGGCTGACCTATTATTAATTCTTGCTGTTTTTTTGCTCCTCGTAATTGGTTTCTTAATGAAATCTAAATTTGCGTGGACGTTGAACTTTGTATGGGGAGCCCTCATATTATCGGGAATGATAGCTGCTACGATCTCAGGAATATTTAGGAAAAGTGACACCAGCGGACCCTTTGGTAGAAACGAAATCATAGTCGTAACAGTTGTGGGTATATTGACTTTGTTGACAACGTATTCCCTAATCAGGACGCTTAAACACGATATTCTGAATGAAATGAAGGTAGGACGAAATGAAAAGAGAATCACTTTAGTGATAACCATTATCTTGGTTTGCATTTGGATTTTCCAATAGATTACGGAGAATAAAACACTGCTCACAACAAAATTATATAAATCATATGCGTGTTCATTTTGTTCTGATAGCATCTACAAGTAAATTTAATTGGCAACGCTTGAACGCAATGTGCTTTAAGCCGCATACGCTCTATATATAAACGTTGGCGGTCATTGTAAAATGACAACTTCAATAACAAAAAGCAGACAAGTAGAAAACAAAAAATGAAAATAACGGAATACTCTTTTGGAGATTTTTTTATTACAACTGACAAGACTAAATTAGACATTGTCGCAATTCACGACTTTTTATCAAAGCATTCAGGTTGGAGTGACAATATTCCTTTTGACCGAGTAAAAATTTCTATCGACAATTCACTAAATTTTGGCCTATTTCATAAGGACGAACAAATTGGGTTTGCAAGAGTGATTTCTGACTTTTCAACTATTGCATATTTAGGTGACATTTATGTTTTAGACAATTATCGCGGACAAGGACTTTCAAAAAAACTAATGGCAGTCGTAATGGGACATCCTAACTTACAAGGATTAAGACGTTGGATTTTGCTGACTTCGACAGCAGATTGGCTTTATGAAAAGTATGGTTTTACTAAATTGCCGAAACCAGAATTGTACATGGAACTTTTTGACCCTAATGTTTATAAAACAGACGACAAAAATTGAAAAAATAGATTGACATAACAACAACGAACCACAACAAAGGTTTGGCGGAATGATGAACTGGTCTAGCATTTACGCTACGCTCCATTTTTAACACCTCCTGTAACTAAATATATACAAACATTGTCTGAATGAGAAGCCCTACGTGTACAGAGACTCTCAATATATCTTAATCTAACAAATGACAATTAGAACAGAGCCAAAGCTACTGAGACGGACAACGGCTATTGCTGGGCGCACAAAATGCATATATAATCAATGGTTGGTGCAGTAAGGTTTAAATTTTTTATCTTCGTTCAACGCTTGGTAACGGTGGGCAGGTTCGGCTTCCAAAGCCTGCTACTGCTTATATACTAGCGTTGTGCGAAAATTTGAACCTAACATATCGATTAAAAAACATCAATGAAATTCATAATCTACATATTGACAACTTCCCTTTTCCTGACATCATGCGAGAAAAAGAATAAGTATACCGAAGAGATATTTGACACTCATTTACATTTTACCATTGACGTAAATGAACAATTTAATGAGCTGGAAAAGCATAAGGTTGTAAAGGGTGCAGTTAGCAGTTCATGGGACAATCAAGAAAAATACAGGACAAAGACTAAAACTGAATTCTTAATTGGCTTAATGTTTCCCTGTCCTAATGGAATTGTTCCTTATAGCGGACAAAAGTGCTTTTCAGACGGCAGCGAATTTCCAGACATTAACTGGGTAAGGAAACAAATTCTTGACAAGAAAATTGATTTCTTGGGAGAAATTTTAAACGAATATCATGGCATCTCTCCTTCTGACTCAAGCATGTTTCCATATTATGAATTAGCACAAGAATTCAAATTACCGGTTGGTATACATACAGGCTTAGCGGGCCCCAATAATCTTTGTCCAAACTATAATCCAGAAATGGGTGACCCTGCCCTTATGAAGGACATTCTGATAAAATTTCCTGGACTTAAAATATGGATAATGCACGCAGGAGCGCCATACTTAAAGGGAACCCTTGAAATATTGAGTACTTATCCTCAAGTAAATGTTGATATCTCCGTACTTGCAAATCCTGATATATTTGAGAAGAAAGACTTTCATTCTTATATAAAATCCCTTATTGACTCAGGATTTGAAAATAGATTGATGTTTGGCTCGGACAATGGAGACCTCGAGAGAATGATTGCGGCGGTCAACGAGATAGACTTTTTGACCTATGAACAAAAAGAAAAGATTTTTTTCAGCAATGCAGACACATTTTTTGGTGTGAATAAAACCCGCGCACAAATCGAGTAGACGACCGGGGAGCTGGTAGCCCACGGGTGCGCCTCTCACACCACGTACTACAAGATACTATAAACACACTGAAGCAAATACCAGACTTTATAAAGGGGATATTTGATTAACCAATATCATGAAACAGACAGTTGAACCAGCAACGTGTTCCAACGCATAAGATTGAGTCGCTTATAATTTCAAAAAAGGAACGTTTAGATTCCTCATTTACCAGCACTATTATACAATCAACAAGACTGGTTAGGCAGCGAAACACAGTCGGATAATGTCACCGCAAGTCCGGAAAAATTCACATTCGCACAAGACGGCAAGTAGTATCCAAATTCCGGTTTATAATGACAAATATTGAGTGTCTCGTTTGGGGTTAAGTATGCGGTTACATTCCCCGTTTTTTGACATACTTATTAAAAAAGGTACAGGAAACTACATACCGTCTTTTCTATAATAATTGGAATTGTCACGCTTCTGAATCTAAAGTATCTTTATGAGATGAGGGTAGTGCGGGTTCTTATCGCAGGCATATGCATGTTTAGTAGTGGATATTCCTTAGCGCAGTTTGATAGTTTCTCAGATAACCATTTCTTTAAGCGGTTTAATACAAAGGACGGTCTTTCACAAGCCTCAGTCAATTGCATACTTCGCGACTCCAAAGGTTTTATGTGGTTTGGTACTGATGATGGGCTTAATCGTTTTGATGGAAATCAATTTAAAATCTTCAGGAATCTCCCGGACGACTCAACATCAATAGTAGATAATACGGTTCATTCGCTGCGGGAAGATGAATACGGAAATATCTGGATCGGTACCACAGAAGGGTTAAATCTCTTTGACCGCCATCGTGAGAAGTTCCAGATTTTTCGGTTGAACGAAAAAAAATATTTTAGCTGCCCCGATCTGAAAATAGATGCGGAAAAGAAAGTGCTTTGGCTTGCAGCTGGCCTTGACGGCGTGGCATCTGTGGATATCCAAACAAAAAAACTTCATCAGCTACAGATCAAAGAGCTAAGCGGTTTGAATGTTAGCAGCATCGAAAAAATAAAAAATAAACTATATCTCGGCACACTGGAAAATGGCCTGTTCAGCCTTGACCCTATCACAAATAAGATTGAACAAGTTAGACTCGCATTTATTAATGGAAATAAACAATACGCCATACGGACTTTGATGGCTGATGGAAATACTCTTTGGGTCGGCACAGAGGGCGACGGATTAATACAACTTAATACTGAAACAGGAAAGACTCTTACCTATTCACGTCGCGATGGGCTTCTTGGTGATGACAAGGTGTGGTCACTGGACTTTTTGAATGGGGAAATTTGGGTAGGAACAGATGGCGGCGGGTTAACGATTTTAAATCCTCATACGAGAACTTCATCTCATTATCGTCACTCACTTTATAACGATCGCACGATCAGTGGTAACACGGTGCGGTCAATTCTAATCGAACCAACCGGTGATGTGTGGCTCGGGACGTATAACGGTGGTGTAAGCTATAAGCCACACCTCGATATAAATTTTCTCTCCTTTAAAAAAGATCCCCTTAATTCATCCTCATTGCACCATAATGCAGTATCATCCTTCTATGAAGATGGAAATGTGCTTTGGATAGGGACCGATCGTGGAGGACTAGCCTATTTAAAAGATGGAATTTTTGCCAATTTTAAGTTCCCTAAAAACGTCGAAGACCCCGAAGCCATACTCTGTATGCATAAGACAAAACAGGGAGATTTTTTTGTTGGTACGTACCAGCAAGGATTATATCGCATCACGATCGACAAAAAAGTAATCCAGTATAAGCAGAACCTTCAAAATAGTGTAAGTATCGGGAGCAACATTGTCTGGGCCATCGCAGAAGATTCTTCTGGTTATATCTGGCTTGCTACAGAGTTTGGATTAAACAGATTTGACCCAAGGACAAATGAATTTAAGAATTTCAAAAACAAGCTTCCATCCGATAACGCCGACGTCTTTACAAATGAATTTGTCGAGTCCCTTTGGATTGACTCCAATCAAAATCTATTTGCGGGATTCTATGGCCTTCTTTTGTCTTACGAATTAAACACGGGGAAAACAAAAAGGTATGATGCGGAAAGCAAGCAACACGATTTACCCAATTCACAGATTTTATCTATTCAAGGAGACCCCTTGAATAAAGAAGTGATTTGGTTCGGGACATTCGGTGGAGGATTGACGCAGTTCAACAGCAAAACGGAAAAGTTCAACACCCTAACAGAAGAGGATGGGCTTCCCAACAATCTTATATTCGGAGTGCGTTGTGACAGAGAAGGAAATGTGTGGTTTACTTGCAACAAAGGGCTTGGACAATTTGATCCAAAGCTTAACAGATTCCAGGTATTCGATGAAAACTACGGAGTGGATACTGGTCCTTTTAAGGATAATGCAGCTTTCTCAACTGCTGACGGACATTTATTGTTTGGAGGCAACAACGGGTTTACAGCTTTTCAGCCTTCAAAAGTGAACTACCAAAAAGAAGGATTGAATGTAACACTCACAGGTTTTCAGCTTTTTAACGATGAAGTAAAAATAGATGATAACATATTGAACAAGAGTATAACAGAAACGAAACATATAACCCTTACCCATGAACAGGCAAAGTTTATCAGTTTTGAGTTTTCTGCACTACAGTACATAGCCCCTGGTTCTCTTCAATATCAATATATGCTTGATGGATTTGAAAACTCCTGGCATGCATTGGCCAACAAAAAGGTATTCTTCACTAATATTTTACCAGGTGAATACAAATTGCGAATTAAGGCTGGCTACCCTTCCGGTGTCTGGGGCGATGAGACCGTTTTGGACATAACTGTAATTCCGCCCTGGTGGAGCACGTGGTACGCCCAGGCGAGTGCCTTGCTACTGATCATAGGGATTATTTATTCCCTCTTCCTGTATAGGACCGTCCGCTTAAAAAAGCTTAAGGTCGCCCTTGAAAAGATCGTTGGGGCGCAACATCTTGAAATTAACCTTAAGAATAAAACCCTCGCGTCACAGAACGAAGAATTGAACAAAGCCCATCACGAATTGAAGGAAGTTAATCAATCACTAGAGGAAGTTGTACAGCAACGGACTGAAAAGTTAAATACAACGATCTCACAGCTTAATAAAACAATTAAAGAACTCGATGCCTTTTTGTATAGCGCTTCCCATGATCTCGTTGCTCCCCTGAAGTCTATTTTAGGATTGATTGACCTTGCAAGACGAGAAGATGTCAATCATCACATTGTGTATTTCAACTATATGGAAACGAGCGTAAGAAAACTTGAAGCCATAATTCAGACGCTGATGGAACATTCTATTTGCACAAATACAGAGCTATCATGGCAACCCACTGATCTTAATAAGCTGATTCAGGAAATCATAGATGAATTAAAATATATTCCCGAAACATCCAACATAAAATTCAATTTAGCGATCGAAAATGCTCAGGTTATTTCGAATCCCCAACGCCTTAAAATCATTCTTGCAAATCTGATCAGCAATGCGATCAAATATCATGATCCTCGAAAACAAATAAGTCACGTCGACCTAACATTCAATCGGAATTCCCAAGTGTGGAACTTGGAGATAACAGATAATGGAATTGGAATTGAAGCGGAGCGGATAGACAAAGTTTTTGATATGTTTTATCGCGCAACTGAGAATGCCAAAGGTTCTGGCTTGGGTTTGTATATCGTGAAAGAAGCGGTCGAAATATTAAATGGAATAATCCAGGTTGAGTCCGTACCCGCACAATGGACAAAATTTGTCATTGCATTCCCAACAACCAACGGTAGTGCACGTTGAAAAAGATTATATACCACGGATATTTATTCTGCGCATACCAATGAAGTGGATTAATGTTCCTAACCGGATCAACAGTACTTTGACGGAGCTCCTTCATCTTCCGCGCACAACTTCGTCGATGCATTTGACGAGTGCACCTGTCGACAGCTTGTCTTCTTCCGAAAACCATTCACTGATCTGTGCCACCGGAAGGGTATTTCCTGAAATAATTTTTGTCCTTGCAGCACAATGCACATTAGTAATTGTGCTATAGAGTGGGTACCTTAAAATTGCGCAAGTAACTTTATTTAGCAACGGTGACAGTGAATAAGATTTTAAACGCCCACGTTTTATAGCCAGACGTTGGCTGCAATGGCAAGAAGATCACTCAGACAAATGAGAGGGACAAATGATAAGATATGAATTTTATATTGCGATTTGCATTGTAGTTATCATTCAATTTTCGCTCGCGTTCAACGACAAATGGGCGAACAAACAATTCGAAAAAATTAAGAACGAAAAATCCACCTGGGTTTGGCTTAAAATTTTTAGAATGGCTGAGACCAAAGAGAATTTTTTCAAATTTGCGAGGATAGTCAGTGCTATAGTTATTGTGGGGATGATTCTTAATATTATATGGTTAGTTATCAAGCAACGATGAGATCAAAAGACATTCGACTATCACGGAAGGGTACTACAGCCAGCAATGCATATAAGTCATGCCGGCAGAGTTTGATGATTAATTATTAATTTGGTCTGCCGGCACGCCATATATGCGAACGTAAGCGTCATAATGAACGATGCACCTAAAATAACCAATGACATACCAAAGAAAAAACCGAGAAGTAATTAAATGATGACAGTCAAAGAAATATGATGTACATCACCTTTTGCACCTATTTGGATTAACGAAATGGTAAGTAGACAAAAAAATGAAAAGAAGGCCAGCCGCTAACAGCCGGCAACATCATATGCACCATCGTTGGCAAGCAATAAGCTATGTGACATGAAAATAATTTTACTAATAGTCCTGACATTATCAACATTTAAACTTTCCGCGCAAAATGGTTACGTCAAACTGCGCAATGACTCAACACAACTTGGCTATTTGAAACACTATGTTTCAATTAAGGACGGGCATCAGGGAATTGAATTGTGGCGAACTAAGAGGGATAAGGAACCACTAAAGATACCTAAGCAGACAATTGATGAATATGCCATTAAAAAGGACACTTTTAAAGTGTTGCATCGCTTTAAGCCGTTTCAAGACACTCAGACATATTTTGAGATAGTTGACGCTAAACTTAAATCAAGTGGTAAAATTAATCTCTACATTATAGAGAATTATCAAAACACAAATAGGATAAGTACCTACACGGCGGGTGGACTTATACCTATAATCATCGATGAGAGCTTAGGAAACCATACTTACATGTATATTTTAGAGGACAAGAAGACAGGATTATTAAGAGCGTTACCGTCAAAAAAAGATAAATTAATTGAATCTCTAAACGAGTTTTTCCCGGAAAAATATGTTACGAAATATGGTGAAGTCAAGGGTGCGATAAACTATAAATCCGTTCCTGCTTTGGTTAAATTGTACAATTCAAAGTGACTAGTCATGCTGCCGCCAACAATTAAGTATGATGCAAATGCTGTTTTATTTTGATCTCTTAACTTCTGCACTTAAATTATTTAGCAACGATTGAATATGAATTGCTTGAAACGCATACACACCACACCGATATCGTTGTGTGCCGTTTCGTGACATATTAAAATAACAAATCAAAAATGAAGCTGACCTTTAGGATATTAATTCTTGTGACTATGTTTTCACTATTTTCACGATGCAGGAAATCAGAAGAACTACGTGAACTGCCTGACTGCAATGACTTATATGTTCAGTACGTTCATAAATGGGACGAGAACCCAGACCACAAAATTCTGATTGTGAAGCCTGACATGATCCAATCATTCAATCCCAACACGGACTTTTCTAATCTTGTTGACACTACCACTGAGATGTATATTCAAATTAAACAGCAAGTGGAGACGATGACTTCTGCTTCGAGACAGGACTTGCAAGAGATTGTAAAATTTAGCGAATTCAATCTTGAAACCATCGACAAGTTGGATAAAGCGATAGACCGAGAATACATAGAGAAAATCATAGATGAAAGTGACGTGAATGATGACGCAAATCAATATCTGATTTCAACCATTGAGTTTGGATGTGCCTTAGCAGAGACCATGCAAAATGAGATTGATGGCCTCTTTTGGGTTTATGACTATCCTTATTGGGAGTCGACACTCGTTCACAAGCAGACTGGATTTGAGATTCCGGTCTTTCATTGGGCTATTAAAAAGTATAGTGAGTATGGAGTAGACGATGGATTCAAAGAAAAAATACTTGCCTTAAAAAAGGATCTTGACAAATGAAAAACGGCACAACAATGCAAAATCAACGGTGGGGTTCATTGTAAGTTTTAAATATTATCTTCGTTCAACGCTTGTTAGCAATGAATAAGAATCGACTTCGAACCCACCACTGCTTTTATGTTAGCGTTGGCGGCAATTAGGCAGCGCGAAAAAAAGGTAGATAGATATGAATAAAGTTTTTAACCAGAATAATCAAACATTTGAAGACAACAAAACTATCCGGAATAAGGCAGTCTAAAGCTGGTTACGATTGCAAAAAAAACACTAAAGTTAAAAAAACATGGATTGAGTAATTCGGAAAATGAAAACTGCATTAAATAAATTCCAAGTTTTTGATACAATTGCGTTTGTTATTTTTTGTCTGGCCATCGGACACGCGACGTCACTTTTGTTGGCTTGTTCAGTCTATGACGTGAATGCTTTGCAAATTCAGGAAGCATTAAAAGATCCAATACATGCTGATAGAAACCTTATCATATTATTTTCATTGTTTTATAGTTTACTTAGTTTTTTCATTATTCCAATCACTTATCTTTTCCTTTATAGGAAAGATTCAGTAAGATTTTTATGGACAAACAGGAAAATAAGGCTTACTCCTCTGCTACTATCAACGATTACCGTATTTACCATTATACCTTTTATTTCTATAGTAATTAAACTTAATTATAGCATAGAGTTTCCAACGTGGCTTTCAGAGCTGGAAAGCTATTTTAAGGAAGGGGAAGAAAATGCCCGGAGATTAACAAGTTTCTTACTCTCATTCAATGAATCTAAGGACCTGATCATCGCCATTTTTATCGTGGCGATTATTCCAGGGATTGTCGAAGAGTTGTTTTTTCGCGGCATCGTTCAAATACAACTCCAGCGTATTTTGAAGAATGGTCACTATGCGATATTGACTGGTGCATTTCTGTTTAGCTTTTTTCATTTTCAGTTTTATGGCTTCATTCCAAGATTGATATTCGGAGTTTTGCTTGGTTACATATTTTTTTGGTCAAATAACATATGGTATTCGTGCGCTGCGCATGTTACGAATAATTTAATGGGTGTTCTTGGAAGTTATTGGTTAGGGCCACATTTTCTCAACGCTGAGAATGTAGGTGTCACATCAATTGTACTATTAATCCCTTCTGTGGCAATAACAGTTCTGATTATTTTACGCTTTAAAAGAATTGAAGCACATAAAATTATAGCGGTGGACAAACTGATAATTTAGTGTATTTTCTAATGCTAGGGTTGATGGTCATTTTAATCGGACAATGAAGAACAAAGAAAAGATATTTCTATTGACAATTGCTGGAATCATTACTACGTTGGTAGTGTATGTGACCGTTAGACTATGGACAAATGACGCCGCATTTTCAATAATACCAGGTTGGCATACGATAATTTATCCACCAGAGATTACTTGGTCGATTTTGACAGTTATAATTCTGGTGACTGCTTTGATTGTTTATTTTATTTTTAAACTATCGATGCGGCTCCTGACTTTCTTGTGGACAAGAGTGAAACAATAATAAGTCATTGCAAAACGCAGTTGCGGGACTCGGCGTTGGCAAATAATTTATAACACCTAATTTTAATTTTATAACGTGGACAATGACGCAGTTTCTAAACCCGAAACTGCATTTAAGCTAGACTTTGTAGCCATTTTATAAACCAAAAAGAAGGACGAATAAAAGACTAGTATAACGTATTATAAAAAGATGACTACTGACAAATAACTTTTCAATTGCCGACAGATTTGACAAGGACAAAAAATTAAAAAATGCAGCGTATTTAAATTTAATAATTTCAATGAATAGACAGATTTACAATAAAACAATTCCGATTGACGGAGTTAATATTTTTTATCGAGAAGCTGGGGATAGGAAAAATCCATCCATACTGCTTCTGCATGGATTCCCAACATCATCGGTAATGTTTAAAAACTTAATGATTGCACTTTCTGATAAGTTTTATCTCGTTGCTCCCGATTATCCCGGTTTTGGATTCAGTGCTTTTCCCAGCATGAGTGACTTCGAATATTCTTTTAAAAATATATCAGCTTACATCAACAAATTTACTGAAGCAATCAATTTAAAATCTTTTACTATCTACCTTCATGACTATGGCTGTCCCATTGGACTTCGCATAGGTGTGAATAACCCGGAAAAAATAGAACGGATTATTATTCAAAACGGCAATGCCTATATTGAAGGCATCGGACCACAATGGGATGAAACAAGAGATTATTGGGAGAACCCTACCGAAGAAAAAAAGCAAAAGGTAGCTGCATTTTTAAGTGAAGACGGCACAAAGGCGCAGTATACTGCTGGATTATCTGAAGAACTCCTTACCCATGTGAGTCCTGAATCTTGGATACTAGACTGGGATCGTATGAGCAGACCTGGCAATATTGATATGCAATTCGAGTTAAACTGTACTTATAAAAGTAACATTGAAATGTTTCCTGTTTTTCAAGAGTATTTCCGTATGCACCAACCTCCAGCCCTTGTTATATGGGGTAAGCATGACGTGTTTTTCGATGTAGCAGAAGCTCCTTGTTACAAAAGAGACCTGCCCGAAGCACAGATTCATATATTGGATGGTGGACACCATGCATGGGAAACGAACTTTAATGAAGTGCTAGATCTTATTAGCAGTTTTATGTCTTCAAAATAAAACTTCTCTTTTATTACCAGACAGCCAACAGCAAAATCAATTTAACGATAATAGAGATGACACAAACAGAAATAATTTTAACAAATTTCACGGAAATCAGACGAAGAAGTATAAAACTTTGGGCTGGAATTCCGTCCGAATATTATTTTTGGAAACCAGATATAAAAGCAATGAGTTGCCTTGAAATGGTTAGACACGTATTGGAAGCAGAATATCTATTCCACCTAATTGTAAATAACAGGGGAAATATTGGTAGCCACACTTCACCTTGGGCCGAAAAACCCTATACCGACTTACAAACCGAACTTGACTTTTCACAACCTTTTAGAATTAATTTCCTTACCACAATAAAAGAATTTAGTGCAGAAGAATTTTCAACAATTGAAATCATTCGTTCCGAGAAAGGGCAACGTAGAAAACTTGGAGATTATCTACAACGAATCGCTTATCACGAAGCAGTTCATGCCGGACAAATGCTTTCCTATTTACGAACACTTGGACTTGATAGGCCACAAATATGGGACTAACTCATAAAAAGAAAACAACGAACCATTAATACGTCCAGGATTGGATTAATTTCTTGATTAACTATATCCGAAAAGTATCGCAACGAAAATCGCACTGCTCACGGCAACGGCAGTTGTTGGGTGTTGATGTAGTTCATTAGTTGTTCACACAGGCAAAGTCTAAACTTTTCGATTCTCTACCGTTCGAAATAGTTCCATCCTATGCATGATTTGTTAACTCGACGCTAGTTCACTATAATCTTCTGCGTTTAAGGTTTATTTTTATAGTCTAGTTATCAAAATCCCAATGAAAAAAAGTATCGACGGCAGCCGTATGTTCCTTTGCGTTATTTTTTTTCTCCTCTCGGCTGGCCATGTAAAAAGTCAGTCGACGAGTAAATACATTGTTGTCGATCAGTTTGGCTATCTGCCCTCATCTAAAAAAGTCGCTGTCATTCGCGACCCGCAGGTTGGGTTTGATGCTGCTGAATCATTTGCACCAGGGGCTGAATATGCGGTAATAGATAAATCAACGGGCGAACCCGTCTTTACCGGCCAGTCTGTCGCCTGGAAAGCAGGGGCCACCGACAATTCCTCTGGTGACAAGGTCTGGTGGTTTGATTTCTCGTCGGTCACGTCAGCCGGTACATATCATATCCTGGACGTCGAAAAAAACCTTAAATCATTCGAATTTGAAATTTCGCCTTCTATCTACCAGGGTGTGCTGAGACATGCAGTCAGAACATTCTTCTACCAGCGTGTGGGATTTGCCAAAGACGCGAGGTACGCTGGACCAGGTTGGTCAGATGCTGCCAGTCATATCGGTCCGCTGCAAGACAAAAATGCCAGGCCCTATAACGAAAAAAATAATGTTGCAAAAGAAATTGACGTTTCCGGTGGATGGTATGATGCCGGTGACTACAATAAGTATACGAACTGGACTGCCAATTATATTGTCGATTTCATGCGCGCTTATCTCGAAGCTCCGGACGTCTGGACCGATGACTTTAATATCCCTGAATCCGGCAATGGAATTCCAGACCTGCTGGATGAAGCCATGTGGGGCGTCGATCACTTGATACGAATGCAACAAAGTGATGGTAGCGTATTAAGCATAGCCGGATTGTCGCATGCCACGCCACCTTCCAGTGCCACGGGCCAGACTTTGTATGGTACCGCCAGCACATCGGCTACCTTGAACGCCGCAGGTGCTTTGGCCATTGCGTCAAAAGTATATGGCGCACGGGGGATGACTGACTATGCAGCGTCACTAAAAGACCACGCGATACGCGCGTGGGACTGGGCAGCGTCTAATCCATCCGTGATATTTAAAAATAACGATACGGCGTCCGGTACGGCTGGCCTAGGGGCTGGGCAACAGGAGACCGACGATTATGGAAGGTTGATGGCGAAGATAGAAGCTGCCTGCTTTCTATTTGAAATTACGGAACAATCAAAATACAAAAACTTCATTGATGCAAACTATACCCAGGTTCATTTAATGACCTGGAATTGGGCTTCCATTTTTGAAGTGACAAACCAGGAAGCCATTCTCCATTATGCAGAATTACCCGGCGCGAATCCTGTTGTAGCCGGGCAGATAAAAGACGTCTATAAAAATGCGCTGAACACGGCGGATCATTTTTTGGCCCATTCCGGCAACACGGATCCATACTTCGCATACATCAACCATTATGGCTGGGGAAGTAATTCCTTGAAAGCGTTGCAAGGATTGATTTTTACCGACCTGATACACTATAATATTGAATCAGCAAAAAACGAAGAGGCGCTACAAGCAGCAGAAACTTTTATTCATTACCTCCATGGCGTAAATCCGCTGAACTTTGTTTACCTCTCTAACATGTATGGCTATGGTGGAGATAGCGGTGTGAATGAATTCTATCACACCTGGTTCGCGAATGGCAACGCGCTATGGGACAGAGTAGGGACCTCCACGTATGGACCACCGCCTGGATTTCTTGCTGGCGGTCCTAACCCCAGTTACAACTGGGACAGCTGTTGTCCCGCTGGCTGTGGTGGTGCTGGTAACAATAGTATATGTACCTCCGAAAGTTTAACGCCGCCGAAAGATCAGCCTGCGCAGAAATCCTATAAAGACTTTAACACGACATGGCCGTTGAATTCGTGGGAGGTTACAGAAAACAGTAACTCCTATCAGCTTAACTATATCCGGCTCCTGTCAAAATTTATTCAAGCTGGCTATGACTGTAACGGTACGCTGGATGGGACAGCCTCTTTTGATGCCTGCAACCGCTGCGCTGGCGGTACAACGGGAGTAACTCCCTCTACCGATGCAACAAAATGCTCGGATGTGATAACTGCGGTTTCCAAATCCGAACTGATTGATATCAAAATCTATCCTAACCCAACCTTAGGAACCGTTCACGTTGAATCAAAGAAAACCGGGACGTACACCGTTGACGTCGTTGATGCGTTGGGGAAGAGAGTTCTTTCATCAATCCATTCCGGGTCCGCGATTTTGAATCTACGCGATCACCCGAAGGGGATATTTATCGTCATTGTCAATTATGGGAATGAAAGAAAGGTAAAAAAGATTGTTAAATTATAGGGCGCGTATTTATCAAAAGTTTGGAACAATGAATCCGTTTTTAGATGCAACACGTTTTATAGCCAAAGGTAAAGATGAATCAATTTAAGCAGTTCACATATAAGAAATTTGGTATTTTAACTTTCGCTTCTTCTGTTCTTCGCACCGATGAATATAAAACATACGATCAATTTATTAAGATCCTCTTGATTCGGGCACCTGCATCCATCCAGATCGATTTTAAAAAATATGATTTAAAGAAGGATGCGCTTTTCTTCGTTAACGTAAATCAGTGGTATGACCTTACTAAATTAGACAGCAACGATAGTTATCTGATCTACTACAATCGAGATTTTTATTGTGTGGAAATTCACGACAAGGAAGTGTCGTGCGATGGAATTTTATACAACAATGTTTACGAAATACCAGTTGTATTCCTTTCCCGAGAACATTCCACAATGATGGAAGGGATTGTCAAAGAATTGATAACCGAGCTCAATCAAAACGAAAGCTCTGCTGAAGAGATGCTCAGGATATTATTGAAAGAAATCATTATCAAATCAACACGCATCTGGAAGACCTCGCATAAGCTTGATGACGAAGAAGATAAATCTGAAGTCGAATTCCTGCGAAAATTCAGCCGGCTCGTCGAACTTAATTTCAGACAACATCATGCAGTGTCAGACTATGCCAATATCCTGAACATCACACCAAAAGCACTAACAAAACGAATCAGCAAGTACGGAAAAACCACACCGAACGAAATTATCAAAGATCGTATCATCCTGGAAGCGAAACGATTGCTTGCGCACAGTGACCTGAATGTAAAGGAGATCGCCTACCAGTTAGGTTATGACGATCCTGCCTACTTCAATCGCTTGTTTGCAAAAGTATCAGACATTGCGCCCGCAGAATTCCGCAAGCAATACAAAATGCAGTGAGGGAAAATTGTCCAATTCAGGTAACCAATTGTCTATTACCTCGCCGTTGCCCATCAGGTAATTTTGTTTCATTAATTCTTAATCACATTAATGAAACACAAAATGAAAACACAATCTTTTTTAAGTAAGATAAAACACGGTGTTTTATCTATCATGGTTTTATTCCTGATCGTCTCGAACTCCCATGCACAACGCAAGAATGCCGCCTTGGGACGAAGTGAGTTCATCGAGGTTGAGCCCAATGTTCGCTTGCATATTACCGATCAGGGCGAGGGCAAAGCCATTGTCTTGATTCACGGCTGGCCACTAAGCGATGCAATGTATGAGTATCAGTATAATGAACTTATCCAAAACGGCTTTAGAGTCATAGGTATTACCCTTCGTGGTTTTGGTAAGTCTGACAAGCCATATGGTCAATACAACTACGATGTATATGCCGACGACATTAAAGTAGTATTGGACAAACTGAAAGTTGAGCAAGCCACGTTGGGAGGTTTTTCAATGGGTGGTGCAATTGCCATTCATTATGTAGCAAAATACAGTAGTAGTTCACATGTAAGTAAGTTAGTCCTTTTCGGTGCAGCCGCACCTGTTTGGACCAAGCGAAATGATTATCCCTATGGATTCGCAACGGAAACGGTAAATGAACTCATTCAACTAAGCCTGACCAATCGTCCCCAGTTGTTAGAAAATTTCGGGAAAATATTCGGTGCAACAGAAACTGCTCTGCCATCAGGTTTAGGTAATTGGCTTGGCGCAATTAATCTTGAAGCATCACCTTATGCAACCGCTCAAAGTCTAATCGCCCTTCGGGATACAGATTTGCGGTCGGAATTGAGTAAGATAAAAATTCCAACAGTAATTTTTCATGGGGTAAAAGACAAAATTTGTGAATTCAGTTTTGCGGAACAAATGCAAAAAGGCATTCAAAACTCGTCCATCGTTCGGTTTGAAAACAGTGGACATGGCCTCTTCCTCGAAGAACGGGAAAAGTTTAACACCGAACTCATCAGATTCGCTAAATAATTAATTCCAACAATATTTTACCT
>CAZAHL010000026.1:0-16614 GCA_964484845.1 uncultured Chryseolinea sp. | reverse complement strand
AGCAATTGGCGCGTAATTGATCATGCATCGTTGATAGGTTCGTTAGGCATTGCAAATTTTGAAAAACGAATATAATTTTTAAATGACTACACATTGCTCATTGCTTTATTGCCTATTGCCTATTGCTCATTGCCTATTGCTTATTGCTCATTTTCGAGTCTTATTTTTAAAGTAGTAACTTAGCAACGTTAAAATCAACGAAAATATGAACGAATCTTGGACTGATAGATGGAATGATAGGTATAGCAAAGAACAGTTTGCTTATGGCGAACAACCTAATGATTATCTAAAAGAACAATTGGAGAAGCTACCTATTGGGACAATACTTTTTCCAGCAGAAGGTGAAGGACGTAATGCAGTATTTGCAGCCAAACTTGGTTGGACAGTTTCAGCGTTTGATATAAGCATAGAAGGAAAAAAGAAAGCCATCCGATTTGCAGAAATTAATAATGTGACCATCGATTATCAGGTGGGTGAATTGCAGGCATTGAATTATAACAATAAACAATTTGACGTAATCGCGCTGATTTATGCGCATTTTCCTGCCAACATTAAATCATTATATCACAAGACGCTTGACAAATATTTGCGTACGAACGGAATAATTATCTTTGAAGCGTTTAGTAAAAAACACATTGACTACCTCTCCAAGAACGAAAAAGTGGGCGGACCAAAAGACATCGCGATGCTATTCTCAATTGAAGAACTGAAATCTGACTTTGTGAATTATGAAATTATAGAATTGACAGAAAAAGAAATTGAATTGAGTGAAGGTCAATTTCATAACGGAAAGGGTTCCGTTATAAGATTTGTCGGACGAAAAAAATAATCCAGGCAGATAGAAATGGTATGACATCAGAATATCCAAAAGTCTATTTATATAGACGAATTGATCAAGCAAAACTTTTTACGGGAAGACAATAATTGCGGTCAGAAAAAATTGTTTCCAAAGTTTGTTCTCCGTTGGCTTCAACAGTTTAACGTCGTTTCGCGGTCTTTTTAAACGGATAGTAGGCCTGGTTGAAAATCAGAATTACATTTATGAATGGCTAAGTTGGATAAATTCAGGATTAGGTCTTCCAACAGCGTGACGCACTCAGTCAATCTTACGCGTTGGGTACCACGTCAAATCTTGAAGAAAATGTTTTTCTTATAAAGAAACCAACATAAACTCCACTCCAGGCAAAAAATGATCAACGAGGTAATTATTGACATGAGTCCGACGGGCATATATAGTAAGCTCATCAGACCATTTGTTATCGCTCCGATCCAATCATTAAACCACCGGCCTGCTACTATTTCAATGAAAAGGTATATGAACAAAGAATTCATTCCTACTACAACAAAAAATGGCACAAACCTTTTATGCCCGCGCAAATCGATCCACCAGTAAAAAAAACACAGCGCTAAAATACACCAGCCGCCTGAAGCGAACACAAAAGAACTTGTGGCAATTCGTTTTATAATCGGAGTAATGGTGAAATCCATCACATATCCCACAACCAGGGCTATCGAACCACTAACTAAAAGCAACTTAATTTTTTTATGAACAGGTGTTGGTGACAACAGCAATTTGCCTATCAAAGAACCCCAGATAGTGTGGGCTGCTGTGGGAATGAAATTGATCGCCACCCATCCCCCACTGTTGATCTTATTCATCAATAAAAGATCCGCGTAGTTTCCAAAATTGTGCTGATCCATAAAAGGCTGATCAAAGCCTGGAATGCCGGTGAACCGATAAAGGACTTCGGTCAATATCAACAAGCCGGCACTAAAACCAATCTGCGCCGAATATGACCAACGGAAAATAAAAAAGGTGATCAGCGTAGTGGCTGACAGTTGTGTCAATACATCCCATAACTCGAATGAAAGTCCGCCTGGCCGCACGGCGTAGTCTAGTACCCCCCAGAAAAATAGCCAGCCTGATCGTTTTAAAACTTTTATAAAAGATTCTCGCCATGGTACGCCGTTGATCTGCTGCCGGTGCAAAGAATATGCCATGGCTGTTCCCGCCATAAACATGAATCCAGGTTGAATCAAATCCCAAAACCGCAAGCCGTTCCATTCGTGATGGAAAAACTGGTTGATCAGATGCTGAACACTGTATCCGTCGCTTACCTCATGGAGATTTTCATATAAGCGTGTACTCTCCAGCATAAGCAGTATCATGATCAGTCCCCGCATAAAATCGAGAGAAAGCAACCTGCCAGTTTGATGCTGAAGTTTCATGGATTGTGATGGGATACCGATTCCCTTCTATTTATATTTCTCTAAAACGATCTCTAAGATATGAGGAATTGCCTTTCACCTCCTCTTCGAGCTACTTTTAACATTTAGCAATCAATGTCGTTTAGTTAGTTGTCTGTAATTCCAAAAGGCCTGGTCTCCCCGTGGGCCGCGCTTCTGGAAACGCAACCGAATTTTATCCGCACATCCCCCTACCAAACCTAAGATAAACTAATACTTGGGATGTTCATCTCAGAAATTGCCACGCCTGCACAACCGAACTTGAAGCCTTCAGCTTGTGGCTTGTAGCTTTTCCTGAAAGATCAAAACAACATTAAAAACACGTACATCTCAACGTAGATAATGCTAAGATTGTTAAATTTAAAAAAGCAATCGGATTTCTTAGAATGACGAATTATCAACTCCATCAGCCATGAAATTATTGTTGAGATTATCGCTTATGCAAGCCATGTTCACCGTCCTTTCATGTTCCTCAGAACATTATACAGTGGACGATTTTCATAAAGTACAAAAGATCGATACACACATGCACTTAAACTCCGAACAGCCAGCCCTTACAGAACAGGCTCAGCAGGATAATTTCAGATTACTTACCGTTAACGTTGATGTTCCCGACGCTCCGATCGATGATCAGGAACGTTTTGCACTTCATCAAATCAAACTAGCTCCTGATCGCATAGAGTATCTCACAACCTTTACACTAAGGAACTGGGATTCGGCGAGCTGGGCTGATGAGACTATTAACCGTATAAAAAATTCTTTTGAGCAGGGGGCGCTGGGAATTAAGCTTTGGAAGAATATCGGCATGGTCGAAAAAGATTCTTCCGGAAACTTTATTATGATCGATGATCCTAAATTCGATCCGGTTATTCGATACATCATCGAACAGGATAAAACCGTCCTCGGTCATCTGGGCGAACCAAAAAACTGCTGGCTTCCCTTGGAACAAATGACTGTGAACAACGATCGCACTTATTTTAAAGAAAATCCTGAGTATCACATGTATCTTCATCCTGAATTTCCATCGTATGAAGAACAGATCGACGCCAGAGATCGGTTTCTTGAAAAGCATCCCTCTTTGCATTTCGTCGGCGCACACCTGGGAAGTCTGGAGTGGGATGTAGATGAGCTTGCAAAACGCCTCGATAAATTCCCAAACATGGCTGTGGATATGGCCGCCCGAATTCCGCATCTCCAGCATCAAACGAAACTGGATCGTGAAAAAGTGCGCCAGTTCCTCATCAAATATCAAGACCGTATTATCTATGCTACAGATTCCGGAATCTCCTCTGGCTCAAATGCCGACAATGAAAAAAAATCCTTGCACGAAACCTGGCTTAACGACTGGAAATATTTCGTAACCGACGAAACGCTAACGTCAACGCACGTGAATGGCGAGTTCAAGGGACTGAAATTGCCGAGAGAAGTTGTTGATAAGATTTATAGGATGAATGCGGAGAGGTGGTTTAATTTTTAGTTTAGAGTTTCGAGTTTGGAGTTTCGAGTTGCCGGCTTCCGGAATTTGCAACATTAGGAAATTTCCCACAGAGCCGAGTAGGTCCCGAACTCTAAACTCGAGACTGTTCCCTAGCCCCCCAGATAATTCCCATACCCCACCAACACCACCGAAAGTATTATGATAGCAATCCCCGCCAGAATCGTTCTGAAGGTTGCTTTGCTCACACCTTTCCATTCGTTTAAAATAATTCCCCACGTATTGGAAATTAAGATGATGAACGCCATGTGTAATATCCATGAACTTGCGCCGTTGCCTAATTTACTTTCACCCATTCCGTAAAAGAAGAACTGTAAGAACCAGGTCGTTCCAGCGATGGCGGAGAAAAGATAATTTTTCGAAAGCGGAGCCTTTGCATTTGCATAATCCCCAAAAGTTTTGTTGCGTGTATTCAGAATCATGCACCAAATAAAATTGGTGGTGAGGCCTCCCCAGAGAAGAACTACAAATGTTACATTGTTTTGAAACAAAGGATTACCACCGTTTTCAACAGCAGCCGCGGCCATGGGTTTTCCCGCTTCGATTCCAAAGTTAAAACAGGCGCTTAGTACACCGGATACCGTTGCGACAGCCACACCTTTTACAAGGTTAAACTCCACGATGCTTTCTTTCTTTTTATCGTCAGATAATTCTTTCTCTTTCATCGAGCCCGCCCGGCCACAAAAATAAATTCCAATGAGACATACCACGACACCAGCCAATACAACAAGACCTGATGACGTGCTGAGCATGGAAGAAAATGTGTTCGATGTTTCATCGGTAAAGAGATCGCGGTAAATCGGTGGTATCAAAGCTCCAAAAGCCGAGCAGTATCCAAGCACGATCGACATTCCGAGTGACAAGCCGAGGTAGCGCATCGTCAATCCGAAAGTCAGGCCGCCGATACCCCACAAAATTCCCATAACAAAAGTCCAGAAGAGTGTTGATTCATCCGCAGCGGTTATGATGCCCATAAAATCCGGAACAGTAGCATAGGCTGCGATAAAGGGCACGATGAGCCACGAAAATAATCCGCCAATGATCCAATAACTTTCCCAAGCCCATCCTTTAACTTTCTTATAAGGAATGTAAAAACTGCCGGAAGCAAAACCCCCGATGAAGTGATAAAATATTCCAATAATTGCTTCCATTCGTTAGTGAATCGTTATTCGTGAATTGTTAGTAGTCTATAGTGAATGGTCAATCGTCCAATTTACAATCGTCAATCGTCAATCAAAAGTGGGGAATAAGGTATGAAAAAATTCCACAATCGCTTTTATGTACTATCCTGCCTGGACGTGAAGAAGGAACAATTAACACCTGTTTGTTATTCATTCAAACCTGCAGAGTAGGATATTGAGGCAGAATCGAGTTAAATGATTTTACTTTACGCTGGCAATTTTATTAGTTTCATGACGTGATAGAAGAATATAGCATGCAATTGAAAAGAATCTTATACTATTTTAGTTTGATATCAGGTCTTTTGATTAGCGGCAACGAAGTCGTGGGTCAAGCTAAATCTAACACGCAACAGAACGATACGCTGGCTGCGAATTTCATCAACCCTCCCCAGAAATATGGCATCCGTTGCTGGTGGTGGTGGCTCAATGGAAATGTCACCAATGAAAGCATTACGAGGGACCTGGAAGAAATGAAGGCGAAAGGGTTCAGCGGCGCGTGCCTGTTTGATGCCGGGGGACAAAATCAACAAGGTAACGGGGATGTGCCGGAAGGCCCTATGTTTGGAAGCCCGGAGTGGCGAACATTATTTGTTCACGCCGTAAATGAAGCCGATCGATTAGGGTTGGTGTTGAGCCTGAGTATCCAAAGCGGGTGGAATTTAGGAGGCCCTGATATAACGTCGGAAGAAGCGACTAAGCATCTTACCTGGTCAGAAATTACAGTAAAGGGGCCGTTGAAGTCTTTCTCCAAATTGCCTCAGCCAAAAATGCGGGATAATTTTTACCGTGATATTGTAGTCGTGGCATTTCCTAAGAGAAAGGTCTCAGCAACGCGAACTCCTTTAAAAGACCTGGAATTGAAAGCAGCATTTCGCGAAGGCGATCGATCCGGATATAATACAGAAAAACTTTTGGAGGAAGTGCCGCCGGTTTCAGGCGAAGAGGATGCGACTATAGAAGACGTTGTAATTCTAAAGAATAACCTGGACGCTGCTGGTAAACTCAGGTGGAAGGTACCCCCGGGTGAATGGACTATCATGCGGTTTGGCTATACCACCAGCGAAGCCGATATTTCAACGGCAAGCGGAAAGTGGCAGGGCAAGGTAATAGATTACATGAACGCCAGATATTTCAATCGCTACTGGGATACGCACGTTGAGCCGTTATTGGAATTAGTTGCCCCCATGACAGGGAAAACGTTGAGATACCTTCAGACCGATAGTTGGGAGGCCGGCGGCATTAACTGGTCGGACCAATTTGCCGAGGAATTTCTCAAACGAAGACGTTACGAGATCTATCCATTTCTTCCCGTGATTGCAGGGAAGATTATTCAGGATCGCCAGGCAAGCAATTCATTTTTGGCAGACTTCCGGAAAACGATTGGTGATTGTATTGCTGAATATCACTATAAAGTATTTGCAGAACGGGCAAGAGAACATGGTATGGGTATTCAACCGGAATCAGCAGGCCCGCATGCAGGTCCTTTTGACGGCTTGAAAAATTACGGCTACAGCGAAATCATGATGAGTGAATTCTGGTCACCTTCGCCTCATCGGGCGAAGCCGGAAGATCGCTTTTTTGTGAAGCAAGCGGCCAGCGCAGCGCAGATCTATAATAAGCAACTCGTGGGAGCAGAATCATTCACTACCATTGGAAGACATTGGAACGATGTACCATGGTCAACGATGAAGCCGCCGTTTGACCGGGAAGTTTGCTCGGGTTTGAATCTGGTATTCCTTCATACCTTCACCGGTTCGCCAGAAGAAATGGGAAAGCCGGGCCAGGAATATTTCGCCGGTACGCACATCAATCCAAACATTACCTGGTGGGAAATGGCAGGATCTGTCTTTGATTACTTCAAACGCTGCCAATACCTACTGCAAAAAGGCCATATTGTAACGGATGCGCTATACTACTACGGCGATCATGTTCCAAACATAGGGCACCATAAAGCTTTTGATCCTGCGCATGTGTTACCGGGATATGACTATGATTTGATCAATGAAGATCGCCTCATGTCACTTTCTGTTAACGACGGACTGATCACATTACCTCATGGAAAAAAATACCAGCTCTTAGCATTGCCTGAGTTTAAAGTGCTTTCGCATAATGCGTTGTTAAAGATACATCAGCTCACGTTAGAAGGTGCAACGGTCGTTGGTGCCAAGCCATTGGATATGGTAAGTTTATCAGGTCTACCTGAGAGCGCCGATCGCTTCAACAAATATGTGAATGAGCTATGGGGAGAAGAGACTTCCGTTTCAGGTCAACGGCAGGTCGGAAAGGGAAGAATCATTTGGGGACAAACTGCGCGCGAAATATTGCTAAAAGGAAATGTCTTGCCGGATTTTGAGGCATTGGACAATTCTCAAAATAATGAGTACGACTATATTCACCGGCGCATAGGAGACATTGATGCATATTTTATCAGCAGTCAGAACCCAAAGGAAGTGTCGGGTGAATTTGCGCTGCGTATTACAGGCAAACAGCCGGAATTGTGGAATGCTTTGACAGGAGAGGTAAAAAATGCCGAAGCCTTCACACAATCCAATGGCAGGACGGTGCTGCCGTTACGTCTTGAACCTTACGGGTCGGTATTTGTTGTTTTCCGGAAACCAGTACCGGGGAACACCAAAGGGATTTTAAAAAGCAATACATCTGCCTTAAAACCGGTGCAACTAATAAATGGCCCCTGGAAGGTCGCGTTGGATTCAACGATTGGTGTACCTGCCGAATTAGATTTTTCCGCTCTCATCAGCTGGACGAAGCGACCGGAGCAATCCCTGCATTATTATTCGGGTAAAGGTTCCTACGCAACTACCTTTGATTTTAAAAAGCTCAAAAAGAATGAAAGGTATTTTTTGACGCTTGGAGATGTGCAAGATGTCGGAATTGCCAGGGTGAGGTTGAACAACAAAGACCTGGGTGTTACATGGACACCGCCGTTCCGTCTTGAAATTACGAATCAGATTTTAAAGAAAGGTAATCACCTGGAAATTGAAGTTATCAATTCCTGGAGGAACCGATTGGTTGGTGACCGGGAATTACCGAAGGAGAAACGTCACACCCAAACTAATATCACCATTAAACCGGAGTGGGAATTATTGGACGCCGGATTGTTGGGACCTGTTGAAATAAATGTTCTCGAAGATATCAAGAAGCGTTAGGAGGCTCCTACGGAGCCCATGAATAAAATGGATTGTATGGCTATAAACAGGATGCTCCTCCGGAGCAAAATGTAAGGTCATTCTTTTCATCGATAGGATCCTTAAAAAGATAGGGAAATCATCGATGTGTATTTGCTCCAGCGGAGCATCCTGTTTATAGGAACAAAAATATTCCTCAGTATAGGCTCCGTTAGGAGCCTCCTAAAAGCTATCAAATACGGAGAAGCATGAATATCAGCATCGCGATAAATCGAATATTCCTCCGGAGTAAAATTTAAGATCATTCTTTTCATCGATAGGATCCTAGAAAAGATAGGGAAATCATCGATGTGTATTTGCTCCAGCGGAGCATCCTGTTTATAGAAAAGAAATGCTCTCCACGTATGGGCTCCGTTAGGAGCCTCCTAGAACTATCCACTACGTAGAAGCATTGATTTATTCAGGCTCTAATATCGGTGTTTTTTCCTTTTCTGTAAGAGGCTTACCGTTGCCTACCAAAGATTTAATTCCGCGCAACGGAATAATCACCCAATTCGGACGGTTATTAAGCTCATAGTTTAGTTCATAGATCGCCTTCTCTAATAAAAAAGTTGTCATTAAAGTATTCATATCCTCCTTTGACTTGGGAATAAATGCACTGCCTTTAACCGTTTCGAGGTATGCTTTCATAAAAAAGCCGCTCATATAATGATACCATTGTTCGGCATAGGGTATGAGCTTGCTGATATCTTCATTTCGTATTTGATTATCCAAAAACAATCCACCGTAAGCAGCATAATGGAACGATCGAATCATGCCGGCAACATCCCGTAAGGGAGATCTTTTCAATCTGCGTTCGCTGTAACTTCGGGCAGGTTCTCCTTCAAAATCGGTGATGACAAAATCCTTTCCTGTAAACAATACCTGACCTAAATGAAAATCGCCATGTATGCGTATTTTAACAACATCGATTTTCTTTCTGTAAATATTCTTGAACACGCTTAGAATTTCTTCTTTCATGGCAAGCACCTCTTCCGCTTCGTGCCTGACATCATCCTGTAACTTTTTCAAGTTTCGACTTTGGCTTTGAAACGTTCCGCGAACAAGAGATTGCAGTCCTGCAAACAGCGACCGTTGATAATGAAGGGAATATTCTTCCGGTTTAAAATTCGGGAAATTAACTCCTGATGCCAAAGCCAGGTGCATTTCACCTGTGCGTATACCCAGTAAGTGAGCACGTTCTGCTACGGGACCTTCCAATAACTCCTTTATTCCCGTGGGAATATCTTCATATGCCACAGGGTCGATGATGCTTCCTTTCAGTTCTGGAAGCGTCTCAGCATCTTGTTGCGAAAGGATTCGTTCATTAAAATCATCGAGCCTGTCGAGCATGTAAGTCCATGTATCGCTGCTGCTTTCTACCATTTCCTGCATCATGGCGAGCACCATGCCTTCGTTTTCATACTTCCATTCGATGGCGCCAATAAAGGCAGGAACATGTTTGAACTCAGTATGCTCCGTGAGAAATTGCATGATTTCCATATCCGGATTAATGGAGCGATCCACTTTCCTGAAAAGCTTCAGAAAAAATTTATTGTCGTAAATGATAGACGTGTTGCTCTGCTCTGCCGATAATACTCTTGAAATTATTTTATCGTGTTCCTGAACGTGTTTTTTTAAAAGCTTATTTCCGTAAAAATCGACAACACTATTTTTCAATGTAATACTATGCTGCCCTGCCATCTTATTAAGAAGGGTCTGCTGCAATTCCAATCCATAGATGGCATCGTATAACACACCTTCCTCCTCGCCTACTTTGAGGCGTGCCAGAATCGCCTGAGGACATGTTTCACTTGTCTTGGTGGCAAACTCCCCTTTTCCAAAAGCCACAGGCAACTGGTACGTTTCAGGCAAGCCGGTGTCGTAAAGCAATTCAATGAGGAAAATAACAGCGCTTTCTTCTCGTAGAGGGATCCTGGCGTATTTAATAATACGAATACTTTCAACTGCTCTCCCCTTTCCTCCAAACCACCGGACCTTTAAAAAATAGGGAAGAAGAACATAGCTCTCTAATCTGTCCAACACTTCACGCTCCAACAAATCCTTCCACTTCTCTATCTGAACTAAAGGCAATACTTCATTTTCAGTAGTTTCCGGATGCGCTTTTTGAAGAACAAACCATAAGCAATCATGTGCACCCAAAGTAAAAAAATAGGGCGTGCTTGCCTTGATCCCTGGAAATTTATTTTTGCTGAAAATTTCTACCGGAACATATCCCTTATAGCTTTCAAGGTCCAGTTCGGCGGGCTGCGTGTAGCGGGATAGATTTACAATGACCAATATCGTTTCATCTTCATAGGTTCTCGTGAAAGAAAGAATCTTAGGATTTTCTGATGCAATAAACTTCATATCGCCCCGGCCAAAGGCTTTGTACTGCTTTCGTTTGTTGATAATTCGTTTGGTCCACCATAGCAACGACGACGTAGTACGGCTTTGCATTTCAACGTTTACAAATTCATAGTGATACTCCGGATCGAGAATTACCGGCAAATAAAGCCTGTGTGGATTTGATTCCGAAAAACCCGCATTGCGATCGGACGCCCACTGCATCGGAGTGCGTACTCCATCTCGATCACCCAAATAAAAATTGTCACCCATTCCAATCTCATCGCCATAATAGATGACCGGAGTTCCTTTTAATGAAAATAAAAGATAGTTCAAGAGCTCTATCTTTTTTCTGTTGTTACCCATCAGGGGTGCAAGGCGATGCCGGATGCCCAGATTTATTTTTGCTTTGGGATCTTTGACATATACTTTATACATGTAGTCACGCTCTTCATCGGTGACCATTTCCAACGTTAATTCATCGTGATTCCGCAGGAAAATAGCCCACTGACAATTTGGGGGGATTTCTGGAGTCTGGTCAAAAATATCGGTAATTGGATATCGGTCTTCCGTTTGCAACGCCATGAACATGCGCGGCATCACCGGGAAATGGTAATTCATTTGACACTCATCGCCATCACCAAAGTAAGAAGCCGAATCTTCCGGCCACATATTCGCTTCTGCCAGAAGTAAGGTTCCTGGAAATTTTTCATCGACGTGTTTTCTCAATTTTTTTAAAAATGCATGAGTCTCCGGAAGGTTTTCACCGTTGGTTCCCTCCCTTTCGAAAAGATAAGGCACAGCGTCCAATCGAAAACCATCTACACCTGTCGCGCACCAATAATCTAAGATTTTAAAAATTTCTTCGTGAACTAAAGGATTATCATAATTGAGATCCGGCTGATGATGAAAAAAACGATGCCAGTAGTACTGCTTGGCAACGGGGTCCCACGTCCAATTTGAAGTTTCAAAATCCTGAAAGATAATCCGGACATCCTTATATTGGCTCGGATCATCCGTCCAGACATAAAAATTCCGGTGGGCCGAACCTTTCGGAGCTTTCCGGGCGCGTTGGAACCACGGATGTTGGTCGGACGTGTGATTAATTACAAGTTCTGTAATAACCTTTAAGTCGCGGTTATGAGCCTCTTTTAAAAACTGCTTGAACTGTTTAATATCACCGTATGCAGGATTAATGCTGTAATAGTCAGCTATATCATAACCATCATCCCGCTGAGGGGAGGGATAAAACGGCAATAGCCAGATGGCCGTAACGCCCAGGTCCTGGAGATAGTCCAATTTTTCCAACAAACCCTGGAAATCGCCAATACCATCGCAGTTGCCATCCCGGAAAGCCTTAATGTGTAATTCGTAAATTATAGCGTCCTTATACCAATGAAGCTTGTCATCAAATACCGTTTTGCCTTCGGCCATAGTGTTTTATAACTCGTACGTTTAATTGAATCTTATGATGATATACCAAAAAATCCCTGTTTTGTTTAAAAATTTTAAGGGAAATTGAAGGAAGATCGATCAAATTTCAATCTTAAGATTAAATATTCATTGGAATGAATTCAACACTGTTAATTTTGCATTCCCAAATGGGTTTGAAAACAAAAATTCAGATTTCGATGTTAAGCCATCCGGAGGTTTATTTGCGGTCATATTTTAGCGCGATTACCTTCGCGCCTGGTTAGGTGGTGAATTGGTTATGCAGGCATTCATAGAGAGATTAAAGTCAAAGATAAGGGACCTATTTTTTTTAGCGGTTGAAAAAGCGCAACCATTGTATTATGCGTTATTGCGCCTATACAAACGAATAACCTTTTATTTTAAGACACATCCGCGTGCCCGGCGCTGGGCAATCATTCTTGGGCCACCCGGCACTTTCCTTTTTATTCTCCTCCTTGTTTTATGGATTGAAACTCCCAGTCGCACTGAATTGCGTAACATACAAAATCAAGTCGCGTCCGAAGTTTACAGTGCAGACAGCGTGTTGCTCGGCCGGTATTTCATCCAGGACCGGACCGAAATAAAATACGAAGAAATCGCACCTGAACTGATCAATGCTCTCATTGCCACTGAAGACGTGCGTTTCTACGAGCATGAAGGAATCGATTTCGTAAGCTTAGGAAGAGTGGTGGTCAAATCCATCTTCCTGCAGGATGAGTCCGCTGGTGGAGGAAGCACACTTTCTCAACAACTCGCAAAAAATTTGTATCCACGAAAAAGGTATTGGATACTTTCCCTGTTGGTCAACAAACTGCGCGAAGCAATCACAGCATTCAGCCTGGAAAGAATTTATTCCAAGAAAGATCTGCTAACCTTATATTTAAATACGATCCCTTTTGCTGACAATACATTTGGCCTGGAAGCAGCCGCGAAACGTTTTTACTCGAGCACTGCGAGTGCACTGAAGGTCGATCAGTCTGCTGTGTTAGTCGGCATGCTGAAGGCTACCCACAACTACAATCCACGTTTGTTTCCCAAGCGTGCGTTAGAAAGACGCAATGTGGTGTTGGCTCAAATGGTGAAATATAATTTTCTCGATTCGCAAAAAGCAGTGGCCTTAAAAAAGTTGCCGCTGAAATTAACATACAATAAAATCTCGCACCACCAGGGACTAGCGCCTTATTTCAGAGAATACCTGAAAGCCGAATTGCTTCACTGGTGCAAAAACAACACAAAGGAAGATGGTTCTGTCTATAATTTGTATACCGATGGTCTGCGAATTTACACCACAATCGATTCCAAGCTGCAACTGTACGCAGAGAAAGCGCTGGTTCAGCAAATGACAGAAGTACAAAAGCAATTTTTTGACCATTGGGGGAAAGAACTCCCTTGGAAAGGAAGGGAATATATTGTTGAAGAGGCCATAAAACGATCTCCGCGATATCAAAGATTAAAACAGCAGGGGCTTGACGAAAAGGAAATACGAGATGTATTACAAAAACCTGTTCCGATGCAACTATTTACGTGGCAAGGAGATAAGGATGTAAAAGCAAGTCCGTTAGATTCTATTAAGCATCACTTGAAATATTTGAATGCAGGCTTTCTTGCGCTGGAACCAGCTACCGGCCAGGTAAAGGCCTGGGTAGGCGGAATTGAACATGACTTTTATCAATATGATCATGTAAAAGCTTCAACCAAGAGACAAGTTGGCTCAATCTTTAAACCGATTGTTTACGCAGAAGCTATCGAAGAAGGCATACTTCCTTGTGACCTTCAATCCGCTCATCAAGAGACTTACATTGATAAAGAGGGCGTTAAGTGGACACCACGGAATATGCAAAACGATTACAATGTTCAGTATTCGATGCGTGGTGCACTAGCCTATTCGGTAAATACAGTGTCTGTGAAATTGATTCAACAAGCTGGCGTTCAAAATACGATTGACCTTGCCCGTAAAATGGGAATATCCAGTGAGCTACCGGACGTGCCCTCAATTGCACTGGGATCATCTTCTATTTCTTTGATGGAAATGACGACGGCGTATGCTTGCCTAGCCAATGAAGGCGTCACAAACTTGCCGTACTATATCACGGCCATTTATGATCTCGAGGGCAAAGTATACGACAATTTCAAATCAAAAGAATCAGGTAAACGTGCGATTTCAAAAGAGACGGCTTTATTAGTCAGGCAATTGATGCAAACGGTTGTGCATGAAGGCACAGCCTCACGGTTGCGTTGGAAATACGGTATTTATATGGATGTAGCCGGTAAGACAGGTACTACCCAGGCCAATGCGGATGGATGGTTCATGGCCATAACTCCAAAGCTTGCCATCGGCACCTGGGTGGGGGCTGACGACCCGCGCATTCGTTTCAGAAATACAAAATTGGGACAAGGCTCTAACACAGCTTTGCCGATTGCTGCCTATTTTTTAAAGCAAGTAAACCAAGACCCGTCTTTTAAGACCATAACGGCGGCAAAATTCAAGCCCCTACCCTATGAGTTGCAGAATGAATTGCAATGTGACCTGTATGAATTAGACGATGATTTGTGGTTGGAGATTGAAAAATCCATCTTCAAGCGAGATTCTATTCAATATGCCGATACATTGGCAACGCCACGCGCAGAAACTTTTTTGGAAATGTTATATCGGCGCAAACTTAAAATACAGCAGGCTGCTCATCGCCGCGATTCAATAAACGCTGCCGCACCCATTCGCGTAGACGGAGGGTAACTTTATTTAGCTTTTGCTTTTAGCGTAAAATAGAAATCCGAACCCTTCCCTACTTCTGACTCAGCCCATATTTTTCCATCATGGCGTTCGATTATTCTTTTTACTACAGCCAGACCGACTCCTGTACCATTAAATTCATGGTCACTATGAAGCCGCTGAAAAATGGAAAACAGCTTGTCATAATTTGCCATATTAAACCCTGCTCCATTATCTTTTACAAAATAGAAGTAATGACCATTTTCCTGGCTACCTCCAATTTCAACTCGTGGCGCTGTCTTCTTCTGTGAATATTTTAGGGCATTCGAAATTAAATTTGCCCAAACTTGCTTCAGCATATTATTATCACAATACGCAGGCGGTAAATCATGAATTACGATTTCTGTCGCTGAAGTTGGCATGCTCAAAGAGATATCCTGCATGACCTCGTGCACCAATTTCTTCATGTCAACTTCTTCCTTCGTGATTTCCGCATTAGCCTGACGCGAGAAGGACAATAAGTCTTTAATTAATTTCGTCATTCGATCGACGGAACCCATAATGTGATTCACTATTTCAAACACTTCGTCATCGATTTTTTCAGGGTGCATCATTTGCAATAGTCCGGCCAGTCCGGTAATACTATTTAACGGAGACATTAAGTCGTGCGATATAGAATAGTTAAAGGAGTCTAAGGATTGCAGTTGCTCCAGTCTTTTCGCGAGATCTTCGTTAAGCGCTTTCACTTTCTCTTCGGATAGCTTTCTTTCCGCGATCTCCCATTCTAATTTTTTATTAGCCGCTCTTAGTTCCTTTTCTTGCTTTAAAAGTTCTCTGTTTTTTTCACTTAAGTCTACAAAGGCACGAACTTTTACTTTTAACAACTCAGGAATTATAGGTTTGCTGATATAATCAACGGCACCGGCTTTGTAACCTTTATAGATATTGCCTTCTATATCCATAGCCGTTAAGAAAATGATCGGAATGTTCTTAAGCTTTTCCCGGTTGTAAATTAAAGCCGCCGTTTCAAAACCATTCATTCCCGGCATTAAGACATCCATTATAATCAAATGAAAATCAAGATCTTTTAGTAAATAGGAAAGCGCTTCCTTTCCCGAATGCGCTTTTATCAAGTGATAATTTTCATCCTTCAATATGGCTTCAAGGGCAAATAGATTTTCGTCTCGATCGTCTACTAACAATACTTTAAAAATTGCATTTTCCTCTTCCATATATTTTTAATAGTGCCCAGTTGGGCTAAGTCAAAGCTAGAGTTTTTTATATACACAATTTCTCTTTTCTACTGCTCTAAATTTTAACCAGTTCTACCAATTTTAAAGGTATTTTAATGTTTAACCGTATAAAAGGGGAATTTGTTCTACAGGTGAACCCGGGTAATAGCCCATTCAACGTAATTTTTTACTTTTGAATATGGTAAAGATATTGGAAGCCACGGTTCGTGAAATTCCTGTCATTTTCGAAATCGCCCAGATAACATGGAAATCAACTTATTCGTCCATTATCAGCCCCGAGCAGCTTCAATACATGCTAAATAAAATTTATGATCAGAAGGAACTTGAAAAGGTTATGCTGGAAGGATCTCAAAAATTTTTAATCTTAAAAGATAAACTGGGCTATCAGGGTTTTGCATCCTTTGGAGCACGAAGGGAAGAACCAGGGGTTTTCAAATTACATAAAATTTATATTTTGCCTGAGAACCAGGGCAAACGTTACGGATCACTTCTGATAGACGAAATAAAGCGACAATTAAAAATTAACGGTATTCAAATATTGGATTTGAACGTAAACCGTCAAAACGGAGCGATTGAATTCTATAAAAAGCTTGGATTTAAAATTATTCGAGAAGAAGACGTTCCCATAGGGCAATATTGGATGAATGATTATGTTATGAGATTGACGATTGTAGATTGACGATTGTAGATTGGGTAGATATTAATGGAGTTCGCGATAATTGAGCTAGTGAGGTGTTTAAAACGT
>CAZAHL010000025.1:0-38686 GCA_964484845.1 uncultured Chryseolinea sp. | reverse complement strand
ACTAATGAAATATGGTGGTCGGATAACGTTCACGCTATTTTTGGAACAACCAAGCGAAGTTTTGACGGCACGTATGAAAGTTTTTTAAAGTTTCTTCACAGGGAAGATGAAAAAATTGTCGTTAAGGAAATCCACCGAAGCCTCACCAGTGATAAAAAATATTTTGTTCAGTATCGGATTCTGAAGCCCGATAAAAGCGTGCGATGGATCGAGAGCGTCGGTAAAGTGTTTAGAAATAGGAAGGGTAGTCCTATTAAGATGGTAGGTACGGTGCAGGATATTACCGATCTAAAGTTAAGCAACTTTGAAAGGAAAGACTGGGAGGCTCGTTATAAACTAATAGCTTCTGCCTCAGGGCAAGTAATTTATGACTACGATTTAAGTTCGGGTAACATTGCGTGGAGTGGTACAATATACGAAGTACTTGGGTACAACAACCAGGAGATGGGCAACATCAATAGCTGGAGAAAACTTATTCATCCCGAGGATAGGGAAAATGCATTAGAGCAACTTGAGAAAGCAAAACAAGGCATCAAAACTTATGATGTAACGTACCGCCTGAAGACAAAATCAAAAAAGTATGTGCATCTGCACGATAAAGGCTTTTTCTTATCCGACGAAAAAAACCAACCGTATCGAATGCTCGGAACGATGCAGGATATTTCCGACAAGGTTAGAATAGAAGAAAATTTAATTGAAACCAATCGCTTCAAAGAAAGCATGGAGAATGCCATGCCCGGAATGTTGTATGTATATGATCTCATAAAAGGAGCTATCCTCTTTGTAAATTACAATACTACATCCTTGTTGGGATACAGTTGGGAAGAGATTGAAGTAATGGGTAATAACTTTATTCTTCAACTTGTACATCCGGAGGACCTGGCGGAAATGCCGAAATGGTCAACGGAACCCACCCGGACTGTAAAAGATGCCGAGTTCCGGATTCGTCACAAACATTACGACTGGTGCTGGTTCTCTTGTCGAGAGACGGTTTTTCAACGTGATAAAAAAGGACGGGTCACTCAAATAATTGGTCTTGCTCAGGATATTACCAAACGCAAACATGCCGAAGAACTACTTTCCAAAAGTGAGGAGAGTTACCGTGAATTATTCAATATGGTGGGTCAGGAAATTTACATCCTTAACCCAGACGGAACTTTCCTTGATGTAAACCAGGGAGCGTGTGAAGTTTATGAATACAGTAAAGAGGAGTTTATCGGTAACACGCCGGAATTCCTTTCTGTTGAAGGAAAAAATGATATCGAGGGACTTGGTAAAGTATTTGCCGATACGCTGAACGGGATTCCTCAAACAATTGAGTGGTGGGGTAAAAAGAAATCAGGCGGTACTTTTTTAAAAGAAGTTAGAATCAGCAAGGGAAGTTATTTCGGAAAAGATATTTTAATCGCGCTGGCATGGGACGTAACACAACGCCGGCTAACAGAGAATTCCATTCGGGAAAGTGAGAAGCATTTCCGAAGTCTCATTCAAAATTTAAATGTCGGGGTTTCGCTTCACAACGATAAAACAGAAATAATTTTATCAAATACCACCGCACATAATTTGCTGGGGATCGAGGATAATGAATTGATTGGAAAAACTCCGTTTGATCCCGTATGGGACCTAATAAAAGAAGACGATACTCCTTTTCCCAACATTGAGCATCCCGTCAGCCAAGTAATTGCAACCTCTAAATCAGTTCGCGGTGTCGTGATGGGTTTATTGAACCCGAGGAAAAAGGAAAGGATGTGGTTCCTGATAAATGCTGAGCCGTTTTTAAATGAACAAGCAGGATCGTTGCAGGTCATTTGCACTTTCACCGATATCACCGAAAGAAAAAAAATGGAAGAGGAGCTCATAGAAAGTGAGCAGCGCTTTAGAACATTACAAGAAGCTTCGTTCGGCGGAATTGGTATGCATGACAAGGGCTTTATTATAGATTGTAATCAGGGTCTTTGCGAAATTACGGGGTATAACAGGGAAGAACTTATTGGCCAGGATGGTTTGAACCTTATTGCAGCGGAGTACAAGTCATTGGTAATGAAGAATATTTTATCGAGTTACGGGAAGCCGTATGATGTTGAAGGGATACACAAAGATGGGTCGCGCTATTTTCTGGAAGTACACGGAAAAAATATTCCTTACGGAGGGCGCAATATCCGTGTTACGGAATTTAGAAATATCACAGCACGTAAACTGATAGAGGAAAAAATACTGGAGCAAAATGCAAAACTGGAAGCCATCACGATTGATCTAAAAAGAAAAAATGATCAGCTTGAAGAGTTCACACAAATCGTGTCTCATAATTTAAGATCTCCGATCGGCAACATTCTTACGCTACTAACCTTTATGGAAACGGCGGACTCTGAGGAAGAAAAGGGGCAGTATCTGAAGTTTCTCAAAGAGTCGTCCAATAAGGCGCTCACGACGCTGGAAGAGCTAAATGAAGTTCTTAAACTCAAGCAAAACGATAGTATAGAAAAACAGGAATTGAAATTTGAAAATGTTTTTAATCAAGTTGCTACAATGGTGAACGCGAAAATTGTAGAAACTTCGGCGAAGATAATCAGCGATTTTACAGAAGCGCCTTCCATAGTATATCCTAATATTTATTTGGAAAGTATTTTTTTAAATCTACTCAGTAACGCTTTAAAGTATAATCAGCCTGACCGAGACCTGGTAATTGAAGTAAAGACGTATTATAAAAAAAAGAAGATCGTTTTAGAAGTAAAGGACAACGGATTGGGTATTAATCTGGAGAAGTATGGTCATCAAATCTTCAAACTTCAAAAGACTTTTCATCGACACCCGGAAAGTAGGGGTATAGGATTATTCATGATTAAAAATCAAATTGAAGCCATGGGAGGCGAGATATCTATCACCAGTCAGGAAAACATAGGTACCACCTTTTATGTTAACTTCAACAAGTATCATCCAAATGAAGACTAAGTCCCCTGTTATCGCCCTCGTTGACGATGATAAAATTTTTCAGCTAACCTCTGCGAAAATCATACGTTCGTTGAACCTTACCCACGAGATATTGCAATTTGGAAACGGTGAGGAAGCATTGGAATACCTACGTGTCAATGCCGATGTATCTGATAATCTCCCCGATTATATTTTCCTCGATATCAACATGCCTTATGTGGATGGCTGGATGTTTTTAGCCGATTATGCTACGCTGAAGGCGAAGCTTAAAAAAACCATCTCAATTTTTATGATAAGTTCTTCCATCGATCCACGCGATGTTATCCGGGCGCAGAATAATTTGGATGTACGGGATTATATTATAAAACCGGTGAGTCCGGAAAAATTTAAGCAGCTGGTTGTTGCGGCCGCGTAGTCAGTGCGTTTACTCGAAAAAAATACTAGTGTCGTGTCAACACTGTTTTGGCGTACTTAGAGCCTAGCAGTGCGCTACGCGTTACAAGTGCCTGATCAAAGTCTCAAGCTACAAGCCTCAAGTTGTTTCAGTGATTTATTTAAAGAGACTCAATTTTTTTCTGTGTACAGCACGTATCGTTGTTTTGCACAACCTACTTGCAGCTTGTAGCTTGAGGCTACTAGTAACTCGAAGCTCATAGCTTTAAGTACGCCAGAATTCGCTTAACATGACACTAGTTAACAACATTGAGGGGATTTTTAAGTCCTTCGTAACTGGTTAACTCTACCCCTGCACTTCCGATAAACATTTCGGCGTCAATTTTTACGGGAATCCGATTTTTGTCGTCTGAGAAGAAAGCTTTAACCGAATTTTCTCCATCAAACACTTTGTTTTGGGGCATCACCGGTCTAAAAACGATGGTTCTTATTTTACCAGCTTTCACTTTAATGGTTTGTTTGCCATGATAGACGATCTTCATTTTATAAAACTCATCCTCAAAAAAACCGGGAACAATGATCGTATCACCCTCCGCAATTTTCGACATATCCATGTTGCGCAGGTGCAAAAATCCGCTGATCATATCCCTGACCTGGGGAGGAGCATCGTAAAATTTTGATTCTTTGAATTTACCGGTAGCATTGTCGATGGCCTTTACTTCAATTTTTTTCTTCTTGTGATCAAAGAATGTCCATTCATCTTTTTTATATCGTCCCTCACGGATTCTTCGATAAAATTGGTGAGGCAACAGGGCCGCTGTATCGATATAAGATCCCCATTGATCATCAACATCAGCAACCCAATCAACCATTCCGACTGTCCTGCCATGGACATCAATCTTAAAACAATCGCGGTTGTTAAGCTTGAAGTAATTTTGATGGATTTTAACACTTCCCTTGCCTACTGTAAAAATGCCGTAGGTCATTTTAAAATGAATGACCTCACCGCGCGTAAAACTTTCGTTCTTCACGGGTGGATAAGTGTCGTTTCTGAACCCGACGAAGCCGAAAAGCAAGCCTATTAATACAAAACTGGGGATATGCCTTATCATCGTTAAATCTTTAAATTTACACAAAGAGATTTATCCAAGTGTTAAGGGTGTAAGAAATTCAAACGATATGCCAATATAGTTGGAGGTCGTTTATACGGAAACATTATTTTCGCGTAAGGCTTCATTTAGCGACGTTTTCTTATCTGTACTCTCTTTTCTCTTTCCAATCACCAATGCGCAAGGCACATGAAAATCTCCCGCGGGGAATTTTTTTGAATAAGAGCCGGGGATAACTACAGCTCGTTCAGGAACATATCCCTTTGTTTCCACAGGAGTTGGCCCTGTAACGTCTATAATCTTGGAGCTGGCTGTTAGTACCACATTGGCCCCCAGCACCGCTTCCTTCCCTACTCTCACGCCCTCCACCAGAATACACCTTGATCCGATAAAGGCGCCATCTTCTATAATAACTGGAGACGCCTGCACTGGTTCCAAGACTCCACCAACCCCAACGCCACCGCTAAGGTGGACATTTTTGCCGATCTGGGCACAACTGCCTACGGTGGCCCAGGTGTCTACCATGGTTCCTTCGTCAACGAAAGCGCCAATGTTTATATAAGATGGCATCATAATGACCCCTTTACTTACATACGAACCATACCGTGCAATTGCATGGGGAACTACCCTCACTCCAAGTTCTTTATAATTACGTTTCAACTTTATTTTATCGTGAAATTCAAATGGGCCCACTTCGATCGTTTCCATCTGCTGAATTGGGAAATAGAGTATCACTGCTTTTTTTATCCACTCATTTACCTGCCAGCCAGACGATGTAGGTTCTGCTACGCGTAACTCACCTTTATCCAACATTTCCACGACAGAACGAATGAGATCCTGATTTTCTAAATTTTGCAGAAGGCTACGGTCATCCCAGATTTTTTCAATGCGTTGTTTCAATTCCATTATATTAGAGTTAATTCAGCATGCAAGAAGTAAAAAAAAGAAGAATAGTCCTCGCCTCCGTACTGAAACCGGTAAATGATTCGCGCATGTTTGAAAAAATCGGGCAAAGTTTAGCGTCCGGTTATGAGGTTCATATCATTGGAACCCGGAGCAAGGCTAACATCCAATACAGCCCAATTGTTTTTCACCCTCTTCCCTCTTCTCCACGACTTAGCTTTACGAGAATCGTCGCTCCGCTTAGAATCTTAAAAAGATTTTTTTTTATTAAACCAGATCTTATCATTCTAAGCACTCATGAATTAATATGGGTCGCTTTGGCTGCAAAACTTTTTTGGGGAAGTAAAATCATCTACGATGTCCGGGAAAACTATTTCCTTAATATTTTACATACGGATGCCTTTCCGCGATTGTTAAGAATTTTTATAGCCTGTTACGTCAGGTTTAAGGAATGGATAACATCGCCTTTAATCGATATTTTTTTTCTAGCTGAAGCCGGATATGAAAAAGAACTGGGATTTGTGACTAAAAAAAAACTCATCCTTGAAAATAAGGTGAAGAAAATGCTCCCAACAATTGGCAAAAAGTGGAGCGAACAAGATGGTAACATTCATTTGCTTTTCAGTGGAACTCTTGCACAGACGACGGGAGTCTTTAACGCGATCGAGCTTGCAACTAAACTTTATACCTTAAATAAAAAAATTCGTTTGCTGATTATTGGATACAGTCCGCTACGTTCCGTTAACAAAGCAATCACGGACCTGATTCAAGGCAAGGATTTTATTCGATTCATTGGAGGACCTAACCTGGTGCCGCATTCCGAAATTTTAGAGGCGATTGGAGCTTCGGATTTTGGGATTGTTGCCTATCCTCCAAATTTATCCACTCAAAATACAATTCCCACAAAGCTTTTTGAATATATGGGTTACAGGCTTCCTATCCTGCTAATCAATTACGCTCCGTGGCTAACTTTTTGTCAGCAATATACAGCAGCCATTCCTTTTGATCTTAAGGCGTTCGATGCGAGAGAATTTATGCGCGAGCTACAATCTACAACGTTTTACACCAGTGTGCCTTCCGACGTTTTTTGGGAATCAGAGGAGAAAAAGTTACTCCCTGCCATAGCCCAGGCCCTAAAATAAAATCCCTAAAATATTTTTTAGACAAGTCTAAACTTTTATTTTTGCTACATCTTTCAATCTGGTGTATGTTAAGTTTTACGGAAGAAAATTACCTGAAGGCCATTTATCACCTCGCTGATGGTGGTACGAAGGCAGTTCTAACGAATGAAATAGCGGATTCCATGAATACGAAAGCTGCTTCCGTAACGGATATGATCAAAAAGCTTTCGACTAAAAATTTCATCTCCTATGAAAAATATTATGGAGTCAAGATTACGAAGCAAGGAAAGGTTGAGGCCCTCACGATAATCCGAAAGCACCGGTTGTGGGAAACCTTTTTAGTGCAAAAGTTACAATTCAATTGGGATGAAGTCCATGAAATAGCGGAGCAGCTGGAGCACATTCAATCACCTTTGCTCATTGAAAAACTGGACGAGTTTCTGAATTATCCGAAGTCAGACCCGCACGGTGAGCCTATACCCGACCGGAATGGAAAAGTACAAGTTCAGGCACAGGGTTGTCTCCACGATCAACCGTTAGGGTACAAGGGGAATATAGTTGCTGTAAAAGATTCTGATTCAAACTTGTTAAAGTACTTGAACAAGATCGGCGCCACACCGGGCAAGAAAATAGAAATAGCAGGGAAGGAAGAATACGATGAAAGTATCGAAGTCAGCGTGGAGAATAAAAGATTTACAATCTCTAAATCCGTCGCCCAAAATATTTTAGTAGCGGTATAACGCAGAAGAAAAAATGGAATTGCAGAAAACAGATCGTAAATCATTAAGTGAAGTAAATTCCTCTATCGATGCTACCAACCGCAAAGGATGGCGGAAGTTGCTGGCATTTATGGGGCCTGCATATTTAGTGAGCGTCGGCTATATGGACCCTGGAAATTGGGCAACCGATATCGCCGGAGGCAGTCGTTTTGGCTATGCGTTGATTTGGGTTTTGCTGATGTCTAACCTGATGGCGCTTTTGCTTCAGAGTCTCAGCGCGCGATTAGGGATAGTCCGGCAGTTGGATCTAGCACAGGCGTCGCGGAAGACCTATGGCCGGGGAGTAAATTTCTGCTTGTGGATCTTAGCGGAAATCGCCATTGCGGCGTGTGATCTTGCCGAAGTCTTGGGAATGGCTATTGGTTTACAATTACTATTTGGTTTGCCCCTGATCTGGGGAGTAAGTCTTACGGTGTTGGATACGCTCCTTCTACTCTTTTTGCAAAGCTACGGCATTCGGAAAATTGAAGCTTTTATCATCGCCCTCGTGGGAATTATTGGCGGGGCATTTTTGATCGAGATGTTTTTAGCAAAGCCTGATTTTCATGAAATGGCGATCGGATTCATTCCTTCTATTCCAAATGATCAGGCCCTTTACATCGCCATTGGTATTATTGGGGCAACGGTTATGCCACACAATTTGTACCTGCATTCGTCGCTGGTGCAAACCAGAAGAATTAATCGAACTGCAGGTGGAATCTGGACCTCTATAAAATATAATTTCATCGATTCGGCAATAGCATTGAACGCTGCCTTCTTTGTTAACGCGGCCATCCTCGTTTTAGCAGCGTCGACATTTTTCCAGGCAGGGATGAATGAAGTTGAAGACATTCAGGACGCCTATAAATTTCTCTCACCGTTATTGGGAACACAGTGGGCATCCATTCTCTTTGGAGTGGCCTTAGTAGCAGCCGGGCAAAGTTCCACGATCACTGGCACACTGGCTGGACAAATCGTTATGGAGGGTTACCTCAACTTACGGATCGCTCCCTGGTTGAGGCGATTGATCACACGCCTTATCGCAATCATCCCTGCATTTATCGTCATCTTAGTATACGGTGAATCGGAAACAGGGGCGTTGTTAATTTTTAGTCAGGTAATACTAAGTCTTCAGTTAGGTTTCGCCGTGATTCCACTTATACACCTTACCAGCGATAAAGAAAAAATGGGTGCATTTGTCATTAAACCCTGGATGAAGATTACAGCATGGCTTATTGCTGTTGTAATCGTATCGCTGAATGTAAAATTGGTTTTACAGGAAATAACGGGATGGCTAGAAGCTTCCGGTGAAAACTCTTGGATTATCTGGATTACAGCAGTGCCCATTTGTCTGGCAGCCGGTGCGTTGTTACTTTACATTACCATCAAACCTTTTATAGAAAAGCGCGCAGCCGAACGCGAAGCAAAAATCCCGCATGGAACCGCGGTTACACTGGATGTATCCTCTCCTCTACCCTATAACCGTATTGCTGTCACTATTGACTTCAGCAACATAGACAACGAAACAATTCGAAGCGCCATTTCGCAAGGAGGACTTCAAGCCCGGTATATTTTATTACACGTCGTAGAAACCGCTGGAGCCATGGTTTATGGAAGCGATATCGCCGATCAGGAATCTACCAGGGACACCCTTTCACTTGAAAACTACCGCGCCCAACTAGAAGAAAAAGGATATGATGTAGAAATTAAGATTGGCTTTGGTAATCCGAAAAGCAGAATCCCCGAAATGGTAAAGGAATTTCAGGCAGATCTTCTTGTAATGGGTGCACACGGCCATAAATTTTTCAAAGATCTCATTTTTGGAACCACGGTGGATACGGTACGGCACAGGGTGGGGATTCCAGTGTTGATAGTGAGGGGGAAATAGGGTAGTCGGTAAGAGGTGAGAGGTAATAAGTAATAGGCAATGGGCAATAGGCAATCAGTGATCGGCGATGAGGTAGTCAGTAATCAGTGCTGGGAACCGCTCAGACCGGTACCTCTTACCTCTTACCACTTACCGATTACTGATTACTGATTACAACAGCATTGGTCATAAATAACTTGCCTTACTATCTTTGCAGCCGAACATGAAAGACCACCACGATCCCACACGCACGTCCAACTATTTGGAGGATACCATCGTTGCCTTGGCGACAGGGCAGGGGGTTTCTGCTATTGCCGTGGTGCGGGTTTCCGGAGAAAAAGCGTTCAGCATTGCACAGCAATGTTTTCGCGGGAGAAATTTGTTGGAACAGCCCGGCCATACCATCCATTTCGGAAACTTCTACTATGGTGAAAAAATGATAGATGAAGTGTTGGTTTCGATTTTTAGAGCGCCTCACTCATTTACCAAAGAGGACTCCGTTGAAATTTCCTGTCACGGATCCCCTATCATCGTGAAAGAAATAATCAAAGCATTACTTCACGGGGGTGCACGATTGGCGGAACCGGGTGAATTTACCAAGCGCGCTTTTCTTCATGGCAGGTTTGACCTGGCACAAGCAGAAGCCGTTGCAGACCTTATCACCGCCGAAACAGATAATGCACGACAGGCAGCGTTGAATCAAATGCGCGGTGGATTTTCAAAAGAGATCAACCATTTGCGCGAAGAGCTTATTCACTTTGCATCCCTCATTGAACTGGAATTGGATTTTGGGGAAGAAGATGTTGAATTTGCCAAACGTGATGACTTGCGCCGCCTGATTCTAAAAATTCAATCTTACCTGCAAGCCCTTATTCTTTCTTTCGACCAGGGAAATGTTATTAAGAACGGAGTGCCTACTGTAATTGCTGGAAAACCTAACGCTGGCAAATCAACGTTACTGAATGCACTGCTGAATGAAGAAAAAGCAATCGTGTCTGAGATACCCGGTACAACCCGCGATGCCATTGAAGACGAAATTATTTTAGGAGGCATAAATTTTCGTTTTATTGATACAGCAGGATTGCGGGAAACAAAAGATGTCGTTGAAGCGATTGGTGTCGAACGCACGCGCGACCGGATGAAAAAAGCCTCCATGATCTTGTACCTATTTGATCTTTCGAATACAACGGAGGTTGAGATTCAGGAACAAATACAAGGATTAATGTTGTTAGGGATTCCCTTCATTTGCGTAGGCAATAAAATGGATACCGGAGATGCCAAACTTGTGGAGAGTCTTCAAAACAAAAATTTTGTTCTCATCTCAGCGGCGAACAAGACCAACCTCTCCCTGCTTAAGGAAAAAATTCTGGAGCAAGTACAGGTTAAAGAAGTAAAGACCGGAGATGTGATGGTGACAAACCTTCGACATTATCAAAATTTGCTTCAAACAAAAAATGCGCTCGACCATGTATTAACTGGAATGGATTCAGGAGTGACAGGAGATTTCCTGGCGATGGATATCAGGCAGTCGTTGCATTACTTGGGGGAAATTACAGGCACTATAACAACGGATGATCTACTAGATAATATTTTTTCGAAGTTTTGTATCGGGAAGTAAATTTTGTAAGCACTTTCAACTTTTACAATTAGCAGCTGGATTAACTAAAGAGCCACTCCTCTCACAGATCTAGGAATTTGTCCTGTCTTCTTTTTAAAGAAATTATTGAAGTAGGTGGGATATTCAAATCCCAACACATAAGCAATTCCAGCCACACTCCAATTAGTGTGTTTGCAGAAGTGCTTTGTCTTCATGAATCATTCTATCCGTGATAAGGGTAGTTGTTGACTTGCCGGTTATTTTCTTGACAGAGGTATTTAAGTGATTAACACGAACAAACAAGTTACTCGCGAAATCCTGAGCCGTCTTTAGTTGTAATGGATGCTCAACACTTTCAATCGGGAACTGTATCTCCAGGAGCTCCGGAAAAACAGAAGTAATTCGCTGTGCTGCATTCTTATCTTTTGGTGGACGAAATCCCGATGACAGCCATGGGTGGATGAGCGTATCCAATGGTGAAGATTTTTAAGCGTCACTGTAGAAGTTTCGTAACAGTTTTTGTCAGAATCGGGCTTGATTCGATGGTTTTGAACTAGCATGTTAATTGTCAGGAGTGTTGATAACATAATATCAAACTAAAAACAGATAAGTCATGGAAAAGCACACTGAAACAACAACAACGGAAGAAACGATTGAAGTACTCAATGACCTGGTAGCAATCAATAATGACAGAATTACTGGGTACGAGAAGGCAATCGAAGAAGCGAAAGATGCGGACTCAGATTTGAAGAGCCTTTTTACATCGATGATCGATGAAAGCCGCAAGATAAGGTTAGCCCTGGCCAACGAAGTACAATCACTTGGCGGCGAATATGATAGAGGTACCACGGCCAGCGGAAAGTTATACCGTGCTTGGATGGATGTCAGAGCTGTTTTCAGCGGGCACGACCGTCACGCTGTTTTGGCAAACTGTGAACGCGGCGAAGATGCGGCTCAAAGCGCGTATAAAGAGGCGTTGAGTGACAATAATGTTCCGGCTTATATTCGCACCATGCTTGAAGAACAAAAACAACGGTTAAGAGCATCTCACGACAAAATAAAAGCGTTGCGCGATGCGGCAAAATAAATCTTACGAAATTTACAGCTTGATGCCGGGGAGATACATCCCCGGCATTTTTTTGCTTTTCCCAGAATCATTGGATCATCGCCTGCTGCGAATCATGATGAACCAGTCTTTACAATCGACGACGTTGAGCTTCAGGAAGATTTTGAAAATGTTGTAGTCCTTACTCCCGTTACGAGTGCTCCTGCAGATGAGACCCCTCAACATATTACTTACACGATAGGTCCATCCAACATCAGCTTTGCATCAGTAAGTCTGGATCCGTCAACGGGTGTGGTTAGTATCGCATCGTTAGCCGATCAATTCGGTACCCAGGTGTTTACCATAACGGCGAACGACGGTCAGGCAGCGCATAGCATTTACGAAACATCTTTCACCGTTACTGTATTGTCAGTCTATGTTCCTCCGATATGTTCAGATGTTGAAGACTTGTATCCAACAGAGACTGGCTTGACAACATCCGCTGAAGTCGAGATCACGGTAGTAGACGCATCGTCATCTGAAATACACGTGACGGCTGTATCCGAAAACAAACTCCTGATCCCTGACGAAAGTATTTCCGTCCGCCAGGACGGCACCACGTGGACCATTCACGTGAATATCCCTGAACACAAAAGCGGTGAATGCAAGATCACACTTAAGATCGATGACGGAATCAGCGTTCGGGAAAGATCATTTACCATATTCCTTCCTGAAATAACCGGACTGGAAGAGAATACTGGCAATGATCATTTGTACCTTTATCCCAATCCGACTTCCGGAGACTTAGGAATTGTATTCGACGGGCATCTGAATGCCGTTGAAGCGAATTATACGATTATAAATAGTAAGGGGACTATCGCACACCAGGGAGCTTTAACCTTCAGTTCGAATCAATTTACCTTGTCTACTGAAAAACTTGCTGCGGGAATTTACATCCTTAAGATCACGACAGATCAAGGTCAATTGCGTGCGTTGAAATTTGTGAAGCGATAGGATGCTGTAAAGATATTGTCACAAAAAACTTACATGATTTCTAGGGCTTTCCATTAAATTTCAAAAACGTCAGTTTGAAACTGATGACATTATAGGTCCAAGACTCTCCACCCAAAAAGCCATCGCTCAAGTCCTTGAACCAGCACGCCGTAGTTTGGTCGGAAGACTGGGACTAGAACGGATTCAAAGTTCCTTAAATGAGAGGTTTCTTAAAAAGAATAAAACAGTAGGGGTAAGTAGCAATTGAGTTGTCTTAAAACAAACAAAGTCAATTTAACCCTAATCGTCGTGTTTCTATTTTTTAAAAGACTTTTATCCGTTCTGGCTTTAACTATGTTTATTACAATTTCTCTAAAGGCCCAGTCGATCACGCAAACTGTAAGAGGAAAAATTGTCGACCAGGAATCAAATACTCCATTGCCAGGAGCAAACGTTGTGGTAATTGAATCTGACCCTATGTTGGGATCTGTTACTGATCCTAATGGAAATTTCCGAATAGATAATGTGCCTGTTGGAAGGATTTCATTACTCATAACATTCATTGGATACGAACATAAAGTATTACCCAACATTCTGATTTCTTCCGGTAAGGAAACTGTTTTGGATATTGTTCTGGAAGAATCTGTTACCCTAATGGATGCTATTGTTGTGAGAGATGATAAAGATAAGTCAACTATTGATAATGAAATGGCTCTTACCAGTGCTCGGGGATTTACCGTGGAAGAAACCAAACGGCATGCTGGCTCATTTAATGATCCTGCCCGTATGGTTTCCGGCTATGCGCTAGGTGAAATGACGCGCGATTCAGATCTGGATCTGAACAAAAACACATTGAAAGTAGCCAGTACATTGAATCATAAATTAAACGCACAGCATAATTTACAAACCGGTTATTTAAAAAGTGATCATCCTACCTTTCAAAAGGATCTTTTTATTAAAGACATCTCACTAAAGTCAGTTGCATTCCGACGGGCAGTTATTGCACCAGTACTATTAACGGCAGTAGGATTATCCACTTTAGACGATGATAATGATGATAATTATGAGGTTCAGGAAGAAAGAAATAAATATATACCCAACTTCCGCCATCATGCTGATGACTACTTGCAACATTCTCCTATTATAATTGTGTACGGGCTAAATTGGCTTGGTGTAAAAGGTAAAAATGATTTCGCTAATCGTACCGCCATTTTAATTAAGTCTGAGGTGATGGTAGCGATTCTAACATTTTCTTTGAAACAAATAACAGCAGTACCCAGACCAGATAGTAAAGAATTAACATCTTTCCCTTCGGGACACACTGCGCAGGCTTTTGCAGCAGCAACTTTTATGGCCAGAGAGTATGGTCATAAAAATATATGGTATAGTATCGGAGCCTATACAGTGGCTACCGGAGTAGGGGCAATGCGTGTTATGAATAACAGGCATTGGATTTCTGATGTATTGGTAGGAGCAGGTATTGGTATACTATCCACAAATCTGGCGTACCTCACCCACCAGTACCGTTGGGGAAAGAAAAATAAAGGTGGTCAAACTATTGTAATGCCTTCTTATGACGGACAAACCGGAATGGTTAACATTATTCATCGAATTAATTAGCCATTCCATGTGTTGATTGAGTTTGTTTAAATATAATCCAGGTGCTGATCCAGCTTTTCGTTCGTGTTCAGTTCGATGGGATGACTATGTTGCTGCCAGAATTGATAGTGTGTATTGTTAGAATTACTTTTTCCAGCTCTTTCAAAGAGCCAAAGAAATAATTCTTTTCTGCTAATTTAATAAAAATAGAATTTACACTTTATTTACATTTTTTTACAAGCGATTTACCAAGCTGGGCACAACAGAGTTGTAGCTTATCGGGCTTTAATCTTTAGAGCCGACATTCAACAAAATAGGTCATGCTTAAAAACTATTTCACTATCTCCATTCGCAATATTCTTAAGCGAAAGTTTTTTGCAAGCATCAACATATTGGGCATGACTATAGGCATCACCGCTTGTTTGCTCATTGCTTTGTACGTAATTGATGAATTTAGCTATGATCGTTTCCACTCCAATGCTGATCGGATTTACCAAGTGGGGCTACACAAAAAATTTGGAACATTGGATGTGCGTAGTGTTTCCACTTGCCCACCCCTGGCTGATGCGATGATAGCAGAGATTCCTGAAGTGGAGTCAGTTCTCAGGTTGACTAGCGGAGGAAAACCAGTGATTCGTTATGAAGAAAAAGTGTTTATCGAGGATAAAGTGTTTTCTACCGAAAGTAACTTTTTTGATTTCTTTTCCTTCAAACTTATTGCAGGCAATGCCAAAACCGCTCTGAAAGAACCTAATACTGTGGTGCTTACTGAAAAGACAGCACGCAAATATTTCGGTGATGAAAACCCACTGGAAAAATTGATCACAATCGATGAAGGAGGTAAAGTAACTTATAAAATAACTGGTGTAGCAGCCGACTGCCCAAGTAACTCTCATTTTAAATTTAATGTATTGCTGTCCGCTGGGCCAGATAGTTATTTCAAGTTCGACGCATGGTTCAACAGTGGAGTATTCACATATTTTTTGTTGAGAGAAAACAAGAACATTTATGATGTTGAGAAAAAATTAGAAAATCTGTTGGTAAAATATGAAGCTCCAGGGTTGCAGCATTATCTAGGCAATACATTAGATCAGATTCGCAATGCAGGTGGAGTTTACCGTTACTATACAACGAAAATTACTGATATCCATTTAAAATCAAGTTCGCAGGGAGATATAGAGCCCGGTGGCAGCTTGATGTACATTTATGTCTTTGGAAGCATTGGGGTTTTTATCTTAGTTATTGCCTGTATCAATTTCATGAATATGTCTACTGCGCAATCCGCTGGTCGAGCAAAGGAAGTAGGTTTGCGCAAAACGTTGGGCTCGCTTCGCAGTCAAATGATTGGGCAATTTCTAGCCGAGTCTATGTTATATAGTTTGGTGGCAGTTGTTTTGGCCTTGATTCTTTGTTCCTTTTTGCTGCCTGCTTTCAACTTGCTTTCTGGAAAACAATTGGCCATAGTCAACTTACTGGATTTCAAATTCATTTTGGGAATAGGACTGATGCCATTGATTGTTGGTTTGCTGGCAGGAAGTTATCCTGCGTTTTATCTTACCTCATTTAGCCCAGTGGAAGTCTTGAAGGGAAAAGTAAGGGCAGGGCTTAAGAGCAAGGGCATGCGCAGCACGTTAGTAGTGTTTCAATTTGCCATATCTATTTTACTTATGATCTTCACTTCGGTTGTTTATACTCAAATCAATTTCATGCAACAACAGCAAATGGGTATGGACAAGGAAAATGTGTTGGTGATTGAAAATGTATACCGACTTGGTGAAAACGGAGAACCCTTTCGCAATGCACTTGCTCAACAAGCGGGAGTTTCAAAAGCCAGCTTTGGTACTACTAAATTTCCCTTATTCGAGTATTGCTTGATGCGTTCTGCAAAATCTGAAGGTGACCATCAGGTAGCAAGTTACCGTGCTGATTATGACCTTAAGGAAGTGCTGAAGCTCAAGATGAAGGACGGTCGGTATTTTTCGCAAAATTTTGCGTCAGATTCTAATGCTGTGGTTATCAACGAAACGGCTGCAAGGGAATTCGGGTTTGATAAGCCAGAAGGGCAAGAGGTTCTGCACAGCTTCAATGGTACTTTTATACCAGCCCATGTTATCGGCATTATGAAGGATTTTAATTTTGAAAGCTATCGCGACAAAGTGCGACCATTTGCTGTTTTTCTTAGCGATGGTCAAGGCGCCATGATGGTGCGCTACGAGGGCAATGCCAAAACACTGATTGACAACACCTCGAAACTCTGGAAGCAATATGCCAACTACGAACCATTCGAATATACTTTTATGGATGAAAATTTTGACAAGCTGTATCGTTCTGAGGAAAGGATTGGGCAAGTGTTAAGTGTATTCTCAGGCTTGGCCATTTTCATTGCTTGCCTTGGTCTGTTCGCTCTTGCCGCATTCACGGTTGAACAGCGAACCAAAGAGATTGGCATGCGCAAAGTGATGGGTGCATCGGTGGGCTCGCTTTCAATGACTTTGACGAAAGAATTCATCGTGCTGGTGTTCATCGCCTTTGTACCTGCGACCGCGTTAGGTTGGTGGGTGTCATCTCAGTGGCTGAGTGGATTCGCCTATCGTGTGGAAATCAATCCATTTATTTTTTTTATTGCCTGTGTATCTGCTATTACTATTGCCTGGCTTACGGTTGGATATCAGTCAATCAAAGCTGCCCGTGCTAATCCGGTGGATTCACTACGCCATGAGTAACCCGACCGCACACTGCTGGGCACGCACCCAAAGCTTGTGCAAGCGTGCTCTGTGAGGAGTATGGCGGGCACTACACACAACAAAATGCATAATCAATGGCGGGAGCGGACCTATTGCGAAAAGAAATGAAAAACAAAACCTTAGCAATTTGGACCATAATCAGGTTTAGCGGATGAAGATTATAGTGAAATGGTGAGTGCCTCCAAAAGATACTAAGTTGCCAAACGCAATAATACTGGCTGCGGCTCACAAAGCAATAAAATTTCTTTAGGGATATTTAAAGATGCTTAGTTGTATTTAGGTGATATCTGTTACTATTTTGTTACCCGAATCACTAAACACACTGACTATCAACGAAGGGCATTTTGTATCGGGGAAATAAATTCTGAAAGTCGTTCAGAATCAAGTCGATACAAGATCTGGAGTGAAAGATCATAGATTGCAACTGATCTCATTGCTTCATGAGCCCTCCTTCGATGTGAATTCGAAAGGGTTTACCGGCGCATTTATAAACACCTGCGAACAGTGATTACTTCCCCGCCACTTTCATCCACGTATCCCTTAACGTTACGGTACGGTTAAAGATCAATTTATTCGAAGTAGCATCGGGGTCGAGGCAGAAATATCCCATGCGCAAAAACTGGAAACGCTCACCTGCTCTTGATTTGGCAAGCTCGGGTTCAGCATAAACAGTTTTCAAAATCTGCAGTGAATTAGGATTAAGGTGATTTGTGAAATCATCTTCGATGGCGTTCATGTCCTCTGTTACAAAAAGGCGATCATACAAGCGAATTTCTGCGGGTACTGCGTGCTGCGCACTCACCCAATGAATGACGCCCTTCACATTAATTCCTGATGTATCGGAACCGCTACGGCTTTCGGGCACGTAAGTACAACGCAGCTCTGTTACCGTTCCATTCGCGTCTTTGATGAACTCTTCGCACTTAACAATAAATGCGCTCTTTAAACGCACCATTTGGCCTGGCGCAAGGCGGAAATATTTCTTCGCTGGCACCTCCATAAAGTCGTCGCGTTCAATCCAGAGTTCTCGCCCAAAGGGAAGCTCACGGGTCGAATCTCCTTCCGGCAGATTCTCGCTCCGGAGTAATTCAGATTTCCCTTCGGGATAATTGGTGATTACCACTTTCAATGGATCGAACACCACCATTCGTCGCTCGGCGATCTTGTTCAGGTGGTCTCGCAAACAGAACTCAAGCAAACCGATATCAATCAGATTGTCGCGTTTGGCCACGCCAATTCGATCGCAAAATTCGCGGATAGCCTCGGGCGTGTAGCCTCTCCTGCGTGCAGCACTTAACGTTGGCATGCGAGGATCTTCCCAACCATTTACATGCTTCTCATTCACCAATTGCAAAAGCTTGCGCTTACTCATCATGGTATAGGTCATGTTGAGTCTGGCGAACTCATACTGACGCGAAGGGTATATGTCGAGTTTGTCTATAAACCAGTCATACAACTCGCGATGTGGAACAAACTCAAGCGTGCAAATGCTGTGCGTAATCTGTTCGATGGAATCACTTTGGCCGTGTGCAAAATCATACATGGGATAAATGCACCACTTGTCACCTGTTCGGTGATGATGGGCGTGTTTGACGCGGTAGATCACCGGATCGCGCATGAGCATGTTGGTGTGCGACATGTCTATTTTGGCGCGAAGGACTTTTGACCCATCCGGGTACTTACCCTCCTTCATCTCGGTGAAAAGCCTCTTGTTTTCCTCAATCGATCGACCACGATAAGGGCTGTCTGTTCCTGGCTGAGTAGGCGTTCCTTTCTGAGCTGCCATCTCTTCGCTTGTACTGTCATCTACGTAGGCCAGTCCCCTATCGATCAACATGTGAGCATAGGTGTACAGTTGGTCGAAGTAATCGGAAGCATATAGTTCTTCAGACCAATTAAATCCCAACCACTTAACGTCCGCTTTAATGCTCTCCACATATTCGGTTTCTTCGGTTACCGGGTTAGTATCATCAAAACGCAGGTTTGTTTTGCCGCCAAACTTCAACGCTAGACCAAAGTTCAGGCAAATGCTCTTGGCGTGGCCCAAATGCAGGTAGCCATTGGGTTCTGGCGGAAATCGCGTAGCAATGTTCTTGTATTTTCCATTCTTCAAGTCAGACTCTATGATCTCCTCCAGGAAGTTCAAACTCTTTTCTTCGGCCATATTGAATTCTAAAAGACGGTAAAGATAATATTATAACTTCATTAAACAGAAAGGGCTACGTAACCTGGGATTTTTCTATCTGTGAGCCTATGCAGTTTCAGAAGAGTTTGGAAGGAGGCAATCGACCAACGTGCGATTGTGATGTCAACGCTTGCCCCGTGATCATAAAAAGTACGGACAGCGGCTGACGAAATTCTTAAAGAGGTGCCGGACTTATATACCTTTGTTACTCGCACAAACACCCAAAATCTATTTCGGGTTGTTTAGATTTTTCTACCGATGCTTAGGCAATTTTTGATGGTAGCTTGTTACTCGACCCACCTAACGTATTGACATTCTGGATTGAGTACATTTTGTATCGGGAAGTGAAGTCCCCAAATAACCCGAACAAAACCCATCATTTTATGTGAATGGTAACACTAATAAAATTGACAAAATCCACAATCAGCATGGTCAAATTACCTACTGCGTATTTGATAACAATTAACTTTTCAAAGAAATTTGCAACCGAAAGTTTTTGCCTTGAACGCGCGAGTTCCGAGCCATTATTGTATACAAAAGTACATCTTGCCGATGTTGTAGGGGGTTATTCTTGTAGGGACTATTCCTTTAGGGGGCTACTCATTACTTCGCGCATAATAGAACACGACGTGGCCGGAAGTTTTGAATGTTTGTGTTTTCAGGAGTTTGAAGACGATTCGTTCGGTGATGCCTTTAAATAATGGTAGGCCCTGGCCGGCGATTACGGGGTGAACGCAGAGTTGCCATACGTCGATAAGGTTGAGTTTGGTGAGTTCGGCGATGAGGCTGGGGCTACCGACGAGTATGTCGTTTCCGGGTTGTTGTTTGAGTGCGGTGACTTCGTCTTTAAGGTTTTTGGTGGCGAGTCGGGCATTGTTCCAGGTGACACTTTTGACGGTGCGGGAGAAGAGAACTTTAGAGACGTTTTCGATTGCGTTGGCGAAGTCGTCCATATGTTTATCGCCGGTGGGGTTTTTGACGACGGTGGGCCAGAAGACTTCCATGAGTTGGTACGTGGTGCGGCCGTATAGGATGGTGCCGGCGTTGTTGAGCATGTCGGTGTAGTAATCATGTAGTTCGGGGTTGGCGATCCCAGCGGTATGGTCGCAGAAGCCGTCGAAGGTTACGTTCATGGAGGCAATTACTTTTCGCATAGGGAATTTGTGTTGAGGTCTTGAATTTACTGGTTTTTAGATTGTCGCTTGTGAGGCGAATTTCGTCAAGGGTCGTGAGCGATGGCAGGTGTAAACACGACAAACTAAGAGGGCGATACCGACAAAGGTGTAAACACGGGTGATGTCGATAGTCGCAAGAGGTGAAAGTTAGTTAGCGCGGAACCCGGCAAAGATTGAGGGTTTGTCGGGGGAGCTTCGCGCGGCTGTAGCAACTTTAGCCGTAGCTAGCAAAATTACCGGCCGGGCACGAAGCCAGTGTAAGTGTCGAGGAGAATTATTCTCTCTCAATCGAAAAATCTTTGATGGTCTAAGTAGCCTCCTTACTTTTGTTACCGAGTAACAGAACATTCGAAAATTTCATTTAGGGATCTTTAGAGTTGTTGAGCGATGATTAGGTAATTCTTGTTACCATTTTGTTACTCGAACAGTACAACGCACTGGCTATCAACAAGGGGCACATTTTGTATCGGAAAGTAGTTGATAATCCTATAATTACAATAATTATTCATTACCTCCCTCAGGAAGATTTTATTACAAGGCGCTATTCGGCCTAAAATAATTCTGAAACTTTTTTGAAATGTACTCGTTTTATTGAACAGTGTTCAATATCTTTACAGCACAATTAAAGCAGATGTCAATAGCCGAAAGAAAGAATAAAGAAAAAGAAGAGATGTCGAAACGCATCTTGGATGGAGCCAGAAGGGTTTTCTTAAAGAACGGCTATGAGCTGACCAGCATGCGGAATATTGCGGACGAGATAAATTACAGTCCTGGAACCTTATATTTTTATTTTAAAGACAAAGGCGAGATTTTCAATAAGCTTCACGAAGAAGGATTTCGCCTATTATTAGCTAAATGCAGGGTGTTGGATAACGTAGAAGATCCGTTTCAACGACTCAAAGCGTTAGGTAGGACTTTTATCCAGTTTGCAACGGAAAATAAGGATTATTACAATCTTATGTTCCTCGTTGATGAAACAGCAGATTACAAGAAAGCTGGACAGAATGTTTCTTCAGAAGCCATCAACACCTTAGCAGCAGCTATAAAATCTTGCCAGGAAAAAGGACATTTTAAGGATATGAAAACTGATTACCTGACCTTTATGATTCTTTCGACCCTACATGGGATTTGTGCTCTGTTTTGTAAAGATCGTACTCAAAATTTCAAGGAACATACCACGGAAGAGTTAATGAAAAATGGCTATGAGTATTTTATTCGCATGCTTGAAAAAGCGTGATTTTTTTTGCTCATAATTTGAACAGTGTTTAAAATTATAACAACGATCAATATGATAGGACAAAAACCCCCATCCTTTTCTATTAGTGTCACTATTGTTGTGGTACTCTTACTCGGGATAAATACTGCAATTGCACAAGAAAGTCTGAACCTGTATATCAGCCAGGCATTGGAGGCCAATGAGAGTATCAAACAACAAAACTTTCAATTTGAACGCAGCTTGTATGCCTTGAAAGAAGCCAGGGGTATGTTTATGCCCTCGGTCACGTTTTCTACAACCTACACAAAGGCCGATGGCGGAAGAACGATTGATTTTCCAACCGGTGACCTGCTGAACCAGGCCTACTCTACGCTCAATCAGCTCACGGGAAGTAATAATTTTCCGCAATTGCAAAATCAAAGCATACTGCTTAATCCTGACAATTTTTACGATGCAAAATTCAGGACAACTCTTCCTTTGATCAATGCTGAATTAATTTATAACAAGCGGATTAAACAGCAGCAGGTAGAGTTGCAAAGAACCGAAGTAGCCTTGTACAAGCGTGAACTTGTTAAGGATGTAAAGGTCGCCTACTATCAGTATGCGAAAGCAGTCAAGGCAGTGAGGATATATGAATCATCATTGCAATTGGTAGAAGAGGGAAAGCGGATAAATACCGCGCTTCTGAACAGTGAAAAGGTAAATCGAACTGCGGTGCTTCGCAGCGAAAGTGAGGTCGTTAGAATAGATGCCGCATTAACGACAGCCATCCAAAATCAAAAATCGGCACAAGCCTACTTTAACTTCCTGATTAATCGTCCGCTCACCGATAGCATCGAACTGGACGATATGCAAATTTTGCCAGTACAGGATTCGTTAACGGATTCACAAGTAGATAAAAGAGAAGAACTTCTTAAGCTAGGTATTGCCAAAGGCATTGATGAAAACCTGACTGGCCTTTCAAGATCATATATTGTTCCAAAACTTAGTGCCTTTCTGGATCTCGGTTCACAGTCCTTCGACTGGAAGTTCAATGACAAAGGCAGGTATTACCTCGGAGGTATCTCGTTGACCTGGAATGTCTTTTCATCCGGTGTAAACTCTTATAAAATCAAACAAGCCCGATCCGAACAACAAAGCCTTGCTGTGCAAACTGACTATGTAGAACATCAGCTCAAAACGGAATTGCAGGTTCGCAAGAACGAATTTCAAAGCGCATTAGCGCAATACCATGCGGCAGAATCCCAATTAAAAACAGCTCAGACCTACTACAACGATGAATTAAAGCTGTACAAAGAAGGCCTGGCTATTTATATCGAATTGCTCGACGCGCAAAATCAATTAATTAACGCCAGGCTAGACTTAAATATCGCCTTGTTCAATGCATGGATAACGAATGCCACAATTGAAAGAGCCAGCGCAAGTTTTAGTATACAATAAAAATTTAATCAAGACATACAATGAAGACAATATCCACTTTGAGTTTTTGTATCGGCCTGGGATCACTATTGATTTCCTGCGGACACAGTGAGGACGGAAAGGTAAACCGCCCCGAACAGTCGACTGAAATTATCCCGGTAAAAGTAATTTCTGTTTCTTCCCAGAAGTCCTCCGAAGACATCTTTGCCACGGGCTTGCTGACAACAGAAAATGAAGCCATCTATTCATTTAAGATCGGTGGCGTTGTTAGCAAAGTGCTCGTTGAAGAAGGTCAGTTCTTTAAAAAGGGACAGACACTAGCACTACTGAATACTACTGAAATAACGGCTGGGTATGAGCAAGCAAGACTTAATTCAGAAAAGGCGCAACGAGATTACGACCGTGCTGTTCATCTGTTTAGCGATAGCGTGTACACGCTTGAGCAATTACAGAATACCAAAACCGGGCTTGATATTGCACAGAAAGCAGCCGAAGCCGTTGCTTTTAACAAGCAATATGCTCAGATCAATGCTGCCTCGGAGGGTTTTGTTACCAAAAAGATTGCACATGAAGGAGAAATTGTCGGGCCGGGCACGCCCGTGCTGGCCATCAATGAAACGGATAATAATAACTATGTCCTTAAGGTAGGTGTAACGGATAAAGAATGGGCAGCCATATCGACCAGTCAACGAGCGGTTGTTAAACTGGATGGTTACCCGGATAAAAGTTTTGAAGCATACGTATTCCGCAAATCGCTAACCTCTGACCGGGCTACCGGATCTTTCCAGATTGAACTCAAGACTAAGCTTGGAGAGGTCACCCCTGCAACCGGGATGTTTGGGAAAGTACAAATTATTGCTGCACAAACTCGTTCCCTTCCATTCATTCCATACGATGCTTTGATCGAAGCAGATGGAAATAAAGCTTTTGTATTTACTACGGCAGGTAACAACCGGGTGAAGAAGATACCTGTAGTTATCGCCCAGTTTGATAATCAAAAGGCATATATCAGCCAGGGGCTCGAAAACATTCGCGAAGTAGTAGTAGCCAATAGCAGCTACCTGAATGAAAATTCTACCATCAAAATTATACAATAAGCCCTTATGAAGATCACTAATTTCTCCGTGCGGAACTATCAGTTTACGCTTGTGATGTTTCTCATGGTTGCAGCTGTTGCATTTGCAACATTGTCTACCATGCCGAGATCCGAAGATCCAACGATACATCCCCCCCAGTACCTTATCACAGTCATCTATCCCGGCACCAGCCCGAAGGACATGGAAGAACAGGTGGTAAAACCTATTGAAAATAAAATATATCAACTGGAAAACATAGAAAAGCTATTAACAACCATTGAAGATGGTGTAGCTGCAATTCAAGTTAAATTTAAATACGGGGTCGATATTGATAATAAATACCAGGAACTGGCCACCGAAATCAATGCGCTAAAAAACAGCGGGCTACCTGATGACATTTATCTTATAAAGACGGAAAAAATAAGTCCTACCGATGTCAATATTTTTCAGATTGCATTGGTCTCCAACACCGTTTCTGCAAAAGAGCTTCGTAGCCAGGCCGATAATCTCAAGACACAGCTCGAAAAGATTACGGATCTTAAAAACGTGGACTATTCAGGAATGCCTGAACAGCAAATCCGCGTTGACGTAAAGGTGGATAAGCTCGCGCAACTAGGCATTCCGTTGAACGTAGTGATGGGGAGCTTACAAAGTGAAGCCGCTGATATCCCGGGCGGAAGTATCAACCTTGGCACCAAGACGTTCAATGTAAAAACCAGCGGGAAATTTCAAGATGCCGATGATGTAGCCAACACAGTTATATTCAACGGCAACGGCAAAATCATCTATCTGAAAGATGTGGCCGAGGTAGGCTATAAAAATGAAATCGAAAAACACATCATCAGAATAAATGGTAACCGATGTGTGCTGGTGAACGCGGGAATGAAAGAGAATATAAACATCACCACCGTTCAGGAAAAATACCTGCCCGTAATAGATGAGTTTGAAAAGTCACTACCTGCCAACATCACGTTAGTAAAACCATTTGACCAGGCCGATATGGTATCGCAACGACTGGGCCACTTGGGTGTTGATTTTATAATCGCTATTGTACTGGTGCTTTTCACATTACTGCCGTTGGGCTCCAGGGCATCCCTCATCGTGATGATTTCAATTCCGCTTTCCTTGGGCTTAGGACTTATCGTTTTAAATGCTGCTGGTTTTTCGTTGAACCAACTCAGTATTGTTGGGTTAGTAGTGGCGCTTGGGCTTTTAGTAGACGATAGCATTGTTGTTGTAGAGAACATAGAACGTTGGCTAAGGGAAGGTGCTTCTAAACGGGATGCTGTATTAAAAGGGACCAAACAAATTGGCAACGCTGTGATTGGTTGTACAGCCACATTAATTATCGCTTTTCTTCCACTTGTATTTCTTCCTGACATTGCTGGAGAGTTTATAAAAAGTCTTCCAATGGCTATTATCACCAGCGTATTGGCATCCATGATTGTGGCATTATCACTGGTGCCTTTTCTGGGTAGCCGGCTTTTGAAAACTCACACCGAGGGGCATGGAAACGTATTCTTAGTATACCTCCAGAAATTACTGAATGTCTCGTACGCCAGGATCATGCCTGCCGCATTGAACTGGCCCAAAATTACGATAGCAATTTCTATCATCGTTAGTGCCGGAGCTTTTATGCTCATTCCACAAGCGGGCTTCAAGCTATTTCCCGCATCTGAAAAACCCATGTTCCTGATTACTGTTAAGATGCCACTCCAGGCTAACATTCCGGAAACGGATAGAGTAACCAAACTGGTGGAAGGCGAACTTAAGAAGCATCCAGAGATAGTAAATTTTACCGCCAACGTAGGTAAAGGTAATCCGCAGATTTATTACAATGTGCGCCAGCAGGAAGAGAAAGCTGATTTTGCTCAAATCTTTGTGCAATTGAACGATGAAGCAAAACCCACTGAGAAGGTGGCGCTCATTGAAAAGCTCAGAGCCAAATTCAATGACTTCCCTTACGCGAAGATAGAAGTAAAAGATTTTGAACAAGGTGCGCCCATCGAGGCCAACATTGTAGTGAGAATCTTCGGAGAAGATCCTGAGGAGTTACGCAAATTGACTTTTCAGGCGGAAGAAATCTTGCGTAAACAGAAAGGTACAGTGTACATCAACAATGAATTGAACACGTACAAAACAGATGTTAAACTGAAAATAAATAAAGAGAAAGCAAGAACGTTAGGCGTCTTAACAGCGGAAATTGATAAGACAGTACGTTTAGCAGTGGCTGGCTTACCCGTTGGAGACTATATAGATGAGAAAGGCGATGCCAGAAATGTACTGATAACTACATCCTTTGAGAAGTTTCCGAATCTCGATGCCTTTAAGAACTTATATGTAAATAATCTTCAGGGAGTTCCTATTCCACTCAATCAGCTTGCCGAGGTAACATTCGAAACATCTCCTACCGCTATTAATCACTTTAATAAGTCACGCTTCGCAAAGGTTACTGCAATGACTCAAAAGAATGTGTTAGCAAATGATATTCTGAAAGAAGTGATACCACAACTCGATAAGCTTAAAATGCCGAGAGGATATTACTATAAGCTTTCAGGAGAGGCAGAGTCAGAGGGTGATACGTTGGGTGGAAACTTTTTGACGGTCATCCTCTTTAGCGCGTTCCTGTTTATTGCAGTCCTGTTACTTCAGTTCAAAACATTCAAGGGAATTATCATTGTATTGTCAGTTATCCCGCTTGGAATAATTGGAGGTGTAGCCATGCTGTTGATTACTGGTTTTCCGATGTCACTGGTTACCATCATTGGTTTCATTGGGCTCTCGGGAATACAAGTTAAAAACTCTCTCTTACTTGTTGACTTCACCAATCAGCTAAGGCAAGAGGGACATTCAATTGAGGATGCCATAAAGAAGTCGGGCGAAACAAGATTTCTTCCTGTCGTGCTGACCTCTCTTACTGCTATCTGTGGACTCATACCTATTGCCCTGAATCCCAATCCCCAGATTGCACCGTTGGCAATGGTTCTTATAGGCGGCTTGATCAGTTCAACTATTCTCTCACGAATTGTAACACCGGTCATGTATAAGTTAATTCCGCCAACAATTGAATCTGAAGAATAGAATTATACTAAAATAAATTACACTAACATAAAACAAAAACAACATGAAAGAGTATGTATTGCTCACCGGAGCATCCTCAGGCATTGGGTACGAAATGGCAACTCAATTAGCCGCAAAAAAAATGAATTTGATTTTGGTTGCCCGCAGCGAAACCAAATTGCAAACACTGCAAAACGAACTAACTACTAAGCATGGCATTTCAGTTCGCTACTTCGTTAAAGACTTGTCCAACCTACAAGCGGCAATAGGTCTCTACCAAGACGTGCAAAAAGAAAAGCTTTTGGTAACTGCTCTGGTCAACAACGCCGGAGTAGGTAACTATGGGAAATTTATTGAAACATCACTGGAAGAAGAACTCAAAATGATTGAGTTAAATGTTTCCAGTGTGGTAGCACTTACCAAACTATTTGCAAAAGATATGGTAAGCCGTAAGGCGGGTAAAATTATGAATGTGGGTTCAGTGCTTTCATTTTTACCATTTCCTTATTACTCTGTTTACTCTGCTACTAAAGCTTTCATATTGGCATTTAGTGAAACACTTGCTGCCGAATTGGACGGCACTGGCGTAATCGTTACATCTCTTTACCCCGGCACGACTGATACTGGTTTTACTACAGATAAAATGCACTCCACAAATCATTATAAAAGCAGTAAGCCAATGCATCCAAAAGTGGTAGCAGAGCAAGGTGTGAAACATCTTTTACACGGAAAAGGGAAAAAAGTTGTTGGTTTTCAAAACTGGTTTAATTCAAACCTGCCGCGTATCACACCGGATAATATCATGATGAAAATCAAAAAGAATCTCGCAAGTATTAAATCGTGATTAAATTATAAATCAAACATCCTATACAATGAAAACAACAAAATTATTTATACTCGTTAGCTTAACGAGTCTGTCATTGCTACTTTCCTCTTGTTATTCACACAAAAAAGTAGTTCAATCAAGTTTACCTTATTCCGAAAAAATCAACTGGCCGGAAGGGTTTAAACCATCTGAGTCTGATTTTTTCATCCACAACGAAATAGACATTAAAGCTTCGCCTCAAGTGGTTTGGGATATTTTCATCAATGCCGCCAAATGGCCAGAATTGAACAAAAAAGCTGAACGTATTAAGCTGCTAAATTCACCTGATGGTAAGCTTAATTCATCTAGTGTTTTTCTCTGGTCTCCGGCAGGTAAATTCACGTCAACTATAAAGGAATTCAAACCTCCTTATAACGTAGCTTGGCTGGGGGAAACCGATAATAAAAAAATTACCATTTATAATGCATGGATGATTATCCCAACCGCAGAAGGCTGCAAGGTTGTTTCAGACGAATCGCAAAATGGACCTAAAACAAAAACGGAGAAAATTTTTGCCCCTAATATGGTTCGTAAAGATCTTCATGATTGGTTGATTAGGCTGAAAGAACAGTCAGAAAAACAATCAAATAATTAAATCACAGGAACTATCTCTCTTTGGAGCAAAGAATGCCTAAACGAAAAAACAACACCTATTAAACTTGTTAAAGTAGAATTAATTAAAAAAATAGAAATGAAAAAACAATCCATTTTTCAATTGGCGGCACTGTTTATAATTGTGCTTGGTTCCTGTTCTGATGGTCAGCAGAACAAAACTCAACAAAAAAGAATCTCAACTGAAAGATTCAGTCACCAAGGCACAGCTTGAAACTGTCTTCAGCGACAGCACTTATCTTTTTACAGGTGTCGCAGCATCCCATGACGGCAAGCGGTTATTTGTGAGTTATCCCAACTGGACTGACAAACATTTATGGTCTGTGGTGGAAGTTGGAAGTAATGGTAAAGCCACTGCTTACCCTAACGCAAAGTGGAACAGCTTTAAAAAAGGAGATGATGGTGCTAACCGGTTTGTTTGTGTACAGGCTGTGTTTGCTGATGATAAGGGTTACCTGTGGGTAGTAGACCCGGCGGGTATCGGTCTGGGTGATGTGTACCAACAAAGCAATAAAGTAGTAAAGATCAACCTTCACACAGACAGCGTAGAGCGCATTTATCGTTTCCCTGCAAACGTAGCAGGTCCGAAAAGTTATATCAATGATATCCGCATTGACAATGAGAACGGTTTCGCTTATCTCACCAGTTCGGCCGATGGCGGCATAGTGGTATTAAATATAAATTCCGGAGCATCTAGATTGGTACTTTCAAAACATCCATCGGTATTATCGGATACTGCTTATCATTTTATCATTGACGGAAAAGAATGGACAAATGCAAAGGGCCCGGTAAAAATCAATGCCGACGGAATCGCCCTTACGCCCGACAAAGCGTGGTTGTATTACAAGCCATTGACCGATGATAAACTTTCCCGTATCTCCACTGCATTGCTACGCAATTTTAAAACAAGTGATAAGGACATAGAAGTGGGAGTAGAAAACCTCGGCCGCTTTATCACCACAGATGGAATGGAATTTGACGCTAGTGGAAATCTATACTTAGGCGATCTGGAGAAATATAGTATTGTGCGTATGGGAACGGATAAAAAAATGACGACACTAATAGGAGACAGGAATCAACTCATCTGGCCCGATAGCTACAGTATCAGCAATGGTTACTTATACATTTCCTGCTCGCAGATACAATGGAGTCCTTTATTCAATAATGGGAAAACAATAAATAAACTTCCTTACAGGATATTGCGAATGAAACTCAATTGAAAAAACATAAATAAAGTAACGGTCTAAAAAATCAAGAATAAAAAATGAAAAGTATTTCCATCCTGTTTTTGTTAATTATTAGCACAATAGTGACATCAATTGCACAAACGAACAATCAAAATAGTAATTCATTAAAAAATACAATAATGAGTTTCAAAAATGTAAAAACACAATCCATCAATGTTGGAGGCACAGATTTTTATTATCGCAAGCTTGGCGAAAATAATTCGGGCATACCGATAATTTTTCTCAATCACTTAACTGCAACAATGGATAACTGCGACCCGAGAATTATGGATGCCATTGCAGCAAAACATCAGATAATTTGTTTTGACAATCGTGGAGTTGGAGCAACAAAAGGAACAACCCCGCAAACTATTTCTGAAATGGCTACAGATGCAATAGCTTTCATTAAGGCACTCGGATATCAGCAAGTTGACCTTTTCGGATTTTCAATAGGAGGTTTCATTTCGCAGGAAATTTTACTTCGTGAACCACAACTTGTTCGCAAAGCAATTCTTGCAGGAACAGGACCTGCCGGTGGCGAGGGCATAAGCAATCACAAATCCATCGTTTACAAAGGTATTATTAAAGGATATTTAACTTTTAGAGACCCTAAATTTTATCACTTCTTCAATAGTAATGCAAACGGTCATAAATCGGCAAGAGAGTTTTTAGCCCGGCTAAAGGAACGGAAAGATGACAGAGACAAAAAGTTCAAACTAAAACATCTGAAATTTCAACTTAATGCAATAGAAGCCTGGGGTCTTCAGGCACCGCAAGATTTATCTGTGATTAAGCAACCTGTTTTGATTGTAAATGGTGAAAACGATAAAATGATACCGAGCAGTAATTCATACGAATTAAAAAGGCGTATAAAAAATTCCGAGATAATTGTTTACAAAGATGCTGGTCATGGTGGTATTTTCCAGTATCACGAAGAGTTTGTGAAAAAGGCATTGGACTTTTTAAACAAATAACAGCCAACTCACAAAAAAAAACACTCTTGCAAGACGCTACAAGCCGACCCACGAACCAAAGCTTGCAAGAGAGTATTTTTTTAGTCTCAGCAGAGTCTCCTGCAAGGGACTCTGATGCCTTGCGCAGAGTCTCGTTCCCGAAGACTCTGCGAGTACTTAAGAAATATTCAAAAAAAAGAAAACAACAAATACAATGAAAACAACAACTATTATGTCATCTCTACTTTCCTTTCGTTATTCACACAAAAAAGTAGTTCAATCAAGTTTACCTTATTCCGAAAAAATCAACTGGCCGGAAGGGTTTAAACCATCTGAGTCTGATTTTTTCATCCACAACGAAATAGACATTAAAGCTTCGCCTCAAGTGGTTTGGGATATTTTCATCAATGCCGCCAAATGGCCAGAATTGAACAAAAAAGCTGAACGTATTAAGCTGCTAAATTCACCTGATGGTAAGCTTAATTCATCTAGTGTTTTTCTCTGGTCTCCGGCAGGTAAATTCACGTCAACTATAAAGGAATTCAAACCTCCTTATAACGTAGCTTGGCTGGGGGAAACCGATAATAAAAAAATTACCATTTATAATGCATGGATGATTATCCCAACCGCAGAAGGCTGCAAGGTTATTTCAGACGAATCGCAAAATGGACCTAAAACAAAACTGGAGAAAATTTTCGCACCTAATATGGTTCGTAAAGATCTTCATAATTGGTTAATTAGGCTGAAAGAACAGTCAGAGAAACAATCAAATAATTAAATCACAGGAACTACTCTGGGTCACAGCTATTCTCGGTATATCCTAAGGAAGGTTTTTATAAGTACCCGAACCCGGTATACCAAGATGGTGATTCCCTGGAATAAAGAACTTGTACCTCTGGGAATTAGGAAGAGACACGTGAGTGATTCGTCCTGATCCCCAGGAAGTATGCAAGGTGTAAACGAATCGTATTCTTCTCGAAATGAATAATGGGAATTAAAGAAAGAAAAGCAAGGAATAGGCTGAACATGCATAAAGAAATTCTTCATGCAGCGTTGAGCATTGTAAGAGACGAAGGCTATCAGTCGTTGAGTCTAAGAAGATTGGCTAACAATATTGAATATTCTGCTACTGCGATGTATCTGTATTTCAAAAACAAAGAGGCACTATTAGTTGATCTGGCCAAATTGGGATATCAACAGCTGAATGCAAGTATAGATAGAACCTGCAAGAACATAGTTGACCCGAAGCATAGATTAAAAGCAATGCTAACCACCTATTGGCATTTCACAATCAATGAAAAGGAATTGTATCTTCTTATGCAGGAGACTGGAATGAAGCTAAATGAATCAGAGCCACTGTTTCCGGAAATGATAGCGTTTATCAACTCGATAAATCAAGCCATTACGAAGGCGTGTGGAAACGAAAATCATACAGATACTTTTCTGAAACGTAAGTGTTATACATCAATTGCTATGGTACACGGGTTTGCATCGCTCAATATAATTCACAAAGACATAATAGATGATCACTCCGGATCTCTAATGCTGGATGACGCGATTGATTGCCTGATGGATTCTTTAAACTAAGTATACTACCGTATTTCAGCATAGGAAACTTGCTGCACATACAACTTCTAATTTGGTGATTAGCAATACTAAAATGTCCATTTAAAATGAAACAAAAAATAATATTCGCCCTCATTATGGGGAGTGTAACAACAGCTATTATCTCTTATACCTTAATTTATTTGAATATGGGGTTCTCAGAGAAATTTTTAGGAATATGGTTAAAATCCTGGGGCATATCTTATTTAATTGTTATCCCAACCATTTTAATCATCGGTCCAATAATTCAAAAACTTGTAGATAAAATATTTGGCGATAAGTAAGATCTAACCCAAGAGAAGAAATACAGGCACTGCACCAAACGAACTAAAGCTTGACAAGAGAGGGAGTGTCTTTCTATCCCAAGAATTTTTTTTCCCCACTTCCCTCCCATCACACGGACCACCGAAGAGACTCTTTCAGAATCCTGGCGACATCTATCTAGCACGCCCTCCGTATTCAATCGAACTGCATGTAGTGTAACTTAAACAAGCTTTAGCTTACGGGTTAAGGAATGCAGCTCATCTGAGGGAGTTGGCTATCACCAAATTTATGGAACGAACCTCGCCTCCGTTGATGAAGCGTGAAAGTCGATTGTAACCAGACAAAATTATGTTGAGTGAGCAATCTTCAGCCGGTTCAGATGATGTAAAACCAAATTTTCATTATCTGCGTCACTGTGTTTAACTTTGTCATCGGTAACAAAAGCGACAACATTTTCCTTAGGGATGTTGAGGGATGCTTCGGCAATTTTTGTTACCATTTTGTTACTCGAATCAGCAAACACACTGACTATCAATGAAGGGCACATTTTGTATCGGGAAGTGAGATACCCAAACATCGGTTGTGGGCTAGTTGACACAGCAGCAATGCTAATGGTTCATCCAATACTCTCTGAGCGCAGCCTGTTCTGTTGACGGGTCAGCTCTAATCGAAATCTTATTTTTCTCGGCATCATAGTTAAGCCCGATTTTTTGCAAATATTCCTTCAATGGAAGTGGTTCAATTCCTTCAACGTATTTCGAAAAGAATGTCCTAATCTCCGGATAGGTCATAGTAGCAATGACATCAAAGAGCTCGTTATCGCTGAACGCCTTTGCTTTACCATAATTGATGACAAGATCCTGCATCAGCCGTGCGGCTGAGTACTTTTTTCTGGAGAGTTCCGCTAACCGTATATCCAGAAGCAGGTTGACCAATACGCCTTTTAATTCAACATTGTCATACTCGTCGCCCAATTCTCCGTAAGTCTTGAGGCTTACTTCGGTTAACGAAACATCCGACCTGTATTCTTTCATTTCAGTGACAAACCCTTCTATGTCTGCGCAAAACATCTCCAGGGTCCTAACGTGTTGATTTAATTGAACGTGATATGAAAGATATTCTGTCATGCCTTCGTACAGCCACAAATGTTTAGACATCGTGGGATTTGTAAAATCAAAGTGCAACACTTCGTTTGAATGAATGTTCAGTGGGGCAAGAATATGGAAGAACTCATGATAGCTGGTCACATTCAAATTATCCTTAAACGAACCGCCCAATATTTTTTCATCCCAGTTTTCAGGGTAAACAAATACTGCAGAACTATTGTGCTCAAGCTGCGCGCTGGCGAAGATGTCTCCTGAATAGAAATATCCCAGGAAGGCATATCTGTCCGTTGGAAGATGATTATTTAAGTACGAAGCGATGTTCTGAATGACTTGTTTCAGTGCGTCAGCAATTTCCTTATTGCTCATTTCAACATTCGTAGAGTATACCGATACGATAACATCTGCATTCGCGACCTGGAATTCCAACGGTTTTGTTGAAGTGAACAATATAGGATTGTCAATTAATTCATAGTAGTTCTTAGCGGTATAACTGATCTTTCCTGGGGCAATGCTATTTAACTTGGCGCCGCTTGCAGGATAAAGGTGATCCGGATAGTTAATTTCAATGGTGACAGGCACATTGCTGACGTTCTCAAAATATCCAAACGTAGCGCCTCCGTTTATTAGAAAGACCGTGTCTTTCGAGAAGATATTTTCTGCCGGCATCCAGTGCGAAAATCGATCCTTTACCTCCCAAACATCATCAACTGCATATTGTATTTTATGAATTTGCCGAGCTTTCGCAATCGTCCATCGGTTTGCGGATTTTTTCACCATCGGTAAAATGTGTCCATCTTTGTCAAGGGCTGTCAGAAAACTGACAAGATCACCGTATTGAAGTTTGATATTATAGTACCCCGGAACGGATATAGGGAATACAAAATCAACTTCATCTGTATTTAATTTCGGACAGAGCAGATCTACTTTAACTTTATCATCCGAAATGTTTTTAAGGTTGACGCTGTATTGATAGGATTGACTTTTAACGTCCGGCGATAAAAAGGAAACAACTACTGCAACTATTGTCAGCATCTTACTTTGATTCTTCATAGAAAATTCTGTTTCGAGATCTATTAACCTGTCTGGCTTACAACTTACGGGTGCGACGCGCATGTAGGTCAAGATATCAATTATTTGACAATCTCCAGACATTATCCCGCAGGGACTTTCCTAAGACTGGTTCATCCGCATTCAGTATGGCGCGATCGCACTGGAGATTATGGAGGCATCAAAGGATTAATCCGTCTCATGGAAAACGAATTTATTGTTTGATGATTGTTGACATTACATTTCTTTGCTATTAGTTGTTACTCGATGTGATGTAAACTTCGATTATCAAGACTACTTCTTGACGATCTACTCGAGACTATCTACCTTTGTTACGCCAACAAAACACCTAAAATCTCTTTCGGGATCTTTAGTTTTTCTTAGCGATGATTAGGTGTTTTTTGTTGCTAGTTTGTTGCGCGACACCTTTAACGTACTGACTATCAGTTTTGAGAATATTTTGTATCGTCATATTGGAGGAGGCTGTCCTGCACATTCGCAGTAGTAGCCATCAACCCCAAGAGAAATATTATTGTTAATAATCTTGAAATGAATCTCATATTAAACTGGCTACTTTACTGGAAGGCTGAACTCTACCTCATCGGGCGCCAAACATTGCATGTCGTTACAAACCATATAGACAACTTTGCCTTTAACTGTTGGAGAACCTCCAGCCTGGGTAATCCGCTGTTGGAATACAACAGAATTTTCGAAATAGCTTAGCTTCATCTTAAATGCGTTCACAAACCTGGTAATGGGTTCAGGCTCGCTTGTCTTACCCTTTAGTTTATAGTCGTTTGAGGCACTGAATGAAAAACTCGTAGCCTCTGGACCGCCATCAGGAACCGTTTGTGAATAGATGTGCCAACTCTTTTCCATCGTTGCCTTTATGAACACGATCGCTTCATTATCATTGATCCGTTTGGAGGCATAAGACCATTTTACAGGTTTTAAAATTTGTGCGAATGAAGTTGCGCATATTAGGAATACTGCTACAATCAAGATTATCTTCTTCATGTTGATCAAATTCGTTTGTGATTAATTATGTTCATCCAGGTTTAATGCGAAGATACGCATTTTGATTCGCTGCTCGTTCTGTGAGTGAATTCAGAAAGTGGCTTTGAAAGATTGACGATCTACGAGACTTTATCTACCTGGAAGTGATTTTCGGAAGGCGTTCAAACCTATTACATAGGGCAAACTGATTAAGTTGGCTTTTGTACGATTTTCCTCCGAAATCTGCTCGTCTAAATAACTATGAAACGTCCCTAATCACGCGAGAAGGTTAGAGAAGTTAAAAGGTGAGTTGGATCATCTGTGGCGCGTTGAACGGCCAGATACCAAATTCAAGCTGCAGGAATGTTTAGAAATAGTGAGCGATTTTTTGATCTAGAATACAGCCACGGGTGCCACAGTGGAACCGGTTCCACCTTGAATTTTTAGAGGTTGTACAATTAACTGAAATTCCCGAACGCCACTTTTCACCAATTCATCTAATTTCATATTTTCAAGCAAGTGAATGCCATTCACAACCAACATGATTTGGTGTACGGGCAAAGAAACTTTAGCATCAGGATTGGGGTTAATTTCTATTGCACTATTATCTGATCCCACCAGCATGGGATCTTTTTTGGCCAACCAAAGAGCGGCTTCCACGCCAATGCCCGCTTGCGCTTTCGTAAAACCGACTTTGTCGGTATCCCACAATTTGCCGTGACCAGTATGAATTATAACGGCATCGCCGGGCAAAATCTCTAATTTTTGTTTGGCTAACGCTTGCTGAATATCATTGACTGTAATTTCATAATTTACTGGCAGCACTTCAACGGCTTTTAAGTCCGCAATATCTATCAAAACACCTCTTGTTATTAATGCGCCCACTTTTTCGATGCCCAGTTTTCTAAATCCATTGCGAGTTGCAATGCTATCTAACGTATAACAGTTGTATAATGTGTTGCCAATTGTTTGATGGGCGAATCCGTCAAACTGAGTACCTATTTGACCCATTTCGCCGGTGATATATTCTTCGTTGCTTCCTCTTTTGTTCGATTGAGGATTCACAAAGGTTCTTTTGGTAAGGACATTAAAGCTCCTTGTCCCTGGAGTTCCTGAAAAAGGCATACTGGCACTTAGTATATGTCCTAGTTCAATGACTTGCCCTTTTTTCACCAATCGTGCGGCTCTCAATACCGTTTCAGGTTTCATGTGGTTAGCCGAACCTCTTTCATCGTTGGCGCCCCATTTACAAGGGCATCTCTCTGAGTCGGCAGGTGGTATCCATGACTGGGCTGTGGATAGTATCGGCAGTAAGAAACTTCCAATGCCTATTATTTTTCTGAAAAGACTGTTCATTATTAACTACTTTTTAGATCTCCGTGGTAAAACGAATGTCGAACTTTCCTAAATCCATTTTTTGACTACTGAAAATCACCGCCAACCTAGTTCCGGCGCGACATGTTTCAAAATTGAAGACAGTACGTGCACATTGTAATCAACGCCTAGGGTATTGGGTATAGTCAGAAGAACCGTGTCTGCCTCCCGGATAGCTTCGTCAGCAGCCAATTCCTTAATTAACGTATCCGGCTCCGCTGCATAGCTTCTTCCAAAAATTGCACGTCTATCGCTCTCAATAAAACCGATTTGATCTTTCCGGTTAGTTTCCTGTCCAAAGAGATACCTATCCTGGTCGGTTACCAATGCAAAAATGGACCGGCTTACTGACACTCTTGGTTCACGCTTGTGACCAGCCTTTCTCCAGGCTTCTTTGTACAATCTGATTTGCTCTGCCTGCTGCACGTGGAAAGGTTTGCCACTTTCATCAAATTTCAAAGTAGAACTTTGAAGATGCATTTCGTTCTCAGCTGCCCAGACTGCTGTAGCATTGGAAGCAGCGCCCCACCATATACGGTCGCGCAATCCTTCGGAATGCGGTTCTAATCGTAACAATCCCGGGGGATTCGGGAACATCGGATATGGATTAGGTTGGGCAAATCCAACGCCTTTTAACTTATCCAGAAATTCTAACGCTTTACGACGTCCCATGTCTGCATCAGTTTCTCCATCAGCGGGTTCATAACCAAAATAACGCCACCCGTCAATTACCTGTTCTGGCGAACCTCTGCTAATACCCAACTGGAGTCTTCCGCCAGATATCAGATCAGCTGCTCCAGCATCTTCGATCATGTACAGCGGATTTTCATAGCGCATATCGATCACGGCGGTTCCAATCTCAATCTTTTTTGTCTTCGCGCCGATAGCTGACAATAAAGGAAATGGTGATGACAGCTGAGCCGCGAAATGATGCACGCGGAAATACGCGCCATCCAACCCCATTTCTTCGCAAGCCACTGCCAGGTCTATCGACTGAAGCAACGTGTCGCTTGCTGTACGGGCTTGATAACCTTGCCGATTAGCCCAATGTCCAAAGGACAAAAATCCAATTTTCTTCATAAACTCCCTTTTCGCTCTTAAAATAGCCCAATTCCTGTTAGAAATAAAAAGGATAAGAGGGATTGACTAAAAGAACACGCGAGAATTGAAAAGGATAATGATATAGAGCCTATGGAACACCTGCACATAAAATACGATTTTGTCGTAAGTGACCGTACTTTCATACACATCTCGGCACCAATTACTTGTAGACGGTTTAGATACTTTAAGGAGACGGCGCATAGCCAGTGGGTAATACCAGTCAAGTGCCCACACTTACCCAGCTACCCGGTAATGTATTTCAAACGAGGGCAACATAAAGTGTCACTTTTCAATATCTTAATTCAGCGTGTTCTCTGTACAACGGCCCAAGAATTTCCCTAAGCTTTTT